>JAYPGZ010000004.1:0-115174 GCA_038127095.1 Candidatus Roizmanbacteria bacterium | reverse complement strand
CATGACCGCCCCAGCTTCCCACAGGGTTTTCCGTGTCCCGTGGTACTTGGGAATCTCGCTAGGATACTTTTTAATTTGACATACGGGGCTATCACCCTCTATGGCTTCGCTTCCCAGCGAACTCTGTTATTAAAAAATAATTCCATATTGCAAGTCCCGCAACCCCTCGTCCGAAGACTCGGTTTAGACTGTTCCGCTTTCGCTCGCCGCTACTGACGGAATCACTATTGTTTTATATTCCTCCGGTTACTAAGATGTGTCAGTTCACCGGGTTGCCTACCGCCCAAAGGCGGTTTATTCATATTACTATGAACAGGGTTGTCCCATTCGGAAACCGCCGATTGATAGCGCCTATTTAAGGGCTCATCGACGATATCGTGCTTACATACACGTCCTTCTTCGGCTCAAATTGCCAAGGCATCCACCATTAACGTTAGTTACGATCTCGAAAAATTTGAGACAATGTCTCACAAATCAGAATATATTTCCCCAAACACGGGAAATATAAACATATAAAAAATTAGATGCGACTTTTCTACCTTATACTGCTAATTGTTAATGTGCGGCTGATTCCAAGCTTAGAAATTAGGAACTGGCAATCACCACTTGGTGATTACTACTTCCCGATCCCTAAAGCCGGTGGACCCAAGGAGACTCGAACTCCTAACCCCCTCGTTGCAAACGAGGTGCGCTACCATTGCGCCATGGGCCCAGAATTCTAACTTGTTATCCTTGGATTACCCGTTAAACAGCAAAACGTCCAAAGATATGCTTATGAAGGCTGTTTGGGAGATCGATATGTGATCGCCAATAGTGCCTTACGCTAAATGCTTAATGAGCATATTCATTGGTAGTATGATACCAGAGAATAGAATAGGTGTCAACAAGAATAATCAACAGCAATTAGTGCTTCTTTCGTGAGACTTTTGAGAGTAATTTTGCGTCGATTGCAGATCGGCGGAACATTTCCAGCGCCTGTTGCCGTTCGGTCTCAGTAACTGCAGATTTAAGTATACGTTCCGCTTCATCTTGAGCGCGCTTGATTTCACCTGCGTCAATTTCATCTTGGCCGTATGCTCGTGAGACTACTAACGTTGTTTTTTGTTTATTTGTTTCCAAATATCCTCCTCCAATTGCCAGAAATTCATCATTTCCTGCTTTTTTGATTTTGATTACTCCAGGGTTGAGCATGGTAAAAAGTGGCTCATGATTTCTCAGTACTGTAATCTCTCCAGCTGCAGATTGAACAGTAATAGAACTAACTTCACCTTCAAAAGTAATCTTTTGTGGAGTAATTATTTGTAATTGCATATTTGAGATCCTGAAACAAGTTCAGGATGACACATTACTAGGTCCTTCGGCTCTTGCTTAAGATGACCAAGAGTATTTATTTAACCTCGCTAATGTCGCCAATCATGTAAAAAGCTTGTTCTGGCTTGTCGTCGAGCTTGCCTTGAATTATTTGTGCAAATCCCGAAACGGTGTCGGCTCGCTTTACATACTTACCAGAAAGTCCAGTAAATGCTTCAGCTACGAACATTGGCTGTGTTAAAAACTTTTGAATCTTTCGTGCTCGGTTTACCAATTTTCGATCTTCTTCCGACAACTCCTCGATACCTAAGATCGCGATAATATCCTGTAAATCTTTGTATCGTTGCAGAATTCGAAGTACTTCCATAGCAATATCATAGTGCTCTTGACCTACGATGTCCGGATCTAATGCTCGTGACGAGGAGTTAAGTGGATCCACAGCAGGATACAGTGCCTGTTCTGCAAGCGAACGCTCCAATGAAATTAATGCGTCCAAATGGGCAAATGTTGCAACCGGAGCAGGGTCTGTATAATCATCAGCAGGCACATACACAGCTTGCATTGATGTAATAGATCCTTTGTTGGTTGATGTAATTCTTTCTTGCAGACCTGCCATTTCAGAAGCGAGTGTTGGTTGATATCCTACAGCTGAAGGGATTCGACCCAAAAGAGCAGAAACTTCTGAACCCGCTTGTGCAAAACGGAACATATTATCAATAAAGAGAAGCACGTCTTGACCAGCTTCATCACGGAAATGTTCGGCCATAGTAACTCCGGTTAAAGCTACTCGCAAACGGTTTCCTGGAGGTTCGTTCATTTGTCCGAATACCAGTGCTGTTTTTTCAAGTACTCCTGATTCCTTCATTTCATTCCACAAATCATTTCCTTCACGAGTACGTTCTCCAACTCCGGTAAATACCGATACTCCTCCGTGCTCGGTGGCGACATTTCGAATAAGTTCTTGAATAAGGACAGTTTTTCCAACTCCTGCACCTCCAAAAATACCAATTTTTCCTCCTTTAATGAAAGGGGCAAGAAGATCGAGGACTTTAACTCCCGTTTCGAAAACCTCTTGTTTAACATCTTGATTTACTAAGGTAGGGGCGTCACGATGAATAGGAAGACGTTTTTTACTCTTGATTGCTCCTAGTGAGTCTACTGGTTCTCCTAGCACATTAAAAAGTCGTCCTAATGTTTCTTTTCCAACCGGAACAGTAATACCTTCGCCTGTTGCTTTAACCGGCAAATTTCTCTTTAACCCTTGTGTACTTCCCATGGCAACGGTTCGAACTCGCCCATCATCCATAATTGTTTGGACTTCCAAAACAAGCTCAGTATCTTTATCAAGTTGCACTGTTAATGCTTCATATACATTTGGCGTTTCTCCTTGTTTAAATTGAACGTCAACAACAACTCCTCGAATTTCAATGATTTTTCCGGTATTCATAATTGATATATGTTATGAGCTACTTTGCGATGCGCCAATCATATCAAGTAATTCACCTGTAATACTTGACTGACGAATCTTATTTCGCAGCAATGTTAAATTAGTAATAATATCGGTAGCGCTATCGGTAGCATTTTTCATAGCGAGCATTCGTGCGCTATGTTCACTTGCTTGAGAATCCAAAACTGCACTTCGGACTTCCTCGGTTAAAAAATCATTAAGCAATGGTCCTAAGACTTCTTCAGAAGAAGGCTCAATGAGATAATTTGTGTTATCTGATTGTTCTAATGAATTAATGCTTATTTGTGAAACAGGTAACAATAATTTGATTGTAGGTGCAGATGTAAAAGATGAAACAAACGAGTTATAAACGACATAAACTTTCTCATATGTACCTGCTTCAAACTCTTTTCGAGCCATAGTAAACATAGAAGACGCATCATCGGCAAAAGAAGTGCTGGTTGAAAAATCAGCTATAATGTTCGCGCCGACACTATTTAAAAAATCGATCGCTTTTTTTCCAATCACAATAAAACTACTCTTGTCTAAGTCGATATTTGAATAAAGATGCTTAAGAAGACCATAGTGAAAGCTTCCTGCAAGTCCTTTATTCGAGGAAACAACAATGTATAGATTTTTACCACTCTTTTGTGCAAGTCCTGAAATAAGTACATTGCTCGATTCAGAAGTACCAGCAGTCTTTACAATTCGAGCAATCATATTGGTTAATACAGCTCGGTAAGGACGTCCTGTAAGGGCAACCTGCTGTGCTTTTCGCATTTTAACAGCAGAAACCATTTGCATAGCATTTGTAATTTTTTTTACATTCCCAATTGTTTTAATTTTTTTTCGTACTTCTCGGAAATTCATGTTATTATATTTTTCCTGTCATCCTAAACTCGGTTCAGGATCTCATGGGATACTGATCCGCCAGAGGCGCAAAGTTCAGCATGACGATCTACTTCGTAACTAACTTTATGTACTTTTCAACGATCTTTTTTAGTTCAGCCTCATTCTTTTCATCGATTTTTTTATCTGCATCGATCTTTTTTAGTAGATCTGAGTGCGTTGTTTGCATAAATTCAACAAATTCTGTCTCGAACTTTTGGATATCTTTAGTAGGAATCGAATCTAAATATCCATTCGCGCCTGCCCATAAAAGCGTTACTTGTTGAGCAAGTGAAAGAGGAACATTCTTCTTTTGTCGCAGTAGCTGCGTCATTCGTGCACCGCGATCAATAAACTGCTTTGTTTTTTCATCAAGTTCAGATTCAAATTGCGCAAATGCGGCAAGTTCACGATATTGAGCTAAATCATTTTTCAGTTTACCTGCAACTTGTTTCATCGCTTTGGTTTGAGCAGAACTTCCTACGCGTGATACTGAAACTCCCACATTAATTGCGGGTCGAATACCAGCATTAAACAAGTCTGATTCCAAGAAAATTTGACCATCGGTAATGGAAATGACATTTGTTGGAATATATGCAGAAACGTCACCTTCGAGCGTTTGAATAATAGGAAGAGCCGTAATTGATCCGCCACCATATTTAGCATCAATCTTACATGCACGCTCAAGTAATCGGGAATGAAGATAAAAAACGTCTCCAGGATAGGCTTCACGACCCGCTGGACGACGCAAAATGAGTGAAATTTGTCGATATGCCCAGGCGTGCTTGGTTAAATCATCATACACAATTAATACATCTTTGCCTTGGTCAAGGAAATACTCAGCAATAGCAGTTGCAGAATAAGGGGCAATATACTGCATTGCTGCAGGATCAGATGCGGTTGCAGCAACAACAATAGTGTAATCAAGTGCTCCTTTTGAGCGAAGCAGTTCAATAATGGTAGCTGTATTTGATCGTTTTTGACCAATTATGTTATAGATACATACCATATTCTCTTTTTTCTGATTGAGGATTGTATCAATAGCAATGGTACTTTTTCCTGTTCCTCGATCACCAATAATCAATTCGCGCTGACCACGTCCAATAGGAACGAGCGCATCAATTGCCTTAATTCCCGTTTGCACTGGTTCTGATACTGACTTTCGATAGATAATACCTGGAGCAACTTTTTCAACTGGATACATTTTCTTGGCCGCAATGGCTCCTTTGCCATCAATGGGGTTACCTACTCCATCCACAATTCGACCAATGTAATTTTCCGATACAGGAATACTTAAAACATCGCCAGTTGCTTTAACTGTTTCACCTTGTGAAATTGAAACATAATCACCAAATACAATTGCCCCGACACCGTCTTCGAGTAAATCAATAACGATTCCCGTAGCACCATTTTTGAAAATAAGTGTCTCTCCGTATCCAACTCCGGTCATGCCTTCGATAAATACAACTTCATCTTTTACTTGCGCAACGACTCCTACATTGGAAGCTGTTAACGCTGGTTTTTTCTTAGCTGAAGCTTCGATTTCTGCAATTATTTGATCAGCAATGTTCATAATAGTTTTTTTAAGATCCTGAGCAATTTCAGGATGGCATGTAGGCGTCTATTTGCGATGCAAGTGAAGCATCAATTATCGACGACCCAAATTCAATAACAAATCCTGCAATTAAAGAATTATCTTGTTTATACGTTACCGTTACTCCATCAAGCTTTGGAAATGTTGTTTGGAAAGCTTTTTTTTGACTTTCCGACAGTGCTACTGCCGTTGTAACAACTACCTGCTGCTCTGCCAGTTCTCGTACTTTTTCAGAAACAAGCGACTTTAATTTTTGCTTTAATGCGGGTGTAAGATCCATGATCGATATTAATTAACTGATTTAGCTTTCTTTAGGAATGCTTCCATAATTTGTTCCTGTGATTTTTTATCAAGAACATCGGCGAGCACAGTCTTTACTAAAGCACTGCTTGCACGGACAACAGCTTCATGCTGTTGTGACATGAGCTCTTTTTTATCATTTTCCAGTTGCAATGATGCTTTAGTCTTTAAAGCAGCAACATCTTCATGTGCTTTCTTCAAAAGTTCGTCCTCGACTTTTTTTGCAGTAGCTTTTGCATCTGCAATTATTTCCGCTGCTTCTTGTCGAGCTTTTTTTAGCACCTCTTCAACTTTAACCGCATTCTTTTCTTCATCGACTAATGCTTTTTGTGCAAGACGTTCTTTTTCTCGCTCAATATCATGTTGTTTCTTGATAAATTCAATAAGCGGCTTGGCCATGAATTTCTTGAATAATACAAAGAAAATGATGAAATTAATCATCTGTGCCAGCAACAAATGTGAATCAATTCCTAAGGCTTCCATGTATATTATGTAAATTTAATAATAAGTGCGATAACCAATACATAAATAGCGACTGCTTCAGCAAAAGCAATTGCCAAAATCATTGCCGTTCGAATCTGTCCTTCTGCTTCAGGATTTCTTCCTAAAGCATTCATAGCACCTGCTCCAATAAGTCCAATGCCAATACCTGGGCCAAAAGCTCCAAGTCCAATTGCTAACGCAGTTCCAATTAATTTTGCACTATCTGCATCCATATTTATTTATGTAAATTTATAATAATCAATGATGATCTGCTGTCGCCATACTTATAAACACAGCGCTTAACATTGAGAAAACGAGCGCTTGTATAAGTCCTACAAAAATTTCTAGCATCAAGAATGGAAACGATGCTAAAACAGGAATCAAAAATGCAATGACCGCAAGAAGTACTTCTCCTGCAAATACATTGCCAAAAAGTCGAAATGCGAACGATAAAATTTTAGAAAATTCAGAAATAATATCTAAAACCCCGACAAAAAAATCTATTGGGCTAGAGAAAGTTATGAATTTTCCAACATATTTCTTGATTCCAAGATATTTTATACCATATACCTGAATAAGTACAACGGAAATTAATGCAAGCGCGATAGTGGTATTCAAATCTGCTGTTGCTGCACGTAGTAGCGGAACATGTTCCACGACTCCTTCATGCACAACATCTATTAAAACACTACCTACTCCGGGAATAAGTCCAATCCAATTCGACAGTAAAATATATACAAAGAATGCTCCTAAAATAGGAAAAAACACAGCTGTTTTATCTTTTAGAATTGACTCGAAAAGATCATAGACTTTTGTTAATACAAATCGAATAAAAAAAGCAAATCGAGAATTTGAATCAGTTGATTTTACGGAAAATACCATGCAAATAATTGCAAAAAGTATGGTCAGCAAAATGGAAGCAAGAAGTGAATTGGTTACAGAAATACCTAAAGCGTGAATAATTACTTCAGGTTTTATGCTAATGTGTAACATGTGTTATCGATAAAAAGGTGCGTATATTACGATTCTTTAGCTACTTTATATAAATTATAAAAACTGCTGATACTTCCTAAAATTATGAAAATCAGTATAAAAACACCCTGCGTTTTAAAATACTTATCAAGTAGAATTCCCAAAAAAACTCCAACTAAAAGTGGAGTAAGCAAATAATACCCGATGTTAAGCGATTTGGCAAGCACTAAATTGTTCATTGTTTGGAATATTTATCTAAATCGACCGCGTTTTCAATTATAACTGTTAATTCATCATCTTTGGAGTCTATTTTTCCTTTAAACAAGATTGCGGTATTTGCAGACCATATATTTTTTGTCATATCGAATGTTTTTGGGAACACAATAGTTTCAATGGCACCGGTTTCATCAAACACCGATGCAAATGCCATTTTACTATTATTCTTCTTTGTTATAACATTTTTCACTCGCCCCACACTTCCTGCCATAACAAAGGTAAGTCCTACATCTTCTACTGTAATTTCACCAATTTTTTTAGTGACTTTTCGAGTAATTATTTCTTCGAATTGAGCGAGTGGATTCTTGTCTATCGAAAATCCTAAAACTTCTCGCTCCATACTCAGTAACTCACTGGTAGTTGCTACAAGTGACGTATCTAGATCATCGAGCAAACTACTATCATTTGAAGATGAAAATAGCGAAAATTGACCTAATTGCGTATCTTTTTTGGATCGACCAACTTCTTCAAGGACAATAGGATAATACGTTAAAATAGCGAGTCGGTCTCCAAATGCATCGAGTGCGCCTGCTTTAATAAGACTCTCAACAGTTTTTTTATTTACCCGACGAGTATCAATTCGGGTTAAAAAGTCTTTAAGACTGGTAAATGGCTCTTGAGCTCGGGAAGAAACTATTGATTCGATTGCTGAGGTTCCTACATTTTTAATTGCAGAAAGCCCAAATCGAATTACGCCATCTTCAATTGAAAAATCATTAACTGATTTATTTATATCGGGGGGTAGTACTTTTATATCAAGAATTCGACATTCCTCGATTGCCTGAAACATTTTTAATTCACGAATAGAACCGGCTGAACCATGCAACTCCGCTGAAAGCAATGCGGTCATATATTCTACCGGATAATTCGCCTTCATATAACCAGTCCAGTATGCAATGAGCGCATACGATGCGGAATGCGCCTTATTAAATCCATACGAAGCAAACTTCTCAATAAATCCATAAATTTTATCAATAACGTCTTTAGAATACCCATTTTTGTGCGCACCTTCTCGAAATTTTGCCTCACTAATTTTCATGAGTGCCTTTTTTTTCTTACCGATTGCCATTCGAAAAGTGTCTGCTTCAGATAGAGTAAAGCTTGCAAGTCGATGTGCGATTTCCATTACTTGTTCTTGATAAACAAGAATACCGTATGTTTCTTCAAGAATTGGTTTGAGTGCAGGATGCAAATACTTAATTTTATTCGGGTTCTTTTTGCCGGCCAAAAAGCTCGGAATAAGATCCATTGGACCAGGACGATACAGGGCCACCATAGCTGAAATATCAGTCATCTTGGTAGGAGCAAGTTCTTTGGCTAATTTTCTCATTCCTCCGGACTCTAGTTGAAATACACCAATTGTTTGACCTTTTGCCATAAGATCATAGGTTTTCTGATCTTCGAGTGAAATAGTATGAATATCGATTTTGTTTCCGGTTGTTTCTTGAACAAATTTTATGGCATTTTCTAAAATGGTCAAATTACGCAATCCCAAAAAGTCCATTTTCATAAGTCCTACTGCCTGACCGTCGGATACCGCATTTAGATCAAGACAATACATGTCGTACTGAGTAATTATTCGATCACCTTTTGATTCCCGTTGCAAAGGCACATATTCGGTAAGATCTTTATCTGCAATAACTACACCAGCTGCATGTACAGACGAGTGTCGAGCCATACTTTCTACACTTTTGGCAATATCTAAAACCTTTTTAGTTTCTTCTTCTGTTGTATATGCGATTTTAAGAACAGGGTTTTCTTCAATAGCACGATCAATTGTCATAGCAAATCCTTGCTTTCCTAATGGAATCATTTTGGCAATTCGATCACCCTGAGAATACGTATATCCTAAAGCTCGGGCTGTGTCACGGACTGCCATGCGAGCCTCCATTCGTCCGAATGTAATAATCTGTGCAACTTTTTCTTTTCCGTATTTTTTTGTAACGTAGGCAAGTACCTCGTCACGTCGGGTGTCTGCAAAATCTACGTCAATGTCTGGTGGTGTTGGACGATCCATCGTTAAAAAACGTTCAAACGGAAGATTGTAATCAAGGGGATTAATATCAGTAATACGTAAAATATAACTAATAATTGAACCAGCAACCGATCCTCTTCCAGGACCTACAGCGATGTCGTTATCTTTTGCCCAGTTTACAAAATCAGCAACAATGAGAAAATATGTTGCGTACCCTTTTGTAGAAATTACGTCGAACTCATAATCAATTCGTTTTTTAATTACTGGATCGGTGGCATCAAGTTTACGAGCAGGTGCACGTTCTAAAATAAGATCCATTAAATGCTCTGCGGATGTTTTATTCTCTGGAAGTGGATAGTTTGGCACAATCCACGTACCGCTGGGAATTTCTACATTACACAAATCAGCAATTTTGCTCGTATTTTCAATTGCATCTGGAAGATCTGAGAAAAGGGTGGCCATTTCATCGTGTGTTCGTAAGTAAAATTCAGGTGTTTCTAGCATGCTCATTGGACGATTTTTTTCGTGCATGCTGTGTTGTGTTTGGATACAAAGCAATACTTCTTGGGCATACGCATCTTCAGGTTTTAAGTAATGTACATCGTTCGTTGCAATAATTGGTATTCCATATTTTCGTGAAAATTCGAGGAGTTTACGATTGACTCGATCTAGGTCTTCGATATTACGATATCGTTGCAGTTCTATATAGTAATTTTCTTTAAATACTTCCAGGTACTGCTTTAAAACAGCTTCCGCTTCCTCATTTTGGTCATTTCGTAAAAGTGATGGAATATCGGCGTTCAGACACCCTGACGTCGCTATAATTCCTTCTGAATGTTCCTTTAAAATTTCAAAATCCATCCGGGGTTTGTAATAATACCCTTCCAAATGAGCTTTGGTAACAAGTTTCATTAAATTTTTATACCCAGTATTATCCTTAGCTAGAAGCAAAAGGTGATGTTGGTCACGCTCAGTTCCTGCTTGATCAAATCGACTCTTTTTTGCTTTATATGCCTCTACTCCAATAATGGGTTTTATTTCTGCAGCTTTTGCTGCTTTGTAAAATCGAAATGCACCGTACATGGCTCCATGATCGGTAAGCGCAAGAGCACGAGCACCTTGCTCTTTAGCTGCAGCTACCAATTTATCAATTTTAGTAAGACCGTCGAGCAAAGAATATTCCGAGTGGACATGTAAATGAGTAAAAGACATGTGCACAGTATACAAAACAAACAATCAGCCGTCTAGGACTGGTTTGCTATAATATAGGATATGGAAAGAATTGTTTTAGAGCCTTCTACAGATACTTTGCGAGATAGTCCAATACATCAACTCACATCAGTTGAAGAGCTCATGATTTGGGAAAGATGGAATAATACCCATTGTGGACATCCACTTTCACCGGATCATGAAAGAAGAAAATATAAATTCTATGAAGAAATTTTAACCTCCACAGGAAGCGTAGGCAGTGGTGCGGACTATTTAGACCCAGCTATTTTTGCAATTTTTAATGAAGGCAACATAGTTGCTGCAGGAAGCATTGTTATTAAAAAATGTTTTGAGCCTAGCTATTATTTGCCCGCTGGTTCACATTATGCGTTTACTACAGATGCATATACTGAATCTGCATATAGAGGACTTGGATTAAATACACAAATTACCCGTGCTCGCATAGACTGGGCACGGCGTGCAGAACTTCCTCTTGTCGTAACCAGAGTAAAACTTGTTAAACCAGCTTCTATACAGGCTAAACTTAAGGCAGGTTTTTTTGTTGATTCGTATGAAGATAATTACCTAACATTGTTAAAACCTCTTAAAGCACCAATCACGGTAAGAAGTGGATTACCTCTAGATACTCCAAACCAAATTGGTGAAGAAGTTCCTTTGTCGCATTTGTCACCAGACAGCTTTGCAGATAATTTCGGCTCTGTATCTTTTACTCCACGAATAGGTCAAGGGGTATATATACGCATGTTGCCGCGAGTTTTCAGTGCGCCTCGAGAGATGTAAGAAGTTTTTCTTTCACCATGTTTGCATCGGCCTGACCTTTCATTTCTTTCATAACCATTCCAACTAAGAACATGAGTACTGTTTCTTTACCTGCTTTGTATTCTGCCACCGCTTTGGTTTGCTGCGCAATAACTGCTGCAATAGCTGCTGCGAGTGCTGCTTCATCGGTTTGTACGGGAACGAGCGCCCTTTTTATTTTCTCAAGGGAAACATCAATACTATCAGCTATCGACAATCGTTTATTAACCAACATTGATGCAATTTTTGCACTTTCGGCCACTTGTGCATTACATAATTTTTCAAAGTAATCTGTCATTTCAGTACTTCGAGTAATGATGTACGCATCGCTAAACGAAATGTTGTTTTCCTGCACGTATCGAGTTAATCGGTGCGATGGCAATTCTGGAACTGATTCCTTAATACTCTCAATGTACGCAGGTGAAAACGTAAGCGGAGGAATATCGGGTTCAGGGAAATATCGATAGTCTTGCGCTTCTTCTTTTGTTCGCTGAGAAACAGTTGATGCATTTTTTTCTACATACCCCCGGGTTTCTTGCACAGGGATCTCTCCTTTTTCTAACAGCTCAATGTGTCGCTTTACTTCATAATCAATCGCGTTTTTTGCAAACTTAAATGAATTAATATTTTTTACTTCAACTTTATATGGAGGTAAACCATGTGAAGAGGCTAGTCCAACAGAGATATTGGGCTCAAGACGCATTGAGCCTTCTTCCATGTTTGCATCAGAAACTCCAAGTGCTCGTATGAGTGTGTGAAGTTCTTCAAGGAATTTTTTTACTTCAGAAGAATCATGAAAATCAGGTTCGGTAACAATTTCTACTAATGGCACACCTGAACGGTTATAGTCAACCAATGAATGATTACCTTTATGAATAAGTTTTCCCGCGTCTTCTTCAAGATGCACTCTGGTTATACCAAAGCTCTTAACAGTATCAATCGAGTCAAAATGAACACTCAAACTTCCCTTTTGTCCAATAGGTTCATCATATTGACTTAACTGAAAACTTTTTGGCAGATCAGGATACACATAATGTTTTCGGTCGAATTTTGAAATTGCAGGAATTGTACAGTTTAACGCTTGAGCAATTTTAATTGTCCACTCAATAGCTTGCTCATTGGCTACCGGAAGCGCTCCAGGTAAACCTAAACAGACCGGACAGGTATGGGTATTGGGCTTTTTTCCAAACCAATCTGCCGGACAACTACAAAACATCTTACTTTTTGTAGAAAGTTCTACATGAATTTCAAGGCCGATTGTTGGTTTGTAATTGTTCATATATTTATTAACTAAGGCCCTTAGGTCTCCGAGGGCTGGCGTACTGCTCCCTCAGAATGACAGACTAACTGCTTAAAACGACAGATTATTTAATCCCTCAATGTTTCCACGCGCTTGTTCATACGCGTATGCAATTTTATATAAATTTTCTTCATCAAAATGCTTTGAAACAAACTGGATTCCTACTGGCAGGCCGTTGACTGACCCAGCAGGAACAGAAAGCGCTGGAACTCCTGCCAAATTCATTGGCGCAACAAAAATATCAGACAAATACATTGCTAACGGATCATTCGCTTTTTCTCCCAACTTAAAAGGAGTACTTGGTGAAACTGGGCACAAAAGCGCATCTACATTTTCAAATACTGTATCAAAATCTTGCTTAATAAGAGTACGTACCTTTAGTGCTTTATTATAATACGCGTCATAATAACCAGCAGAAAGAGTATAGGCACCAATCATGATTCGTCGTTTTGCTTCATCGCCAAAAGCTTCGTATCCTTTTCCAAATCTGGTTCCTGTCATTCTTCCCAAGTTAGAACTTACTTCTGCAGGTATAAGAATGTAGTATGTAGCAATAGCATACTGGGCGTGTGGTAATGAAACGTCAACTACCTCTGCTCCAAGAGACTCAATTGTTTTTATAGCATTACGTGTAACTTGCGCAATTGCACGATCTGTTCCCTCGTGATCAAATTCTCTCACTATACCGATTTTTTTTCCTTTTAACGAAGTTCCTGATCCCAAATTTTCATGGTATTGAGGAGGAGTATGTGGAACCGTTGTGCCATCATGACGATCTAATCCTGCAGTAACCGAAAGTACTTTTGCACTGTCGGTGACAGTTTTGGTAAAGTGTCCAATAGAATCAAATGACGATCCCATTGCAATAATTCCATAACGAGAAACGCGACCATATGTTGGCTTTAAACCAACCAGATTACAAAATGCCGCAGGTAATCGAATAGAGCCTCCGGTGTCGGTCCCCGTTGATACTAAACACATACCGGCGGGCAAAGCAGCAGCAGATCCACTACTTGATCCTCCTGGAGTACGTTGTAAGTCGTATGGGTTTTTTGTTGCTCCAAAATCTGAATTTTCACCTGAAGAACCATGCGCCCATGCATCTAGATTTGTTTTTCCTAGAGTAATTACACCTGCTTCATTAAGCTTTTTCACTACTGTTGCATCGTAAGGCGGAATATACGCTTCCAAAACTTTCGACGCAGCTGTTGTTCGCAAATCTTTCGTGGAATATACGTCTTTATGGAGCAAGGGAATACCCAGTAGTGGTTTTTGCTCAAAAATAGAAGAATCTGAAGCAATGAGCGAATCAGCTTCTTTTGCATCTTCAATTGCAGATGCATTTACCGTTAGGACAGCATTTAATGTCGGATTATGCTGAGTAATATTGTTTATACAGCTTTCGGCAAGCTCAACAGCAGACACCTGCTTGCTTTTAAGCAAATCCTGTGCCTTCTGAATGGTTAAGTCAGCAATATTAATCATTATTTTCAAAAACTGCTTTAACAATAAAATAATTATCTTCTTTCTGAGGAGCGTTTAACAAAGCTTGCTGAGGCGTTAAAATTGATTCAAATTCAACTCGATCGGCACGAACAACATGAGTTAACCCTGTTACTTGGTTTGTTGATTCTACTGAAGTGGTATCTAATTGTTGAAGCGTATCAATAAAAGTAATTATTGAAGATAGTTCTTTTTCTAATTGGGGAATCTGATCATTGGTAACAGGTATGTGGGCGAGTTTTGCAATTTTTTTTACATCAACTTTCATGAAGCTTATTGTACCACAACAACGCCTGACTCACAGGATCTTGATCACTTGCGACTTGGTGAGCTTTTGACATTCGACGACCATAATGTACGAGTCGATGAGAAAAATATTTCCATTCTGATTTGGGAATTATTTGCATTAAGTCTCGTTCAATTTTTACTGGATCTTTTTCATCGGTGAGTTGAAATTTATTCGCAAGTCGAACAACATGTGTATCGACAATAATGCCTTCTTGAATGTTGTATCCATCATTTAAAATTACATTTGCTGTTTTGCGTGCAACTCCAGGAATCGATACTAATTCCGACATTGTTTTGGGAACGACCCCACCATATGAATTATGTATCATTTTTGCAGCAGCAAGAATATTTTTTGCTTTGTTGTTAAAGAAATTTATTGATTTAATATCGCGTTTAAATTCTTCCAAGTCTGCATGTACGTAGTCGGTTAAGTTCTTGTACTTTTTAAATAAATCTTTTGTAACAATGTTAACACGAACATCGGTGCACTGTGCAGAAAGCACTACTGCCACAAGCAGTTCCCATACAGTGGAATAATTAAGCTCAACTTTAGGCTCAGGATACAATTGTTTTAGTTGCTCATTTACAATTTTTGCGCGTTCAATACGCAGTTGGAGTTCTTTAGGAGTTTCTTTTTTGATCATATTTGGTGCCACCCCAATACGCTATTAAGCGGAAAATTTGGGGATTATCTTACTTACATCTCTCTGAGCAGTCTGATTCGCTCTTCAACAGGTGGGTGAGTACTAAATAAGCCCGCAACAAAACTTGTCTTTTTTACATCTTTCTTGAATGGATTTTCTATAAACAAATGTGCAGTGGCGTTTGACGCTTTTGAGAGAATCTTACTATCACCCGAAATTTTTAAGAGAGCATCTGCAAGAGCATCGGGGTTGCGATTCAATAGTGCACCTGAAGCATCTGCAAGATATTCACGTCGGCGTGAAACTGCCAACTGAATTAATGTGGCAATAATCGGTGTTATAAACAGGAATATGATAAACAAAATAAAACTCGCTTTTCCGCTGGCCGAATCATCGTCTGAATCACGTACTCCACCCCACATGAAACTTCGCGTGATCCAATCAGCAACAAAAACCACCGTTCCTACGAGCACCGTAACAACTGCCATCAGTCGAATATCGTAATTTTTTATATGTGAAAGTTCATGCGCAATAACACCTTCCAGCTCTGCACGATTGAGTTTCTGTAAAATACCAGTTGTAGCAACCACGACTGCGTGCTGCGGATCACGGCCTGTTGCAAAAGCATTCATAGCATTATCTTCGATAACGTATACGCGAGGCATTGGGACTCCTGCGGCAATCGCCATATTTTCTGTAACTGTATACAGATCAAAATATGTCTTTTTATCGGCAGGCTTTGCCCCACTCATCGCCAGCACTATTTTATCTGAATAATAAAAACTTCCTACAGATGAAATTAATGAAAATACTAATCCAAAAATTAAGTAAAAAGTCGAGTCTCCCAGGTTTTTCCCAATAAGGTAAAAGAAAAATGAAACGAAAGCTACGAAAAAAAACATGATCAGATATGTTTTTACCTTATTACCGGAAACTTGGCTATGTGTTGTCATAGTGTTATCGCTATTAATCGAACGCAACCTTTACATTATTACGCTCTGCTTCAGTAGCCTCAAAGAATGCTTCTTCTTTAAAACCAAACATACTAGCTATTATGCTACTGGGAACTGTCTGAATTTTATTATTGTAGTCAAGAACATTACTGTTATAAAACTGACGTGAATAAGCAATTTTATCTTCAGTATCTTCCAACTGACGTTGTAACTGTGAAAAATTCTCGGAGGCTTTCAGTTCTGGATATGCTTCTGCAACAGCAAATAAGCTCTTAAGAGCGTCGGTGAGCATATTATCTGCATCTGACTTTGCTTGCTTAGTTGTTGCTCCCATTAAAGCAGAGCGTGCTTTGGTTACATTTTCAAAAACAGTTTTCTCATGTTTTGCATAGCCTTTAACAGTTTCAATTAAATTCGGAATTAAATCCACCCGTCGTTTAAGCTGCACATCAATTTGTGAAAATGCCTCTTTTATGCGATTTTTAAGCGTTACAAGACTATTGTATGTTGTAAAAACATATCCAACAAACAAAACCAATACTACAACCAGAATCATGGTGATATCCATAGTTTTATTTAATAATTTATAATTACTGTGTTTTCTACGTTCCTATACACTCGAATTTATCCATTTACGTACATTATCAACACCTTGCGTATTTATTATATCATTTG
Organism: Candidatus Roizmanbacteria bacterium; assembly: GCA_038127095.1. Taxonomy (GTDB): domain Bacteria; phylum Patescibacteriota; class Microgenomatia; order UBA1406; family HO2-37-13b; genus 2-01-FULL-39-24. The sequence goes on along the minus strand of JAYPGZ010000004.1, from coordinate 98,537 downwards.
CTTCAAGCCATCCTCTACGAGCAACAGAAACTCCGTAAAACATATTATTCATTTGATTTACCGTATGAGCATCGGTATCAATAACAAACTTGCAACCAAGGTCTTTTGCTTCTTTTACCAACATATCTGGCAAATCGAGTCGTTCGGGCCAACTATTTATTTCAAGTGCAATGTTATTTTTTTTACAAAACAAAAAAACTGTCGTCCAATCTACATCAACTTCCGGGCGTTTACCTAATTGTCTACCCGTTGGATGCCCAAATATCTTTACTTTTTCATGAGAAAGTGCTTTAAGAACTCTTTTTGTCATATCTCCTCGGGATTGTCTAAATGAGCTATGCAATGACACAACACACATGTCGAGGTATTCAAATGCTTCATCGGGAAGTGCAAGCTCACCACTAGGAGTAATATCGATTTCCAACGAAACGAAACAAGGGACTGCTGTTTTTTGAGATTTAATAAATGCATACCGTTTTTTCATTATTTCAATTACCTTTTCACGAGGCACATTTTGTGCAGGATTATGATCGGAAATAGCAATATATTCGTATCCAAGTGAATGCGCTTTTTGTGCCATTTCAATAACACTTCCACTACCAAGATCATGAGACGTGTTTAAGTCATAACTGGAGTGCATGTGAAAATCACCTTTTATGTCGGTAATAGTTACAAGTTCTGGGATCTTGTGATTAATTGCGATATCAATTTCATGCGTTCCTTCACGAAGTTCTGGTGGAATCCAATCAACTCCTAAAAATTCATAGAATTCTTTTTCAGATGCAAAAGTTTTTGATCTGCCCGTAGTTCCCTTTTCACTTTTATCACCAATTCCGTACTCAGAAATTGAGTAGCCTTTTTTTAGCGCAAGTTCCCGCAATTTAATATTGTGTGCTTTGCTGCCCGTAAAATACTGAATCATTGAACCGAAAATTCCTTTTTCAACTACTCGTAAGTCTATTCTTCGCCCATTTGCCAAAATTATTGATGCCTTATTCTCTCCCTGAGCTTCAACTTTTGCCGCCCCGGGGAATTTCACAAAATATTTAATAACCGAATCAAAATGTTTTGTTGCAGCTATTGCGACCAAATCAATATCGCCAATGGTACTTACCCACCGGCGCAAAGAACCTAATGCTTCAACTTCTCCGACATGTGGATGACTCTTTACGTATTCGATTATTTGCATAGCCAAATCATGTGCAACAGGAAGCGGCATGCGATCAGCATTGTCCTTTGATTTCTCATAAAGCTCTATAGCGGCAATAATTTCTGCCTGTGACTTTTCCCCAAATGAGTCAAGCGGTGCAATTGCGCCTGCTTTTGCCTTTTCAACAAGATCTTTGAATATGTTTTTTGACTCTTCGAGTTGTAGCTGTGTAACAAGCTTAAACGCTTTTTTCACTCCAAGCCCTGGAACTTTCATAAGTTCAAAAATTGGAGCTGGAAGTTCATGCATTGTTTTAACCAAATATGAAGCGTCGCCCTTTTCAAAAAATTCTTCTAAACGCGCGCTCATAGAAGAGCCAATTCCTGCAATTTTTGAAAGCTCATTATTTTCCCATAAATCAGCCAGTTCTCTGTTCAAATTTTCAACCGCATCGGCAGCATTTTCATACGCAATAATTCGGAAACGATTTGCCCCTTTCAATTCATAAACAGCAGCAACTGAACGGAGGATGTGAGCTATTTGTTTGTTGGAGGGACGCATTATTCTATTATACTAGAATAAAAAATGGTATAATTTACTATAGCGATTGTAGCTCAGTTGGTTAGAGCGTCCGCCTGTCACGCGGAAGGTCGCCGGTTCGAGTCCGGTCAGTCGCGCAAAGAACCTTGGAATCATGACACATATTGAGTCACACCCACATACACCTCATCACTCCACACAGTCTATATTTGATCGTGTTCGACATGCTGCAAATCTACGTCGAATTCTGCGAGCAGGCACCATAGGAGCAACACTCCTGTCGCCCTTATCTTTATCACGAGAAACTTTACACTATACTATTCCAGATTTTCACGGTCCACCTGCCTATGTTGCTGGCCGAACAGGTGACACTACCTACGATACCGAACTTGGCGAAGATATTATTTGTTTTCCCCAAGATTCACGTGAAATCGACTCTCTGGAAAATCTATTTTTTCAGCCATCTGACTTTGTAGACATAGGTACGAACTCTCATTCTGCAAACGGTCAATTATTTGAACCAAACGGGGAACCAATACGACCTAAAAATACACATGTTTTACTTATGCAAGTTGACACAGAAGAATCAGGTACCTGTAAAATTGATTATTTTTCTCACATGTTCGCTCAAGCATTTGAGCAACTACCACTTACTATTTCGTATCTTAAAAAACCCGTTCCAATTCCTTTTGCAAGAGCAAATGAGCGTGTTGTTACAGGATTGGAAGAAACTGAAACAGTAATGAATGCCATAAGCAAAAGCACAGGCAGACATTACAGTAAAGTGTTAGTTTTTCTTAACTCCGATGCCTTTATAGGAATAACAAGCTATCGACCTGAACATGACATCGCATTTATGACATTGAACAATCCAGAATCATTATATATTGCGCTTCATGAAGGAGGTCATTTTTTTGGACTCGATGACGGATATAAACATAATCTTTCATTTGAGGCAGCTATTACTTCTTCCGAATTAACATTCGGTCACGAATATACGAAAGACGAAGCCCGTGTAGCAATCGATCCGAACATGCTTGGTGAGTTAATACCAACCGGTACTGTTATTAATGGGAAACAAATTTTTTTCCGTCAAGATCCGGGTTTTAAAGATTTTAATATAATGCGGTATGCTAATACTGAAGGTATTAATGCACGTTTAAAAGCACAAAAACCTGTTTTTTCTCCGTATCAGGTCCGTTATATGCAAGAACACCTAAAACGTAATCCTTCTCATTAAAATAATGTATAGTCATATACTATTTCGTTATAGTTGATCATATTGCAATAAAACAATATCCCCACCTATAATGCACAGTAAGAAGTATGGCTAAAAAAATTTCAACGCGTGAGGTTGCAATAAACAATTACCAATCGATTATTGTGGGTCTTCTTGTTTTTTTAATTGGCTTGGGAGTTTCATACAAACTAGTAACCAATCAATTAAATAAAGTAAAGCAGCAGGAAGCAGCAATGACTCAACAGCAAGAGCAAGCTAAGGTTCACACCGTTGTAGCCGGTGAAACTCTATGGAGCATTGCCGAAAAAGAAATTGGTTCGGGCTACAATGCACCCGATATTGCAAAGGCAAATAACATTAGTAACCCCAATAACATTGAAGTTGGTGCAAAACTTACCATTCCACACGTTTCTCCTATTATGGAACAAAACGGGAGTGTAACAAGCGTTTCTACGACGCAAGTCACATTAAATGAAGCAAAATATACTATTAAAACCGGTGATACACTGTGGGATATTTCAGTTCGAGCATACGGCGATGGATACCGTTGGCCCGAAATTGCAAAAACTAATAAAATCGCGAATCCAGATCTAATTTATGCAGGAAGCATACTAACGTTACCAGGAAAATAGACACAAACTGGTATAATTGTGCTAATGCGGGATTAGTACAGTGGTAGTATGCATCCTTCCCAAGGATGAGATGCGAGTTCGATTCTCGTATCCCGCTCTTAACCGGACTTATTTTTGAATTCTGCCCACTTTGCCTTCAGAAACAATCTGTTCTTCAGTTCAAGCTCAATTTTCAAATAATTTCATTATAGCTTCAAGAGTTTTATACCGGGAACCGGAATCGAACTAATTTATTGTATAATCAACCTAATCTTTTCTTTTATGTTGACTTATTATGACAAATAACAAGGTAATAAAACCAACTACCGATATTCGCCAAAACGTATATAACAGCTTCATAGATACAATGAAAAAGAGGCAGGTATCCGAAGATGTTTTGAATCGTTTTATAAAAATGTTTGAACAAGAAGAAAAACCCTCGATAGATACGATTAAAAAAGCTCTTTTTGGAGAAAATGGTACAGAGTTATGATTAATGTCGAAGAAGTAATAATTGAAGATTTTCGCGGTATACGTAAGCTTATACTTAAATTCAATGGTAAGAATTTTGCTGTCTGTGGACCAAATGGGACAGGAAAAAGTGGAGTTGTGGATGCTTTGGAATTTGGTCTCACAGGAAATATTTCTAGATTATCTGGAAGTGGTACAGGTAGTGTATCAGTAAGAGCACATGCTCCTCATGTTGACAGTCGAGATAATCCAGAAAAAGCAAAAGTTACGCTAATTTTAAGCATCCCATCTTTAGGTGACAAAAAAGTAACAGTTGAAAGAAGTGTGGCAAATCCATATATGCCATTAATTACTCCGGCTACACCAGATGTATTGAAAATATTTAAAGAATTAGAAAATCATCCCGAATTTGTTCTCTCTCGCAGAGAGCTTATTGCATACATATTAGCTCAGCCAGGAAAAAGATCAGAAGAAATTCAAGCGCTTTTGCGACTTGATCAGATTGGGGAGTTACGTGGTAATTTGAAAACAATAAGTAATACTTGCAATAAAGAGTTTGTCGCTTGTAAAAAGATCAGCATGGAAATACGAGATCATCTCGCAAGAGCATTAGAAATAGCAGAACTTAAAACAAATCTTCTTTTAAAAGCTGTAAATGAGCGTCGAGTTCTTTTAGGACTAGATCCGATCAAAACCCTTGAAAGTACAACATCTTTACATGATGGCCTCAAGACAGGTTCAGAAAAATCGTCCCCCTCAAAAATTAATAAGATGCAGCTCGCAGTCGATTTAAAAAATCTACAAGAATTAATAACAAAATTTACCACGGTCGATATGATAAAAGAATGTGGCGATCTTTATGATCAACTCAAGGTATTGAGTGCTGATCCCGCAGTTGTCGATAGTGTATCTAGGGAAACCTTTTTACGTACAGCAATTTCTTTTATTGCTGAAGAAGCTTGTCCTGTATGTGGTACAGAGTGGGATATTGATACACTAAAGGCTTTAGTTGAAGTAAAACTTAAAAAATTTGAAGACGTTACTAAAACACGTCTTAGATTAGAAAAAGAGCTTGAACCAATAATTAGTCGAATAGAAGAACTGAATGAGTCAATGGGAATACTTGAAAAATACATAAAAATTCTTAAGCCAGAATATATTGTCGGCTTCTCAACATATCGTAATAATCTTTCTTTAAGAATTAAAGACATTAAATCCTTCTTACCTTTAACGAAAACTTTATCCTCTCTACGAGATATTAACGATGTCCCCAAGGTAGTAATTGACACTATTGATTCGCTTGAAACTGCTCTAGCAAAAATTCCGGAACCCACAAAGCTTGAAGCTGCAAGAGATTATTTGATTTTATGTCAAGATCGTCTGGAGACTTATCGTGAAGCATCGCGTAAGGCAAAGCGCACCGAAGCTCATGCACTATTAGCTCAATCAGTTTATGACATATATACGGAAGAGAGTAATAAGGTTCTTGAAGAAGTCTACAAACAAGTCGAAGAGGAGTTTGGGCATTTTTATCAGCTAATAAATAGTGATGATGAAAGCGCATTTTCAGCTAAGCTTACCCCTTCGATGGGTAAGCTTGGTTTTGATGTTGAATTTTATGGCCGAGGACATTTCCCTCCAGGGGCATATCATAGCGAGGGACACCAGGATGGTATGGGTTTATGTCTATACCTTTCACTTATGCGTCGATTACAAGGAAGTAATTTTAACTTTGCAGTTCTTGATGATGTTTTAATGTCAGTAGATACAGGTCATAGAAGAGAAGTATGTGCTCTCCTAAAAAAACATTTTCCTAATACACAATTTGTATTAACCACTCATGATGAAGTTTGGTTAAAACATATGATAAGTGCAGGTTTAATTAAATCTACAAATTTTGTTAGATTTAGCAATTGGACTCCTGATCAAGGCCCAACTGAGTGGAGTAGTCGAGATATATGGACAGAGATTAACACAGCTCTTCAAAAAAATGATGTACGCGACGCTGCTAGTATCTTGCGAAATTACTTAGAGTATATCTCTAAAGAAATCTGCCATAACTTACGTGCACCCGTTGAATTTAAAGGTGATGGTCGTTATGAATTGGGTGATGTTCTACCTTCTGCAGTCAAGCAATTCAGAAACATTCTCTTAAAAGGTGCAGAATCAGCGGAATCTTGGGGTCGTCCCGCAGAAGCGACTACTATCAAAGATAGAGAGCAGCGAGTAGCTGCTGCTTTGCAGAACTCTAATGCAGATCAATGGCAGATTAATCCCGCGATACATTACAATGAGTGGGCGAATCTAACTTCTTCTGATTTTGGACCTGTTTCTCAGTCATTCCACGATCTAATTCAAAATTTTATTTGTGAGGAAGAAAAATGCGGAGGATTATATTATTTAACTTTTGTATCACCCAAAGAGTTCGATTCTCTTCAATGCATGTGTGGAAAAACAAACATTAGCTTAAAAAAACAAAATAACAAGAAATAGTTCGATCCCTATGACTTTGACGGATCAATAGTGTCCTATTGCCGACATTCGCTCCCTCAAAAGGTACTTTCACCACAGGGATCATTCGGTACGGCTAGTATAGCATTTTTCAAGATCCTTGAAGCTCTCTATTTTTAAGTGAACCATCAAAGCTGCTATCTCTAATCCTAATTCTGGAGTGATATAATCAAAGAGGTTCGAGCGAAGTACGGTGACCAGCTCCATGATTAAATATCATATGTCGTTGCGCGCTGATGGCAACATGAAGCTTGCAAACAATAGACTTGATAATGACGACATACCCCACAATAGAATTAAATTTCTTGAAAAACATTCCATTGATTCTCACAATGTAATAAGTGCCGATCTGGAACATGGCAATACCGTGCGAGTTGTCACAGCGGCAGATTTAGGAAAAGTCATTCCCAAATGCGATGGGCTCATTACATTTGAAAAAAACATATTCCTCTCTATAACTGTTGCAGACTGCTTGCCTATTGTGATTTTTAATCAGAAAAAAGATATGCTGTGCTTATTACATGCCGGATGGAGAGGATTGAATAACAAAATTGTTAGCAAAGCACTTGCCACTCTCCAGAACATTTACAACATCGACCCTATCGAGCTCTTAGTGAGTATAGGTCCAGCAATTGGCCCGTGTCATTATGAAGTAAGCAAAGACGTTGCAGAAAAATTTTCCAAATATCCAGCTTGCGCTGTTATGAGGGACTCAAACATATTTCTTGATATTAAACAAATTGCTCAAAAGCAATTGATGGAATTGGGCATTCTACCAAGAAATATCACAACAAGTGACATATGTACCTATTGCCAATCAGATACATACTTTTCACACCGTAAAGATCAATCAAATCCTGTGCAGGCTATGATGGTTGTTGCTGGGATACTTTAGCATTTTAACTTTTTATGAGATAATAGATTTGTGAAAGAGGTCGCTCGAGCAATTATTGTAAATGAACATGGAAGAGTTTTACTGGGAGAACGTGTAAAAGGAATTTCAAAAGGAGAATATTCACTATTAGGCGGCAAATGTGATGACGACGAACAACCAACGAGAGCAATTTCAAGAGAAATTAGTGAAGAATTACCAGGAACTCGATTTACTCCCACACGTCTAATCACTGTCAAAGATACGTACTTAATCCCAGATGATCCAATTACAACCTCATACTTTTATGGTACTACTGATCATCCACCAAAACTAGATATGCCTGTTAAACCAGATGAAATTGGAGGTCTCATTTTTGTGGGTCCAGAAGACATTGCCAACGTGGGAATTCCCATTGCTTTCGATCATCGAGAGCGTTTGGAAGATTTTTTTTCATCCCCTACCTACTTTCAAATGGAAAATAATAACACTAGGTAAGCGACGGTTTTCTTTGGACGCTTTGCGATAAATATGCCGGCACAATTGCCAAAAGAGCAACAACAGCTGCTAAATACAAGGTTGAAAGAACACCAAATGAATCTGCAATTACTCCTGCTATAAGCGGAGCTGTGGCTGCGGCAATTCCTGAAAGTGTTTCACTAATCGAAAAAACCTTTTCAAAATGAGCTCCTTGAGCACTTTCTGAAATGAGTGTCTGCACAACAGAAGAAGTTCCTTTTGTAAAAATTCCCAAGCAAAATGAAAGTATAAAGAGTAGATAAAGATTTGTAAAAAATGCTAAAAACAGCAGCAAAATAGCCATCATTAGTTCAGCAATAATAAATAGTGTTGATGTTTTCATTTTATCAGCTCTATGACCCAACACAATCTTTCCACAAAGCCCTCCGATAAAATATACTCCCGTCATAATTCCCAACATAAATGGTGTAACACCTTTTGCAAGAATTACAAAAGGGTAAAAAATGGTAACAATATTTGAAGCGCTGGCATCAATCATATTGGAAAAAGAAGAAAAAAGAATTTTAGGTTGCTTAGCAAGATATACAAGCATTTTTAACCAATCCGTATGATGCTCTAAATTTTGAGATGAATGCTCTTTAGGTATTTTGCTTATATACTTACTGTATAAATAGAGCAAACAACCAATTGCTCCCATGACAATCAAAGTTGGTCTCCATCCAAAGTAAGATGTTGCTAGGATTGCAGTAGGTGGAATTCCCATGCGACCAATTTCACCAAGCGAGCTAAATTTCCCCATAGAAATTCCAACTTGATCCTTTGGCGCATACTTTGCAATTGAAGCAAATCCTACCGGATGAAATACTCCAAACCCAACTGCGGCTGCAAAAAAAGCTACCACTACGAGCGTAATGCTTGTTGAAAACGCGATCGCTATTACAGAAATTGAATATAAGATAAGAGCATAACTAAGTAGTCGAAGGCCTCCCATTCGAGCTGCTAACAACCCGGCCGGAATTCCCAGCAACATCATTAGTAAGCCTTGTGATGAGCCAAGAAATCCAACCTGAGTAAGTGATAATGATAGGTCCTTTGCAATAAATGGAAGGAGGACAACAAGTGCTGTGCGTACTCCATCATTGAGAACATGCAAAAGATATAGCTGCGACAACCTAGGTTTCATATGCTATTTTACCAAAATAGTGCCCAGATAGTTGCCCCACCTGCCAGAAGCATAATCGCTGCAACTGACCAGCCAATAAAAGTAGTAATAGCATTATTTTTGAACTCCCCCATTATTTTCTCGTTACTACTCAGTAACACAATAAAAACAATAATTACCGGAGCAATGATGCCATTTAAGACTGCAGAATAAATAAGCGCTTTAATCGGATCAATACCAATGAAATTCATTACGAGCCCAATGAGCATTGAAATCATTATGGCCCCATAAAAAGCAGTCGCGCGCTTAAGTTTTTTATTTAAGCCATGCTTCCATCCGAAGCTTTCTGAGATAGCATACGACGATGACCCAGCAAGAATAGGCACTGCCAAAAGCCCAGTTCCCACAATACCAAACGTAAAAAGCAAATATGCAAATTCTCCGGCAAGCGGTCGAAGCGCTGCTGCTGCTTCTGCTGCAGAACTTACGGTGGTGATGCCATTTGCAAACAAGGTTGCCGCACAGGTCGCAATAATAAAGTACATTACTAAATTCGAAATGAACATACCGCTCCATACATCTACTCGCATATTACGGATATCTCGACGCGTTACTATTTGGCGCTCTCTAAGCGTAACCTTACCTTCCATAATACTTTCTTCTACTTCTTGACTCGTTTGCCAAAAAAATAAATACGGAGAAATTGTAGTACCTAATATCGCACAAATAAGAATAATCTGTTCGCGGTTAAAAACTATTGATGGATAAATGGTATTCTGGAGAAGTTCAACAAACGATAAATTTACTAGAAACCCTGACAAAACATACGATACTAGTATAAGTGCAAGGTACTTAAGATACTTTGCATACTTTTCGTACGTGCTATAGATTTGAAGCAATAAACTAACGATGGTAAAAAAGACTATCAGTACAACAAATGATATATTTGGGAAAATCAGTTGACTAGCTTTGGCCATAGCTCCTAAGTCAGCACCAATATTAACGGTATTTGTAATAAAAAGCAGCAGTGTAATTGTATATAAAACTGGTCGAGGATAATTTTTACGAATATTTGCTGCCAGACCTCTACCTGAAACCATACCTAAACGAGCGCACATTTCCTGAACAACGGCCATAAGAGGAAATGTAAAGCCTGCCAACCATAATAGTCCAAGTCCATATTGAGCCCCGGTTTGTGAGTATGTTGCAATTCCAGAAGGATCATCGTCTGCCGCGCCCGTTGTAAGCCCTGGTCCTAAATTCTTCCAGAATTTATTTGCACTTTTAAAAGGACGCTGACCTGAAACTTTCTGAGCAAATTGCCGAGAGGCTTGTACAGTAGAATCAAGTACCACTGCAGGGGCACCGACAACTTTTTCCAAGTTTTCAGGATTCATATATTCATAATAATTTACACCGTAGAATAAATGCAAGTAGATATGTCGCATGGTATAATTTGGTAGGAGTTGCCAACGTAGCTCAGTTGGTAGAGCAATGCTTTCGTAAAGCAGAGGTCGTGGGTTCAACTCCCACCGTTGGCTCCCAGTTACCAGTGAAAACCCTTTGAATACAAATTTCATCAAACGGGAAGACACCACTTATGACTGAAAACAGATCGACGCGTACAAAAAAGAAAAATCAACTTGCAACTGTAATCATTTTTGCAGTGTTGCTCATTATTTTCTTTGCTACAGTTGGATTTAAGCTTCTAATTAATACGTCACTCTTCATTGCAAATATTACAAGCGGTGCACAAAACGACGTAATGAATAATTCTCAAAGCTTTGTTCTTGCTCCAGAACTATTATCACTCCCCGATGCAACAAGCTCTGCAACGCTTGCGATACATGGAACAGCAACCGATGGATCTGAGCTCTCAATAATCGTAAATGGTGAAAATCAAAAAGAACTCACGGTTGACGGAGATACATTTGATACAAATATCAGCCTTCAGAAGGGTTCCAACGAATTATATGTTGAAATGCGTATAAAAAAACAAAATATTTTCAAAAAATCCGACGTCTATTCCATTCTTTACCAGAGTGAAAAACCAAAACTACAAATTGATGCACCAACAAATGGTTCACGCACCAGCCAAACAGAGATTACTGTGTCTGGATCAACCGATCCAGGTGTAACAGTACGTGTGAATAACTCACCTACTATTGTAAACTCTGACGGTAAATTTTCATCTGCGGTTCGAATTAACGATGGAGAAAACAAAATTACTGTAACAGCAACTAATCGTGCCGGAACTGTTGAAACACAAGAACTAACGGTTATCTTTGAAAGCAACTAACACAAGAAATACTGCCAGAACCACATTGAGAAGAAAAACGTTTTCAATAAACGATGTGAGCACAATAATAATTGTTACATTTTGAGTTAGCAGTGTCCCTTTACGAAATATTTGCAAAAATAGGTATATACATGCTCCTAAACCGAGAAGTCCCGAGGTTACCATTATCGTTACAAACGAAGAGCTAAACGCAGAATCACTATGATTACTCGCGCTGTTTACACTCTTTAATGCAGGAATATGATTATAACCTATACCCAACATCGGATGCTGTTGCCACAAAACAATCCCCTTTTTAATATCAGTCAATCGGGTACTTATTGAGTATGTGCGTTGTAAATTGGTACTTTCCCCCGATACTCTCGGAAGTAGCGGAATACAAATAAAAAATATTATTAGCACTGATAAGACTAATCGAGGTCTGTACAGTCTATACAATAAGTACAAAAGTCCGCTAACAAAACCAATATACGTTACGCGAGAATAAGTAAGTAGAATGAGAAAAAAAAGTGAGCTCAGTATGATTACTGAGACTGACATTTTGCCGTACCATTGATTACTGGTTACCTGTTGGACTAAAAAGTAAAAGAATAAAAGTACAAAAATAGTTCCTGCAGCGGTCGGGTCCAAGAACATTCCAACAACCCTTCCTACATGTGGGTCCCATCCGCGTGACTCTAAAAATTGAAGATTTGGAATAAAAACATATTGAGCAAATGAAAACAAAATTGTAAGAATAGTAAGAATTTTTAATCCTTTTTCTAAGGCAATATTTTTGAAGGAAAAAAGCGTCATGAAAAATAACGCATATAAAATAAGACGTACCAGGTAAGCAAATGCCTCGATATTCTCATGCACGAAGTGTCTCGGAAGACTAGCCAATAAAGAAAGAGTTAAAAATCCAAGAAAGATTACAAATGCTTTTACTTGAGTCCTTTGAACAACCGATTTTATTATGTTCCATTTTGTAATAAAAGCAAGTAAAACGATTAAGAGCATGATAAATTCGTAACCAAGTATTGCAACCGATGAAAATAGTTCAAGACGAGTAAGTTGACCTAGGGAAAGTAAAATGAAGAATACCTGAAGTAATACGTTCATTACTGTTTTAAATACAATTTAGATCTAACGAGAAATGAATGAAAACTCATCATGAAACTGTATACAAAACCCGCTGCTCCATCGAGAAAACCCAATTTTAGCAAGTAGGTATACCAAAATTTTCCAAACGGAAAGAACACTATTTGAATAGCATTTGTTCGTACATGCATATTCACAAGCTCATCTGCACGAAGTGTGGAATATGAATTTATCGATGTTAAAAAATCTGCAATTGTTTGGTGTGGATAATGATTGATATATCCATCTAAAGTAGCAGTTTTATTGGTAGTTTTGAATTCTTCATGCACTTTTCCTACCCATTCTCCACTGCCTTTTTTAACCAGTCGTATAATGCCCGATGATCGTACTGTACTCGTTTCGCCATACTTTAGTTCTTTTCCCCAAAAAAAATCTCGTCGCGTAATGTAATAAGCACCTATAGACGAAGTCGCGTTTTGCACTTTGATCATTTCTTCTGCCAATTTCTTCGAAATTTCTTCGTCAGTGTCGACAAATAAAATCCACTCATGTTGGGCTTTCTCAAGACCTTCATTACGAGCACGTGAAAAATCATTGTGTACTGGGATATATAAAATCTCGTCAGCAAAAAAAAGCGACTCCTTTGTTCTTTTTGAAACTAAGTCTTTACTGGGAGTGAGAATAACAACGGATATCATGCACTTATTCTACAATATTTTTTAGCGCATTCCTGTATAGTACTGTACTTTTGCCTTACCCTTTTGCAGTTGATACCAATTTAAAAATGCTTGTCGAAGTTTTGCTCGATAGATTGTATCGCGTATCGAAAGTAATTGACTTCGTAAAATTGCATTTTTACCTCGAACTATTTTATTTCTAACAAAATAATCATTTATTTCCTTTTCAGTTACCGTTATTTGCTTTTTTAGCAATTTCTCAACACCAAGTTGTGTCTTAAGCTCATTTTTAAATTGTGGAAGTGTTTGCTTAGTACTTACTAATAAAACCTCAAGCGTAGTTTTTTGTAAAGCCAAATCTTTTCGCATACTGGCAATTTTTGCTTCCACTTCTTGATCAGTTACTACAATTTTATTATTTGTCAGTTCTTGCGCAATTAATTTCTCGGCAATCATTGCTTCCAAAACGCCTTGTCCATTCGTCATGGCAAGTTTTTTTAAGAATGTACCACGACTTATGAATTCCCCATTTACTTGTACAATTGGAATGGCATTGTGAATAAAAAAGCCGAGAATAAAACTCACAAGGGCAGTGAAAAAGAATGCAACTACAACCATTTGTTTTACTGTTATGCGCTTTAATCGGTTCATGGACGCGTATTATAGCACTACCTATCGTCTTTGACAAGTTTGTATAAAAATATGCTCATTGACATGAGTTTTTTGTTTTGAAAGAATGTTTGTAGAACAAATCTACTTTGAAGGTAGTCGGGTAAGCGTTTAGCTTAAACTGTTGTCCTTGCTACCTTCAAAGCTCCTTGACTCGACCGGTTTTGATACCATATTTTTATCCGATCCCAAAGAGCTAAAGAAAAAATACCATACATGGCGCATGTATTCAAAACTGCAATAGTTATCAGATTTACAGGAGTATTATTTGTCAATATTCCAACAATAACACAGAGCGCTGTTGCAGATCCAAATAGAATATGTGGGAAAAAAAGCATCAAGTCTATTTTTTGTATTTGCGCATTTCCTTTGGGAGTCACTTCATATCCTAAACGCTTACCTGCAAATACACTTAAAAATGCCATGAAATAGACAGGCCACGCAGCAAGACTTAATAACTTACCTTTCAATAGTAATCCTCTTTCTGTTTTAGGATTAATATTATATGTCTGCAGCCAAACAGCAATAATCTGTTGCCATATCAATACAGGCAAAAGAAACGCTAAGAGTGGTGCTAATTGCATTTGAGTAGCGTTAATACCGAACAAGAAATATAAAACCAATAACAATATTCCTATGGCCTGAGCAATTCCATCAAAATAATATTGCTGCAATAGAAAGTAATTAATAGCGTGCTTCAATTTCATTCGGGGAAAAATACGTGGACTCTCTGTGAGTAATATATGAATCAATCCATATGCCCAACGCATTTGCTGACTAAAGTAAGCACTCCAAGTTGCAGGACCTTCCCCTACTGCCAGCACTTCCGGCACATAAACACTTTTCCATCGATTTGAGTAAAACCGCATACCAGTTAAATGGTCTTCAACAATATGTCCTGAATATCCCCCGATATGAGCATGTGCTGCAACACGTACCACGTGATTTGCTCCAATAAAAAGAACCATATCTAGACCAAATAATCCTCGCTGGGTAGTTCCATAAAAACTAAATGCCTGTTCTGCCGCAGCACGTGCAATCCACGATTCATGCTGATTACCGTATATTTGAGGAGTTCCCACAAAACCCACTGAAGGATCTCTAAAATAACCCAGTGTTTTCGTTAAAAAGTTTTTATGAGGAACAAAGTCAACATCGAGCTGTGCGATAAAATCGTACTTCTTTGCATATTGGTGACACCAAGAATTGTAATTCCCTGCTTTGGTTTTTGCCCGAAATCTACCTTCCCGAGTATTGTATTGCTCAAGTCCTTTGCGTGAATAATGTCTGACTCCATATTTTTCACAAATCTGGCGTGCTATTGGGTCATTTCCTTCATCGAGTAACCATGTTTCGTGCGGATAATCACAATTAACCATGGCATTAAGTGTTTTATCAAGAACTTCATACGGCTCTTTGCCTGGTACAAATGCAGTTAAGAAAGCGATTTTATAACCTGGTACTGCAGGAATATATGTACTATTTCGCATAAACAGCGATACGATCCACACAAATAATTCATTTATAATCTGATGCCACACAACGTAACTTAGCAGTGCATAAATAAATACATCAATTACTATTCCATAAGTACTCGAAGAAAAATTACTCGGAACATTGACTGGATCAAACCAAAATAGCCCAAAAAGAAACGTGAACATGATGCCAACCATAATAAGCAGTACGAGTGTGGCCTGCTCAATACTTGAAAGTGTTTTGATTTTTACAATAGGAGTCGCTGCGTGCATATTAGTATATATTTACAAAAGTTGCATTGTACCAGGAGGAACCAAATTGTCAATTATTGTCGAAAAACTGACATTGAATGATGTACTAAATTACTGATACTAACACTTATAGTCTTTTAATACATAATGATATAGGACTTATATAGATATGCATGCAATGAGCCACAAAGAATCAAATAGACTATCTTGACATGAAATTTTTGTATGTATACAATGACGATCGTACTTTAAATCGCATTAAGATGATATTTATATAGTACTAATGCGATGATTATTATTTTCTAAATTATCTATGACAAAAGCGGGAACAAAGATTGCTAGCGTGTTACTTTCAATAAATATTGTACTTTTATCGCTGGTGAATCTTCCACTTGCTGCATACGCGCAAGAACTGCCAAATCGTGACGAAATTAGAAATCAAGTACTACAAGAAGCTCAAACTCAAGCAACACAACCAGCTCCAACAACCGAAGCGTCTCCTGAACCAGAACAAGCAGCTGCACAAACAGAGGTTACTAATACAGGTGATGACACTACAGTAAATAACGATGCAAATTCTACAGATACTACTGAGATTGCAAATGATAACTACACCGATGTTAATCAATCGGTCGATGCTGAAGCAAATACAGGATACAACGAAGCAAACGGAAATATTTCTGTTAATGGAGGAGGAGCAGGTATTATCCAGACCGGAGACGCTACTGTAAATGTAGTTGCAGGAGTAAATGCTGGAAACAATACGAATGTTATAAACGGTACCGGAGGAGGATCAAGTTCTGATGCTGACGTTGTAAACAGTGGCGATGGTTTGACTGTGAATTCAAACGCATCGGCTACCACTTACAAGATTGTACGTAACCGAAATACAACAATTATTAATCAGGCTACAAACGCAACAGCAAACACTGGAAATAACCAGGCAACAGGAAATATTTCTGTCAATGGTGGACCTGCGGGAGTCATTGTAACTGGAAATGCTTCTACCAATGTAAGTTATTTAGTTACCGCAAACGGCAACATGACTTTTATAGGTGGAACCGGTGAAAGTGGCCTTGAGGGCGCTTCAATTATTCTTACAAATAGTGGCCGTGCTTCACGATTTAATAATGCGAGCAACAACACACATTACACAACGGTAACTAATGAAAACCGTGCACTTATTTCACAATCATGCGGAAGACCAATAGGACAAGAAGAGACTAAAGTAGATATGACATCATGCAGTTCAAATACTGGCTACAATCATGCCGATGGTCAGATCAATCGAAATGGAGACGCGGGAGTTATAAAAACTGGTGACGCTCAAGTAAACGTAGTCATGAATGCTAGCGCAAATAATAACGAAACCTATGTAGGCGGAGGAAACAAGGGCGCAGGAGCAGAAGCAGATGTAGTAAATACAGGAGATAACGTAGATGTAAATAACAGTGCACACAACACGTCAGGAGTCACCGTAAACAATAATAACTATGCAGACGTTGATCAATCGGTCAATGCAAAGGCAAATACTGGTCATAATACTGCAAATGGAAATATCTCTTTCGGAGGTGTAGCCGGATATATTCAAACAGGAAATGCTACTGTAAATGTAATTATGAACGCTGATGTTAACAACAATACCACCGTTGCAGATAGTTCAGCAGGCATGAGTAATGGACATACAACCTCTGGTATAGTAAACACCGGGGATGACGTGACAATTAATAATAGCAGCAATCAAGAAACGACTATTGAGGTTATTAATCAGAATGTGCTTAACTTAACACAGCGCGTAAATTCATACGCAAATACAGGAAATAATGAAGTAGACGGCAACATTGGAAGCGTAGCTGGCGTTATCATCACAGGTAATGCAACATCATCAACAAACATCGATGTAGAAGCGAATAATAATTGCACGCGAATTGGATCAAATGAACCATGTCCAAGCAATGATCCAACAAACAATCCTCAGACAGGCGGTGCACAACAAGGCAGTACGCCAATTGCAGGTGGATATGTAGCGGGGGCATCTAATAACAACAACAGCGGATCATCAAGTAGTGCTTCAAGTTCAGCACCAATAACTGCTGGCCAAGTACTAGGAGCAATGCTTCCTGCTACCGGCCCTGGAGCAGGAATGATGGTGCTTGCATTAAGCATTGGTGGCATACTAGCAGGTAATAAATTACGAAAATTCGAGAACTAAGGTTCTCACTTAAATAGCAGTTAATAATTAATTAATCAACACGAATAGGGGGTGAAACATACATGATGAAAAAAACAATCGCATCATTAGCATCCGCAGCATTGGTTTTCAGCAACGTAGTCGTTGTAGCAGCTGCAGATAATGCAACTGTCGTAACCAATACCGGATCTAATGCAACTGTAAACAGCTCAGCTAACAACACAACTGTTGTCAATGTTACTAACGTAAACAACGCAACCGTTTCACAAACTGATGTCTCTAACAACAACACTGGAAACAATGTTCAAGAAGGAAACATTAGCTTATGTTGTTCAACTGGAGCAGGAATTGTAACTGGCAATGCTGGATCAGTTTCTAACATGAACACTGATGTAAACAGCAATTCAACTGCAGTCGTTCTTCCTTCTAACGGAGGAGCTAACAACTACAGTGATGTTGCCAACACTGGATCAAACTTTACCGGAAATTTGAGCGCTAACTCTACAACAGTAGTCGGCGTTACAAATAGTAACAATTTGGCCGTTGCTCAAACCAACGCTTCAAATAACAACACTGGTAATAACGTTTCTAATTCAAACATTGGAAACACAGGAATTTTGACCGGTGATGCAGTTTCTGTAAGCAACATGAATGTTGAAGGAAACCATAACGGAACTCAAGTTTTGGGTCTTGCTGGAACTCCTTGTAACACCTGCACTGGTAATAACAATCTTGTTACCAACACAGGTTCTAACTTTACATTGAATTCAAGCACCAACCAAACTGATGTTTTGACTGTTTTCTCTCAAAACAACATGTTCGTCGCACAAACAGTACTTGCTGCCAACAATACCGGTAATAACTCTTCCAATGCAAACATTGGAACCGGAGTTATCGGAACTGGAAATGCAGCATCACTTGCTAATTTCGACGTAAACGGAAATAGCAATCAAACTGGTGTGGGACTTAACTTACCAATGGGAAGCAACTTAGCAGACGTATTGAACACTGGTGCTAGTGCAACACTTAATTTAAGTGCTAACAACACCACCGTCGCTACTGCTTTAAATGCTAACACATACTTAGGCGTTCAAACCGCTTTTGCTTCAAACACAAGTGGCGCAAACACTTCAAGTAGTAATGTTGGCGGATTTGGTACATTCACCGGAAATGCCGGTGCGGGACACAATTTCATGGCTGGAGGAAACCATAACTCAACCTATATGGGTGGAGCTTTGGGACTTCTTGCTTGGTTGGCTTGGCTTTAATCCAAGAGTGATCATTCTTAGATCAACAGGGAATTAAAGCGCTTTTAATAAAATCCCCCCGCTTCTCAGCCGAAAGGTACAGAGAGCGGGGGGATTCCCGTATATAGCTAACTTTTACTTGCTATCGGTTGAAATATAATAGCCAATGTTTTATAATACGGGCTTACATGATAACCCGTATTGCAACTTCTACGACAACTCAAAAAATAGTATCGGTCTTGATTATTTTTTGCATTTTTTTAAATTCGCTTTCCCCTATTCTTGCTGAAGAAATTACGCAACCAACACCGACTCCAACCGTAACCGATCAAGCTGGAACAGATGAACAGATAACGACTGACACATCAGCCACCGATTCGGCGACACTTATAATTACTCCAGAAGAAGTTACTTATGAAACAAATACTGGAAACGACGTTGTAGTTACCACATCTGAAACTAATACCCTTGAGACTACAATTGAAAATACGAATAATGCGGATATTGATCGCTCAATAGATGCTACTAACAATACTGGCGACAATACCCTTACTGACAATATCGCTCTCAATGGCGGAACAAATTCCATAACTACTGGAGACGCGCAAACTGTTCAGAACATTTCAACTGTAGTAAATACAAACGTAGTTGCACAAAGTGCAGCAGTCGTTATTAAGGACGTTTTTGAAGACAGCAATCAAGACATTAACCTATCTTCTATTGTACCGTGTTTTGCTCCTGGAACAATTGTTACTCCAGAATCATTTACCATTGAAAACTCAGGAAATAACGTAAAGCTCATCGATACTTCTACAACTAACTCAGAACTTGTCATCAGAAACAATAATAATGCTACTATTCAGAATGATATTACCCTTACATCAAACACTGGAGATAATTCTGCGATAAATAACATATCTTCAGGAACTTCAGTCAATACAGGCGATGCATATTCCGCTCTTAACTTATTTACAATGGCAAACACAAATCTGGTTGGAAATTGCTACTTCTATGGGGTTATCAACTTATTTGGCAGCCAACATGGAGACATTATTTTACCGTATGAACTAGATGTATTACACAACAGTTTTACCCCACTTATTTTCGGATCGCAGGTTACCAACACTGGTAACAGCACACAAGTCAATCAGTCTGTCACTAATGAAAAAGAAACAATAATAAAAAATACCAATAATGCTACTGTTACTGAGCGTGTAGCTAGTTCCAATACAACAGGTGACAACGTAATGATCGATACTGTTAATTTCAATACGCTCGGATCAATTGTGACCGGTGACGCAAACAGTAGCCACAATGTTATCGACATGGTCAATTCGAATTATTTAGCGAATAATTTCTTTATTCTATTAATTAATCGGTATGGAAAATGGGATGGTCAAGTTATTGGTTTAGATAGCTCATATATGCTTATTCCACAAGCAGGTAATCCTTCTGCGCCAAACCTTTATTCCACACTCATTACAAATACGGGTGACTCCTTGCAAAGCAATGCAAATCAATTAAATAAGTCTACAGTTGTTATTGAAAACACGAATAATTTAACTGTAGATAATAATATTAACCTACTGTCCAATACCGGACGAAATGAAGCCGGTCGGTTCAACGCCTCAATAAATACTGGCAATGCTCAAACAAATGCAAATATAGTTACCATGGGCAATACTAATATCACCGGAGACAACTGGTTTTTTGCCGTAATAAATATTTTTGATGATTTTGTCGGAAACATTATTTTCCCACGACCAGAACTGGTAGTTTCTAAAATGGTTGACCAACCAAGTCACAATGCCGGTGATAATTTCACCTACACCATTGCGTACGGAAATTTTGGAAATACATTTACAGACAATGTAAAAATAGTCGATTCCTTACCTGCACAGCTAACACTTCTTGGAACACCGGCAGGATCAACTGTAGCAGGAAATACCGTTACGTGGAATATCGGACGCCTTGAACCAGGACAAACAGGAGCGGTCTCAGTTATGGTGAAGACTGACAGTTCACTTGAGCAATCAGATTTAGCAAACACCGCAAGCATTAGTAGCTCGCGCAGCGAAGCAAATTACAGCAACAACAACTCAACGGCAATGGTACGCATTAATAAACGATCAGAAAGCAACTCAGGATCAGCAAGCAATAGCACTACAAGTACTTCTACTACTAATGCAACTACCAACTCTCCTGCAGTAAGCTTACTCGGCGGTACCCTGCTTCCAACTGCAGCAAATACCACACAAGGTACATATAGCGGGTATGGAGCAGTAAAAGGTGCGCAAAAGACTGTTGCAAAGGCAAAAACCGAATCGAAACCTAAACTAGCAAAGTGCGACAAAGAGTGTCAGGAAAAGCTTGCTCAAAAAAACTATCCTACTATAACGGTCATAGGACTCTTACTTCTTGGATTTATTATCGCTCGCAGAAACTACTTCCTCGCCTAACTTGCAGTACGCGCACGTGGATTTGAACCACGGACCCCTTCAATGTGAATGAAGTGCTCTACCACTGAGCTATGCGCGCTATGACGTTATATTATACCTTGTTTTTTACTTTCAACTCTTCTAAAATATGCGTATGCAAGTCGTAAAACGCCTGATAGATTTTGTCATGGATATTCTTGAAACAGTAGTCTTTGTTGGCTCTCTGTTTATTGTCTTATATCTATTCATTATTGCGCCCAATCAGGTTCAAGGCGCATCTATGGAAAAAACATTCCAAACTCACGACTATATTCTTACCAGTAAAATAGCATACCGACTAGACAAACCCAAATATGGCGATATTATTGTTTTTGCCTCTTTGAGCAATAGTGAGGTCGATTTTGTGAAGAGAATAATTGGAGTGCCAGGAGATCGAATCAAAATACAAAAAGAACACGTATATCGAAATGGAGCACTTCTTGAAGAACCATACATCACGGAACCAACCAAAACATTTCAAACAGGGTTTATGCAAGAAGGAGAAGAGGTTACTGTTCCACAAGACTATGTATTTGTATTAGGTGACAATCGCACACATTCTTCAGATTCTCGTGAATTCGGATTTATACCTCAAGTAAATATAATTGGAAAAGTAATTTACCGTTATTTTCCAGTCTCCAATATGGGACCTGTTACGAATCCTTTTTTAAGTGAGTCTTGATTTTTTCAAACAGTGCACTCGTTTGCTCGAGAGATCCATTGAATGTAAGAACGATTTCGCCTTTACGGCGAGTTTGAATAGCGGTAACTGAAATTGTCGAGGAAATACCTTTAAATACGTTACCAAGATCATCGAACCATTCTTTAGAAAGTTTTTTTCCCTGTATTTGCTTGCCAGACATTCTCTCAAACACTCTTCTTTCCGTTTGTGCAGCAGATAAATTCTGAGTAAGTACTTCTTCATAGGTGCTTATCATTTCTTCTGGCGTAGTTAGACGCGATAGTATAAACAGATGACTAAGTGAAATCGTTTTATCATAATAACCATTAATAATAAGCGGGGGCAACTTTTTTAGACGACGCAAATGACTTACGTATGATGAAGACATATCGAGTTCATGTGCAATTTGCACCACGCGAATTCCTGCATTTACAGCTTTTTCAATAAGCTCTGCTTGAACTATCGGGTCGGACTGTTCATGAATTGTCCTTAGAACCTCTTCAACATTTACTCGCATTTATTTAGTATATAAAATACTACTTCTAATTTGTATATAAGATGTACTAACAAGGAAACACTCAGTGGTTACGGAAAGTAGTGTGAATGAATTATTTAGAAGAGGCAACCGTTACGTATTTTTTTCCTGCACGTTTCTTGAAAACAACCTCTCCATCAGCAAGAGCATAAGCAGTAAAATCTTTTCCTAATTTTACATTTTCCCCAGCAGAAAATTTCATTCCTCGTTGACGCACAATCACATTTCCAACAGATACCTTTTCTCCACCATAGAGTTTTACTCCAAGTCGCTTGGAGATACTATCTCTATTGCCTTTTGCCGCCTTCTGTGACTTTGTATGTGCCATGGTTTATTAAAATGATTCGACTTTTAACTGGGTAAGTTGTGCTCGAAAACCGCGTGCTTTTCGATAACGAGTCTTAGCTTTAAAACGAGCTACGTGCACTTTATCGCCTTTCACATGATCAATAACGGTGGCTTTAGCCTTAGTTTTCAAAAGAGGAGTTCCTAAATCTACTGTTAATTTTTCGTTATCAAGAAGTGCCAACAAATCAAGTTCAACAGTTTTACCTGCCTCAGCGTGAATACTATCTACTACAATAGTATCTCCTGCGCCAACCACGTATTGTTTTCCTCCTGTTTTAACAACTGCAAGTTTCATAGAGTAATTATAATCGATTTACCGCCTGATCGCAACTGTAGATTCATTGACAACTAAAGCGCAAGACCAACAAGAATCATGGTTGATACAATCGACGAGCCTCCATAAGAAATAAATGGCAAGGCAATACCGGTAACCGGCACAATTCCCATGTTCATACCAATATTAATAATTACTGAAATTGTTATAAAAAGTATTACTCCAACAGTATAAAGATAATAAAAATACTCTTTTTTCCGATCACGGACTACCAATAACAGCCGATACAATAACACACAATATAGACAAATAATAGCCGCTCCCCCCACAAATCCAAATTGTTCTACTAGTGATGCGAACGCAAAATCAGTGTGATTTTCAGGTAAAAATAAGAAGCGGGATTGGGTACCGAGTCCCAATCCTTTTCCCAACAATCCACCTGAACCTACTGTAATCACCGATTGAATAACATTATACGCAACACCAGATATATCATGACTTGGATCAATAAAACTCAAAATTCGCTGTTTTTGATACGTTTTAAGCGACTGCCACACAAGAGGGCTACTAATTAAAAAGAATAAAAGACCAGAGACAAAATATCTCAAAGAAAGACCAGCAAAAAATATCATTCCAGTAAACGTTCCTAAATATAGAAGGGCAGTTCCTAAGTCGGGCTGTTTCAAAACAATGAGAAAAACAATTACAAATAAACTAGATGCTTTAATGAGCGTTGATGTTGCAAGGCTTTTTTTGGCAAATAGATCTGCCATATAAATTACAAAAAACGGTTTTAAGAATTCTGAAGGCTGGAAATTAAAAACGACCAAATCAATCCATCGTCGCGACCCACGAATTACGTCTCCGGTAATGTACGTTAAGATAAGGAGCACAATAAAAACGAAGTATGTCATGCCTGCATTTATCCGTAAAATATCAATACCAATTCGATTCATTATAAAAAATGCAATAAAACCGGCAATAATAAAAAGGAGCTGACTCACAAAAAATGCCTGAGAAATACCAAATAAGTTAAACAGTGAAAACATACACAAACCCGCAATAGAAAGAATGATAAGAATATCTGGCTTTTTTTTCATGTACTAAACTTTGACGACTAGTAGTTTTTCTCCAGTCTCAATAGAAGTAGCTAAAACCTTTTTCATAATAAATTCTTCAAATTTCTTTGGGTATGTGGGTAAAACTAAAGACACTTTATCTCCCGGTAACAATCCAAGAATTTTGCGTTCTTGTTGAATTGATCGAATCAAATCACGCACCGTTTCTTCATCATCAAGTTCCTGTTGAGTGACCTGAACTGGCACCTTTGGATAGTGAAAATCACCTACTGAAATATTTTTCACATTTAATTCCTCGAGCACAATTGCCCAAATCTCATCTGTAATATGCTCAACTCCTTCGTGTGATTCTAACGCCAACGTAAGAAGCGGCTTTCGAACCTTAAATGCATTCTTCTTGCGAAACGCATGACCCTCTTCTACGAGCGATCGAGCAAGTTTCATACTCCCTTCAAGATCTTTGTTAATGTATTGGGTATTTTCTTCTGGCCAGTTTTGCAAGTGTACCGAATCACTTGTTGTTAATCGTTTATATAAGTATTCTGCAGTAAATGGAATTACTGGTGCAACTAATTTTGCAAAATTCGTAAGTACATAATAGGTTGTTTCATAGAACACTTCTCCAACTCGATCACGACTTCGTCTAATATACCACTTTGACCAATCGTCAACAAATTCTCGTAACGAGGTAATTGCTGTAGCTGTGTCATACGCATTTAATGAATCTGTCATCGTTTTTTCAAGTGTTCCTAAACGTGAAAGAATCCACCGATCGAGCACGTGTAGTTCTAGTTCATTAATAGATTTGACTGATGGAGTCCAATGTGCTGTGTTTGCATACATTGCAAAAAAACTATAGATATTGATAATTGGAAGTAAGGTTGCACGTATTTGATTCTTATAATCTTCTTCAGAAATTACAATGTCTTCTCCACGCATTACCGGTGAAGCCATGAAATACAAACGCAATGCATCGCCGCCATATTTGGAAAGAAGCTCTTTTGGATCAGGATAGTTACCAAAGTTCTTACTCATTTTTCGCCCATCGGTTCCCAATATTACTCCATTCACCACAACATTTTTAAATGCATGTGTTTCAAACAATGAGTTGGAAATTACATGCAATACATAAAACCACGCTCTAATTTGCCCCGTATATTCAACGATAAAATCTGGAGGAAAAAATTTGGCTAAATCTTTTTCTTCACCAAATGGATAGTGGCGTTCTCCATAGGGAGCACTACCTGCTTCGATCCAGCTATCAAGCACCTCAGATACTCTATGCGCAACTTGATCACATTCGCTACACGGTACGACAACTTCATCAATAACGGGCTTATGCAAATCGGTCACTTTCACACCTGAACGTTCTTCAAGTTCGGCTATAGAGCCTGGCACAAATCGATGACCATTGCCACATTCCCACACAGGAACCGGAGATCCAAAATAACGACTGCGTGAAATACACCAATCTGGAGCAGCCTGAAGACTCTTTTCAAAACGTCCGTGCTTGAAATGATCAGGAAACCAGTTTACCGACTTGTTTGTTTCAAGCAATTGTGTCTTGAGCTTTTGAACATTGACATACCATGCATCTTGAGGCGAGTAAATTAATCGAGTATGACATCGCCAACATGTTGGAACAGTATGCTCATACGGATCTGTTGCATACACCAGTCCTCTGCCTTCAAGTTCCTTATCAATCTCCTCGTTAACATCTAAATAGTACTTGCCGGCCCATTGTGGAACCGTTTCGATAAATTTCCCCTCGTCATCCAAGTGCAAGGCTACTTGAATGTTGAATTCTTTCATAGCGGCCATATCATCTTCTCCGTATGCTGCAAGCGTAACAATTCCCGTTCCATCACCTTCGGTTACAAAATCGGCTCCAACAACTTCAAAAAGTCGCTTTCCCTCCTCGTGACCAAAGAAATCATAATGACCTTCGAATTTTTTATCGATTAGTTTGTCTCCTGTGAATCGCTCCACTACGGTATATTCTCCTTTAAGCATTGCAAGAGTGGAAGAAGCTAATATATATGTTTCATTATTCTGAGAGACTTTTGAATATTCAAGTTTAGGATTGACAGCAAGTGCTGTGGTTACAAGTTTTGTCCATGGAGTAGTTGACCATGCAAGCAAATATACATCTTCATCTAGTAGTTTATATTTATACACGGTCCCTGGCTCTGTAACTGTTTGATAATTATCTCCATCCATAGCAACTTCAAAGTTAGAGATTGGCGTGGAACAGTGCGGACAGTACAACGATACTCGAAGACCCTTATAAATAAGATCCTTATCATACATTTGCTTAAACACCCACATAACACTCTCCATGTATGGCAAATCCATTGTTTTATACGCATGCTTAAAATCGACCCATCGAGCAACATGGTCAATGTACCATTCCCATTCACTTGAAACGTCACTCACATAAAGCTTGCATTCATCAATGAATTTTTTAACGCCGATTTTTTCTTCAATATCTTTTTTGCGCTTAATTCCCAGTTTATTTTCCACTTTATTCTCAGCGGGAAGACCATGACAATCCCAACCCCACACACGTCGAACTCGATACCCTTTCATTGTCCAGAATCGAGGAAACAGATCTTTTGCAATACTTGGTAAGAGAGTTCCATAATGTGGGAGACCTGTTATGAATGGGGGCCCATCAAGAAATGTCCATAGCTTATCCGCCGGACGATTTTCAACAGACTTTTGAAAAGTATTGTTTTCCTTCCAGAACGAGAGAATTTCTTCCTCCATTTGCGGAATGTTCAAGTTCGGTTCTGTAGGTTTAAACATGAGTGTAATTATAGCAAATTACACTTCAAATTCGCATACAAGTGGGAGGTGGTCAGATACGTTTACATCAGGGGCTGAATGATTGACTACGCGTAAATGGTTACTTACAAAAACAAAATCAACCACTGAGGAAGCAAAATTTCCCTCTTTCTTTACATTGGTATTAAAAGATGTTACCAATTCACCTTTAAAAACATTGTGTAATTGTCGCTCAAGCCTGGCAATTGTTTTTGTATGTTGTCCTACGTTTAAATCACCACACACAATGGTGGGCTCATTAAAAGGAATTTGCGAGATGATTTTATCTGCCATAGCAAGACGACGTTCATTATCATCTTCGTCAAAACCCCAAATACCATGAACATTTAATACATGAATAAGAGAAGAGTTGACCTTGATGGACGTATGCTGCAAATTCCTTGGCAAATCACCAAAATCAGTCATTTTTTCACGCACATACGCATTGAAACTTCCACTAATAAATGTAGATTGCGAGTTAGTTATTGGGTACTTTGAAAGGACAGCAAGTCCCCACAATGAATCCTCTTCACCCACATCCAAGAATGAAGGCGCGAAATCAATATGGTGTAGTCCCAGCTCTTTTTTAAGAATCTGCAAAGACATAAAGCGACTGTCATTCCTATTTGACTGGGGCCAGTATACTTCTTGTAAGGCTACAATATCTGGTTTTTCTTTGTTTAAGAAGTTAATAGCATTTTCAAGTAATTTTCCGCTAAACCATAGGTTTAGCTGGATAAATTTAAAACGCATATTATTTTTTTCTCAGAAATGTGGGAATATCGAATTCATCGTCGTCCATGTCGGAATTAGTTGTTTGAACTGGACGAGCTTTTGGTGTTTCATTATTATCTGGGCGCACCGATGCAACTGTTGCCTCATCTTCATCGACCGTGGCTTTATCTTCATCATTTTCGTCATACATACCCGAATACTGATTAGCAAAATGTAGTCGTTGCTCATCAAACTTAGTCGCAATAACAATTATTTTTACATCGCCAGCCATTTTTTCCTGGATTACCGCACCAAAAATAATTTCCGCATCCGGATCAACTGTTTTTTGTAGAATAGATGCTGCTTCGTCTACTTCTGCCATTGAAAGATCAGGACCTCCTATTACATTAAATAGCACTCCTTTTGCTCCTTGTATTGAAGCTTCAAGCAGTGGAGAAGAAATTGCCTGTTTTACTGCGCTTTGCACTCGTTTTTCACCTGTTCCTGTACCAATACCCATAAGCGCTGTACCGGCATCTTTCATAATCGAGCGCACATCGGCAAAGTCAACGTTTATAAGACCTGGAACAGTAATAAGCTCTGCTATACCTTTTACTCCCTGATGCAATACAGAATCGACCTTTTTGAACGCATCAATCATGCTTACCTTGGTATCAATAATTTCGAGCACCTTTTGGTTTGGTATAACAATGAGTGTGTCTACCTTATCTCGAAGGCGATCAATGCCATCTTGTGCAGTAAGTTTACGACGATTACCTTCAAATGAAAAAGGCTTGGTAACAACAGCCACTGTTAATGCTCCAGTCTCTCTACTTACTTCCGCAACAATAGGCGCTGCTCCTGTACCTGTACCTCCACCTTCACCAGCAGCAATAAATACCATGCCTGCCCCTTCGAGCGCTTCCTTAATTTTTTCTCGAGATTCTTCCGCCGCTCGCTGTCCAACATCTGGATTACCTCCGGATCCCAAACCTTTCGTCAGGTTATCGCCTATTTGTATTTTGGTATCGGCAGCATGAGCAAGCAAAGCCTGTGCGTCGGTATTCATCACAATGAATTCAACGCCCTTAATATCTTCTTGCGCTATCATCGTAGCGAGGGCATTTCCTCCACCGCCTCCAATACCTACTACTTTAATTTTCGCTGGCTGTCCAGCATTGGGTTTAATGAGCATAGTTTTGGTTAGTATATCATGGCATAAACGACTTTACCATGTCTTGTATTTTCTTTACCGATCCTTGGAACGACATATTTTTGAGCATTTTATCAAAACTCTTCATAGATATTTTTTGACCATCTTGAACTTGCTCATTATTTGAATACAGCAACAATCCTACAACAGTTGCATATTGGGGAAACAAAACCTCATCGACTAAACCAGTAACATTTTGAGGCGTACCTAGTCGGGCAGGCAATCCAACTGAACGACGAGCACTTTCAAGCACGCCAACAGTTAATGCTCCCCCACCAACAACTACGAGTCCAGAAGGAACCGCGGTAATAAATCCACTTTTTTCAATCTGCTTTAAGACATAGGCAAAAATTTCTTCCAATCGAGGACGAATAATGCCTTCTACAACTGTTTTTCGAGAAATTTTAGTCAAGCCTTCTGGCAAATTCAAGCTCGATATGTTAATTTCATCTTCGGTTCGAGTATGAGTTGTTGATTCTTTATGAGGCTTTGAAAGATGCATTTTGATTTGTTCTGCAGAATCGAGTGACACGCGCAAACCAACCGCAATATCATTGGTTATATGACGTGCCCCAATAGGAATTGAAGAAGAATAGGACAGCGCACCTTCTACATAAATACAGATGTCGGTTTTACCGCCTCCTATATCAACACAAACAACACCCAACTCTTTTTCAGTATCTGACAATGCTGCCAAAGAAGAACTGAGGCCGGAAAAAATTGAGACCTGATTATCGACTCCCAGATCTGACAAGCATCGATCGATATTACGCAAATTTGTTAAACTTGCAGTAATAATATGCGTATTCACTTCAAGACGTACGCCGCTCATTCCAATTGGATTTTTTATCCCACCTTGACCATCAACAATAAATTCTCGAGGGACTACTTCAATAACTTCTCGTGTCGAAGAAATTGAAATAGCTTTGGCCGCATCAACCACACGATCAATATCTTCGTTCGAGATTTCAACTTCAGGCTGAGCTACCGCAACCACACCATGCGAATTGAGCGATTCAATATGAGGTCCGCCCACACTTACGAGCGCATTGGAGATTTTAGTACCTGCCATACGCTCAGCTTTATCTATTGCAGATTCAACTGTTTGGGTTACCTGGTTAATATCGACTATTTGACCTTTTCGTACCCCTTTTGACGGCACAGAAGCAAAACCCATAATGCGTGGCTGTGATTCTTCATCTCCTATCTTGGCAATTAATACAGCAGTTTTGCTCGTTCCAATGTCAATTCCTGAAATAATTCGATCTGTCATAATTTACTTTTCAAATACGATAATCGGGTTATCAAAACGTACGTCAATCTTACTAAATTTTTTTCCTTCAATAAAAAACTGCCGATATATAACGGCAACGTCTGAAAATTGAGCAACCTTGTCTTTACTGGCTGAAAATACATATGTACGTCCAGCTCCTTTACATAGTACCACATCAAAACCCTGCATTTCAACAGTCTCGATAGGAATAGCATTTTGTGCAAATTTATCCAGAAGATAGGCTGCAAACAAAACTTCTTGCTTATTCATGAATTGACCTACTACGTATGATTCATATGGCAATAATTGCTGAAGCACAATTTCTGGCAACTTCGTCTCTTTCTTGCGGACCTTCGCCAAAATTCTACCTGTATGACTAATCTCATAGTATCCATTCGATACTTTCAACACAGCAACGGCACTACTTTTAGTCGCTGTAATCTTGAGCGTATTTGGATACACCATGTTCAATTCAATGTTTTCAAAGGTCGGATTAGCATTTAAGAGCGCACGAGACGCTTGTTCAGTGTTAATAAAAAATGATGGTTTGCGGGAAAATTGATCAAGTCCAATAAGCGTTGATGCGCCAAACAATTCTATTGATTGGATCAAAAATATTTTATATACAGTAAAAGAAAGAATAATTGCACTAAGGAATGCAAATAGAATAATAGTTCGCTTAGGAATTCTTTTCATGAAGTACTTGGTCGACAATAATAGACGCACCATGCGCTATGATTTCTTGCTGATCTTTCAACCGAGCAAAATTGTTTTGGTAGGTGGCTTCCTGTGACAATACAGTCTGAATCATATCGAGTAAAACAGAACTATCTTGCTTTTGATCAAAAATTTCACTTACTCCATTTTTTTGCATAAATTCCGCTTGTGCCTTCTGCTCTCCGTTTGCCGACCAAGGAAGCGGAATGAGTACGCTTGGTTTTTGAAGCATAATAAGTTCACTTACCGTATTTGCTCCTGAGCGAGCAACGACAACAGTCGATTGCGCATAAAACGTCACCAGTTGCTTATCATCAAAATGTTCATACACTCTATAGTACTCAGATTCCTTCAGTTTCAATCGAGCAAAATCTCCATACTGTGCAATATTCCCAGTTTGATGGATAACTAAACATGTTTTAACAAGCTCGTGAATAATCTTTTCAATATGCAGATTAATACTATGCGACCCAAGTGAGCCGCCCATAACTAATACAACTGGTCTCGTTTGAGGCTTATTATCAACATTTAAAATACATGATCGCACTGGATTACCGGTCAATATCGTTTTATGTTTAGGAAAATGCGTACTCGCATCTTGAAAAGATATAAAGACTTTTTTTGCAAATCTCCCAATAAACTTATTTGTTGAACCTGGTCGCATGGTTTGCTCATGAGTAAATACAGGAATACCCAACGCGTATGCTACGAGCGCAATCGGTAATGCAATATACCCACCAAAACTTAACACGTAGTCTGGTTTCTCCTGTTGCAATATTATGAATGAACGCACAAAACCTATTGGAAATTTAAGGAAACTCACAACTGAATATAGAGAAAACAACCTAGTAAGTCTACCTGCAGGTAAATGTACAAATCTAATATTTTTTTCCTTGAGTGTTTTATATTCAAACGACTCTGTCGTCTCGTAATCTACAGCATATTTTCTTCCAACCACCACAATATCTATGTCGGTATGTTTCTGAAGCTCATCTAAAACAGCCAAAGCTGTTGTGATATGCCCTCCTGTAATAAGTATTTTCATTTTCGTGAAATATTTATAACCACTCCCATGAGTGAGAAGAAAATAAGCAAACTTGATCCTCCATAAGAAATAAACGGTAACGGAACACCGGTCAGCGGCATAATTCCCACCATACTTCCCAAGTTAATAACTACCTGCAATGATACCAGGGTAAATACTGCTCCTGCAAGTAATTGACCCAACCGATCGTTAGAATTTTTTGCAACAACATAAATATTAATAAGTAACGTTGCGAATGCAAGTATAAGCAACATGCTACCCATAAATCCGACTTCTTCTCCGATGATAGCAAAAATCGAATCAGTGTGAGCTTCTGGCAAGAACTGATATTTTTGTCGAGAAGCAGATAATCCCCTACCAAAGAGCCCTCCTCCGGACAATGAAATTAAAATTTGATTTACATGATATCCAATTCCCATGGGGTCACTTGAAGGATCAAGAAAAACCGTTAGCCGTTTCAATCGATATGGAGCAATTTTAATAAGTGCAAGCGCTGTT
This sequence comes from Candidatus Roizmanbacteria bacterium, assembly GCA_038127095.1. Lineage (GTDB taxonomy): Bacteria > Patescibacteriota > Microgenomatia > UBA1406 > HO2-37-13b > 2-01-FULL-39-24. Next base: position 65,930 of record JAYPGZ010000004.1, on the reverse strand, counting down.
ACAAGTCCCATTGGCACCAAAAAGAATAGATGACTCAAGCTGTTACCCGCTAAATAATACACAATAACAAAGAGTCCCCCAATAATAATTGCCGTTCCCATGTCGGGTTGTATCATTATTAATGCTACGACGAGCCCAAGCAGCAGCAAAAAAGATCCAAATCGATTTCGTTCCTTATAGCGAAACCACGAGCATAAATATAAAATGACTCCAAATTTTGCAATTTCAGAGGGCTGCAACGACGCTCCTCCTAATGAAATCCAACGTCGCGCACCCAGTACCTTGATTCCTATTCCTGGAATCAATACGGCTACCAAGAGCAAAATTGAAACAATTAGCGCAGGAAATGCTAAATAGTACAATTTGTGATAATCAAATCGAGAAAAAAATATCATCGATGTTATTCCTATCATCATCCAAAGAGCCTGTGCTTTAAAAAAATAAAAGCTATCTCCGAAATTTCTAAACGCGCTTATGGAAGATGCGTCAAAAATGAAGAATAAACCAACAATAGTGAGAATAATAGGAAGAAAAAAAAGTATAAGCGAATTTTTTCGATTTTTTACTGCTTGTGCCAATTCCGCACGTTTTACTCTTCGTATCATATGATTATTGCAAAGCGTTTTGTTGGACTAAACGAATGAAGTCTTCTCCGCGTGCAGGAAAATTTTGATACTGATTGTAACTTGCAAATCCCGGAGAGAGAAGACAAACATCTCCTGGCATTGAATTTGCGAAGCAGATACTTACAGCTTCCTGCATATCGTTAGCAAAATAGATATTACGTTCCAAAATACCTGCTTGCAAAAGTTGCTTCTTTAACATTTCCTGTACATCTGGAAAAAGTATAAACTGCTTAACATGCCTTTTTTTTGCTGCCTCAATTATCTGGCGTGTTTGCAATTGGCGATTAAGTCCACCTAACAATATTGTCGTTATTTTTTTCAACTGAGTTATTGCAAACGCAGCAGCTTCTGGAGTTGTTGCTGAAGAATCATTAATAAATGTTATTCCCCGATACTCCCCCACCAACTGTAATCGATGTGGAAGACCAGAAAAACGTGCAACACATTCTGCTATGACGTTATTTGGAACATGCAGTATGCGTGCAATTTCGTAGGCTGCTTTAATAGAATCACCACTAAGTTGAGTGTGTTGCAATACTGGTTGAGAAGTCCTGGTAAAATCGATAGCATGCGCTTTAGTCATAGCGGCAAGTTCGGCAATATCTGGAAACGTTCCATTATATACAAAGAAGTCATTGGCTGAACTGTATTTAGCAATAGTTGCCTTCGCATTAAAATACTCCTGAAACGAACCGTGTTGAGTAATATGATCAGAAAATATATTTAGAAAACAGGCAATATGTGGTGAAAATTGACAATCGGTTAGTTGGTAACTTGAAAGCTCAATAATAAATATATCCTCATCATGCATATCTCCTAAAAAATAGTCAAGCATTGGATATCCAATATTTCCCAATAGCTTTACCGGCAAGCCGCCTTTGGAAAGAACTGAATGAAGAAGTGTGCATGTTGAACTTTTTCCCTTTGATCCTGTTATACCTATCTTTTTTTGCATTGTATTCGCAAAAAAAATATTTGTTTGCGTCGTATACGGAATATGGATTTCTTTAGAAAAAACACTCGGAGTTTTTATCGCCAAATCATAATCATGTTGATTATCTAAATAGTCTTTCCCATCGCGCTTATCAACAATAGTCACCTGAGCCGTTGGATGATACTTTTGTAAAAAAGCATGTGTCGACTTTCCTTCCACACCATATCCGACAATAAGAATTTTTTTAAACTCTCGTAGTTTACTTATGAGCATACTCTTTCACTATGGTTTTAAATTCGTCGGGAATATTACTATCATCACCGTACGATAACACTTCTTTTTCAATAGAAGAAATATCAGGAATAGTTGGCATAACTTCTTGATTGAAGTATTGCATTACTGGCGTTTGAGCATATTCTCCCCATTTGTACGCTTCGTGCATTGCATACATTGTTTCATGAGGCGTTCCGACACATTCAAATGGCTTACTATTAATAACTCCTAATAGTTCTTTATATGTATCAAGAAGCTGAGGGTCATCAAACAAATTTTTTCCGAAAATATCTACAAGCTTTATCTTTGGAACGTACGCACTCAATAATGCAAACACAAATGCACACTTTGGGCATTCACCGCACCAATTCTTAGACCCATCATTTTGTTGCTTGAAGTTTCTATTACAACTTGCAAAGACCGGAAAATATTTGGGAAATTGTGTAAATATCTGTACGATTTTTATTTCATAAAAAGGTCTTAAAAGTGAAAAATACGTAACGCCAGGACAAACATAATTTGACACATAATCACTTAATAGCTTTTCACATTCAATCGACTTACTCCACTGATGATTGATTTCCTTTCCCAGGTAGTCGATATTGCCATAATTTGCGCTGCGTTCATTTGAAAGAATAACATTATCAAATCCATAAAGCACCGCACACAGAACTCCTAAAAACGATAAAAGAGCAGTAATTGGCACATGTCCATTCTGCGTAAAAGGAAGACTATTAAGCGTAAATAGTTGGGGATCAATTGAGCGCGAAAATTTTAAACCTGAAATTCCCAAAACTTCTAAAGAACGTTCTTGAATTGGGTGTGAATACAGAGCAGTGATTTTATGTCCTGCTTGTTTTACTAGTTCACCTGTTACCAACGAGTCTTTTCCACCTCCTATTAATACAAGCGACTTCCCAGACTTCTTATGAAAGCCATGTGAGAGTTTAGGCGGGTGCGTATGTACGGGAAAATTGACAAGATCTTTAAATTGCATCTTATTCTGATAGAAAAATTCGCCCAAGCCCTTTGTATACACAGTATTCCAGAATGTCGCCTGTTGAGCAGATAACTTGTAGTGGGGTGCGGTAATCGTTTCAGGGCAATATAGTTTGTAATAACTCACGCCGATTATTAAATGGAGCGCTTCGAGGGCAGCAATAACTGCTTCACTATCGTGATGAACTACAAATGGAACTGCAGGAAGACCAATTCTTTCCGTAAAAACAAGTTTTTTTCCATCTTCGAAGTATATTGTGTATTCAAAAGCAATGATTTTTTTACTCCAATCAGGAGTTATGGAAGAAAATTCAAAAACTGTGGCCTTTTGCATATCCTCATTATACACGTGTTATATGGTTATTTCACAAATGCCACCATCAATCCGAATGTTGCAAATAACGCACCGGCAATCCACACACGCATGACCACGGTCGGCTCTGCCCACCCTCGGAGCTGTAACCACAAGTGCAGAGGAGCTACAGGAAATGCTTTTTTACCACGAAACTGTTTACTTAACAACTGAATAAGTGAACTCGTAATTTCTATAACAAATACGCCTCCAATAATTGGCAATGCAAATGATTTACCAAGTAGTAAACCAATAACGGCAAAAGTTGCACCAAAAGCAAGAGAGCCAGTATCACCCAACATTAAGCGTGCAGGATAGATATTAAAATACAAAAACGCAATAAGTCCACCAAGCCAGAGTGCTATAAATACAAGCAGTGGTGTGTCAAGGATAGAAATTGAAACAGCCCAGAACGCAAGAAGCGCAATGGTTAACGCGCCACTTGCCATACCATCAAGTCCATCTGTTATGTTCACAGCATTTGCAAACGACACAATAACAAAAGTAGCAAATACCATATAGAACCATGAAATCTCATATACTCCAAAGAACGGGACATGAAGAATATCTATCTTGAGCTCCGTATACATCATGTACGAAATAATGCTCGCCAAAATAATTTCGATGATGAATTTGTGCCGGAGGCGCAATCCAAAAAACGATCCGTCCCCTAGAAACAGCATCTTTTTCAAGTCGTCATACAATCCTAATAGCGAAAAGGAGACGAGTGTAAAAATGATGATTTTAATTTCAGAAAAAACAGAAGCATAATTTGAAACAATGTTTTTTCCAGAAATCATAAAGTACGCGATACATGCTATGAACATGATCAATGTTGTTGCAGATATTAATACACCTCCTCCAACAGGAATACCTGCTTTGACAGCGTGTAGCTTATCGAAAATTGGTGTACGTTCATCAAAAACATCTCGTGTAACCTGCTTTGCACGCTGAAATTTCATTTTGTACAAAAAATCAATGAAGGGAATAATAAGAATAAGATTAGTCACAAAAGACATAAAAAAAGCTAATAAATACAATGACATAGTTATAATTTTGGCAAGAAAATAAGTCCCGCAATTACAATTGCTCCGATTGCATATACTAACATTGCACCTGCAGCTGCATCCTTTGCTATTTTAATTTCTTCCCGGAAATTAGTATCGATCGCATTGCATGCCTCTTCTATAGCAGTATTTATAAGCTCAATTGCAAGACCACACATAATAACAACAACCAATATCATACTTTCGACCAAAGAAATAGCAAGTGTGTAGCCGAGCATAACAGCGATGGCTGACAGAACTAAATGAACCAAAAAATTTGGTTGTGTACGCAGTGCATGCCCTACTCCACGCCAGGCATGGCCAAATGATTTTGCGTGTCGATGAATAATGTGCTGCATAATTAACTTGCTATTATTTCCATTATAGCACTTCCTAGTTTTATACTATCATGACGTACAAGACTACGTTTTGCCTTATCTTCTTTTGCTTTCTCAAATATTTGATCATTTAGGAGCGGCTTTCTAGAAGCTACTGCACTAGATACAAGATCGTCTTGCACAACATGCTCGCGGTATTTCTTGTAATACGAAACAATTTCTGATGGAATTTCTTCCGAATTTATCAGTACGTAACTCGCTTTCTTGCCCATGTAACGTTCCAAATCCAAAACATGATGCGAGGCAGCGTACTTGGTTGTCTGCCCTCGCTTAGTCATTAAATTAGTTATCAAAATAATTTTAGCGCTACTTTCTTTGATTGACGAAGCTACTCCTTTTACTAAAAAATTTGGAATTAAACTCGTATACAAATCGCCCGGGCCAATAATAATATAATCAGCATTTCTTATGGCTTGTAGCGCTTCAGGTGTTGCAGACGCAATCGGATACAAATACGCACGTTTTATTCGTACAGATTTATGACGTGCACTATCGATCAAATGTTCATCGTTGATAATATCACCATCTTCATATTCAGCACATAGTTGGACATTTTGAGTTGTTATCGGAATAACGTCACCTTCAACTTGCAAAAGCTGTGATGCAAGTTTAATTGAAGTTACATAGTCAGGAGCAATTTTCTCTAGAGTTGAAAGAATAATATTGCCGATATTATGACCTTTTAAGTCACCTGAAGCATATCGGTACAAGAATAGCTTTTGAATATCCGCTGGTGCGTGAGAAAGAGCAACCAGACTTTGTCGAATATCACCTGGAGGTAACACTCCATATTGCTTACGTAAACGACCCGTACTTCCCCCGCTATCCATCATACTTACAATAGCAGTTAAAGATACTGAATAGTCACGCAAACCACGCAAGACAACTGAAGTACCCGCTCCTCCGCCAATTACAACTATTTTTTTCATGGTTTATCTTCACGCACTACTTCAGCTGGCAGGGTAACACGTCCGGCCTCAAGTTTACGACCAGGAAGCACACTCGAATGAATTCCTGTTTTTACATTATCCCCTACAATTGCACCTAATTTATTACGACCACTATCCACGCTAATACCATTCACCGTCACGCGAATATTCTTACCGTCGTGGCGCAGGTTAGCAAGAACTGTTCCTGCTGCTAAATTCACATTGTTTCCAATAACACTATCGCCAACGTAAGATAAATGCCGAACGTTTACACCGGTGCCAATTATTGATCGACAGATCTCTACTGCATTTCCAATGACACAATTATCACCTATTGATCCAAAACCTTTCAAATAGCAGTTAGGGCCAATAATACAATTCTTGCCTATGTGAAAGTTACCTTCAATATACGCACCTGATTTTATTATCGTTCCTTCTCCAATATGAACAGATCCGCGTATTACAGCACCCGGTTCAATAGTCCCCTGATTAGATGGAGTCATTTCTGAAGTAAGTTGTGCAACAACATCTAAAAGACTCCATGGATATGAAAGTGGATACCACCCCTTTTGAACTTCAATGACAGTTACTTGATGATTTTTTATATATTCACTAATAAGATCGGTTAATTCATACTCTCCTCGCTTTGATAACGAAATGGTATGATACATCGAAAATATGTCGGCGCCTAATTTAAAAAGACCCGTATTAACAAGATCACCTACAAAAGTAGTAGGTTTTTCAACCACTTTAACCAAACGATGATTCTCATCAGTTTGCAATACACCAAAACTTTTCCAATTTTCTTTTTTCTGCCCTATAACAGCAAAACCATTATGCTGTGCAATCCTCTCAAATAGATCCGCTTGATATACATCGTCACCGTAGATAGCCATGAATGTATCTGACGTAATAGCACTTTGTGCCATGTTAAAAGCATGCCCAGTTCCTGATTGTTCTTTTTGAACAATATAGGTTATGGGAACCCCATTAAATGAGTTTCCAAAGTAGTCTCTAATTTTTTCTTCATGAGCACCGACCACACAAATAAATTCGCTTACATATGGTAGAGCAGCCTCCATACTATGCTGCATAACAGGTTTCCCCAAAAACTGAATGAGAGGTTTTGGCAAGTGTGTGGTTAGCGGTCGCAGACGAGTTCCATTTCCTGCCGCCAAAATTACAAGTGGGATTTTTTGCATGTTAGTTTTGAATTGGTTTTGTAATCATCTGGCTAGGATTAAGCGTAATAATCCATGGAAATAATTCTCGTACCTGTTCGAGAAACTTCTCATTATCATCTACTAAAACAACATCTTTATATTCAACATTGTCAATTACCAGAGCCCCGTTTGTTGCCCATGCAGCAAGCACGTCTATTTTTGATTTATTGGTGATTATTATACTATTAAATAGATTACGCAATTGTGCAACCTCTATTTTTTGTTTTTGGAGTTTAATATTTCCTAACGAAAAAATAACCTTAGTGCCAGTAAATTTCTTTACAAACTCTACCATTTCTTTGTGAGCAACAATAGGAATACCCATACGACCTAAGTCCTTACTTGAAAACCATACTTCCTGATCAAAAGCCATGGTAAAGTCGTATATCCAATCATCCATATCAAGCCTTGATCTGTACTCTTGATACACAGTTAAAACATGCTCTATATCAATTTCATATACGCTTGCTATTTTTTGAAAAAGTGCATGTTTAAATGCGGCAGTGTCAATGAGCGTATCGTCAAGATCCATTAGTAGTAATTTCATAATAGTTTTATACTCGACGAATAGAAGCACCCAATCCAGTTAATTTTTCAACAATATCTTCATATCCTCGATCAATAATTGTGGCTCCATCTACCACTGACTCCCCAGTAGCAATAAGTGCAGCGATAATTAAACTTGCCCCCGCTCTCATGTCGGTCACTTTAAGCACGGCATTATGTAATGGAGTATTACCCGTAATTTCAATTGCTTGATTTTTATATACTTTGTTTTTACTACTCTTGAATTGGTATGTATGGTGAGGATCTTCTAACTGAGGTTGAAAAAAAGTAATTGATGCACCCATTTTTTTTAATTCCTTAACATATCCAAATCGACTTTCAAAAACTGTTTCATGGAGCGTTGATTTACCATGTGCCTGAGTCATAAGAACAGCCCATGGAGCCTGCCAATCAGTCATAAAACCCGGATGTGGTAAGGTAACAACATAGGTGTGTTGAAGATCCTTTTTAAAATAAAAACGAATAGCATTTTTTTTCTCCTCAATTCCTCCGCCAGCTTCGCGTACTTTTTCAACAAATGGGCCCAAGTGTTTTGCATCAGCACCGTAAACAGTAATATCACCTTTTGTTGCCAGCGCAAGTACAGCATACGTAACTGCTTCATTTCTATCACCCATAATGGTAAATTCACCCACACTACTTCGATTGCTTAATTCCTTAACCCCATTGATAACTATAGAGTCTTGGGCACGTTTAATCTTTGCACCATTCATATTCAAAAAATCGATAAGATCATCAATTTCAGGCTCAAGCGCACAATTTTCGAGTGTTGTAGTACCCTGTGCACATGCCGCAAAAAGAAGCGCCAATTCTGTTCCTGTATGTGTTTTTTTATCAAACCGATAATTAATAGCCTTAAATTGATCGGTGTTTCGAGTTGCAGTATAGTAGCCTGTTTTTGAATTGTATTGAACACTCACTCCAAATTGCTTCATCATATCAATAACTCTATCAATTGAGCGAGCTCCTATACGACATCCACCCGGATTTGGAATAAGCGCAGTGCCGAGTCGATATAAAAGAGGGGCAAACATCATGAATGAAACGCGTATTTTGGACCCGTATAACAAATCAACAGTATCGTGCGAAAGAGATGTTCCATCGACCAAAAGCGTATTTTTAGCAACAAACTCCCACTTTCCACCAAGGCCACTAATGAGCGTGAGAAGTTCTTCAATATCCTTAATATGTGGAATATTTTTAAGTGTGACTGGCTTTTCTAGCATGAGCGCAGCTATAACCACTTTCAAAGCAACATTTTTTGCACCAGACACAGTAACTGATCCACTGATTGGCTTCCCTCCTGTTACGATAAATGCATCTTCTGGTGACATACTATTATTGAATAAATCTAATTTCTTCATGTAACTGCAATCCTTTTTCTTGCAATGCTTTTTGCTTAATTGATTCTACTATTTTTTTAAAGTCTGAAACAGTGCCTTTACCATGATTAATAATAAAGTTTGCGTGAATATCAGATACCTCAAGGTCTCCTACTCTAAAACCCTTAAATCCTAAGTCATCGATCAACTTGCCTGCCGACTGACCATCGATATTTTGAAAAAAACAGCCAGAACTTGCAACACCATATGGCTGAGTTTTTTTTCGATACTCAATAGCCTCATGTCCACGAGTAGTTAGCACCGATGCATCTAGTTTAGAAAATTTAAAAATAACATAGCCGACTAATTCATGCGTTTCATGAAGAATACTGTAATCATATGCGAACTTAAAATATTCTTTCTGTTCCACTCTTGTGTCTCCACTTTGATCAATGAGTAATACAGAATCTACTACGTCACCAACATAGCAGAGAGGATTTGTCCATTTTGAGTTCATGTAAATGGCGCCACCCACACTTCCTGGCAAACCTAAATGGTATTCAAGACCACAAAGTCCCTCAGCAGCTGTTTGACCGGCAAGCGCACTAATAGAATATCCTGAGCTTACTTTCATATATACAAATCCTTCTTCCTCTTTAACAATTTCTTTTTCAGAATATTTATTTCGGACTACTAAGCCCTTTACACCTTCATCAGATATAACAACATTAGAAATACCTCCAAGAAGCGTAAGCTTAATATTAAGTTTGTGAGCTGTTTTTGCAGCAAGTACAAGCTCCTCAAGAGTTTTGGCTTCGAAATAAAATTCGGCGGGCCCACCCATTTTAAACGTGGTAAATGGCGCTAGCACAAAGTTTGCTTGTACCCGATCGTTTCCCAGAATTTCTTGCAATTGATTTAGTGTGTTCATGATTCAATATGGCAATCCTACTCCCATGTAAGATTGGGATTAGGAAGACAATAAGCCTCTTATTATATCACTATGGGCCTCATAAATGCTACCAGCACCTGCGGTAACGATAATATCGCCTTTTTGATAGATTTTCTTCAAATTTTCGATTAAATCCGCTCTTGTGGAGTACGCTACATTTGAGTGTCCCAATCGGTTTGCCTCTTCAACTACTTGTTGCGATGTTCCTAACTCTGATGTACCTTCGCGAGCCGAAGCGAACACATCTAGTACAAACGCGGTATCTGCCTCCGAAAGTGCCTGCGCAAACTCTGTGAGTAACGCACTTGTTCGAGAAAACGTATGTGGTTGGAAAACCAAAATAACTTTCCCCCCTTTTTGTTGCTTTAAGAGTTGTCGCGCAGATTCCACAGTTGTTAGAAGTTCTGCCGGATGATGAGCATAATCGTCATAGAGACTGTCTACTATTTTTTCAAACCGTCGATTTACTCCCCTAAACGCTCGCAATGCTCCTAAACATCGCTGTGTATCAATACCTAACACTCCCGCAAGTTTTAGAATTCCTTGTGCATTCAACTTATTGTGACGTCCGGGAATAGAGAGGGTAATTTCTGTATCTGTTTCATAATAGGGAATAAGATTTTTAATGGAAAGCTTTCCAACAAGCTCCTTAAGATGCTCATTGTGGCCATTGTAAATAAGCGTTCCTGTTTGCGGGTTAAGTTTTTGGAAAAATTTCAGATAGGCTGCCTTGACTTCTTCAATCGATGCGTAAATATCAGGATGATCAAAATCAATATTTGTACAAATAATGATAGTTGGATTCAATGAGAGGAATCGAGCTGTATTATCTACTCCCGGGGAAGTAGCATATTCATCCGCTTCCACTACCAGATAATCATCACCTCCATAATGACCTCCATAGAGTCCAGAAAAGCGGGAAGCCCCGATTACATGAGAACTTTTATATCCAAGTTCATTGAGTACAAACGCTGCCATTGCACTGGTAGTAGTTTTTCCATGGGCTCCACACACGGCAATTTTATGTTGGTACGACTCCATAATTTGCCCAAGCTCGTATGCCTGGGTGTAAACAGGGATCTTCTTTCTCTCTGCTTGAGTAACCTCGATATTTGTAAGTCCCCCATGGGCTCCGGTCGTAATTACTAAATCAATTGAGTCATCAATATGCGCTGTATCAAACCCAAGCGATACATCAATATCATGCTCACGCAGCACGGAGTCTGTGGGAAATGTTTCATCTACATCACTCCCCCACACATTTTTACCTCGCTCTTTCAAATATACTGCCAGGGCAGTCATTCCTACTCCTTTTATTCCTACCATGTATATATTGTTCATATTATTTTCGTTCTATCAGCGCGTCTTTAACTGCTTGATATTCATCCCATGGATATTCTGCACCTTTACGGGCCAAACTTTTTTCATGACTTTTACCCGTTAAAACCACTATATCATTCTTTTTTGCCATAGAAATTGCCTTTTGAATTGCCTTCAATCGATCAGGTTCTATTTCATACTGTGTTTTGGTATTAAATCCGGCTGCAATTTCAGAGCAAATTTTGGCAACATCTTCATGTCGATAATCTTCTTCAGTAAGAATAATATAATCAGAAAACTGAGCGCTTGCTTTGCCCATGAGTGGACGTTTTATGTCGTCGCGCTCACTTGCTGATCCAAAAACATGAATAATGTTTCCACCATTTTTCAAATAGTTTTTCTTTATTTGTTCAAGCACCTTATGAATTGAATTTGGCGTATGGGCAAAATCAATAACTACCATAAAATCTCCCTTATGCACAATATCCATACGACCTTTTGGAAGAGTAAAAGATGAAATCGCAGGCAAAATATCTTTTTTATTAAAACCCAAACCTTCACAAACGGCAATAGCCGCAAGGATATTCTGTTTGTTAAAATCCTCCATCAATGACGTTTTGATTGAGTCAGTCCATACAGTATCTGCGGTTTTATCGTGTATCGAATACGTACTATATGATTTATTATTTTTTTCAAGTATTTCCTTAATGACGGGGAAAATTTTTGCATCCTTATTGACAATGCTTTTTTGTGCTCTAAGCAATAATCGAGCTTTTGCAGCAACATAATCATCAAATGTCGCATGTTCTTTACTATGTTCTTGCGTAATATTAGTAAGCACTCCTATTTCAAATGAAATTCCCCACACACGATTCTGTACCAACGAATGGGATGTTGTTTCTAGAACAAAATACTCACTTCCTGCATTTACAGCTTCACTAAGATACTTGTATAAGACCCATCCACGCGGTGTAGTTACGTGAAAACCGGTATCGGCCGTATGCCCCGCAATATTTGCATAAACCGAAGAGATCATTGAAGCTTTTTTACCACTACTGGTAAGTAGGTGATAAATCGCATGGGTAGTCGTAGTTTTTCCATCGGTGCCGGTAATACCAATCACTTTAACTTTTTGTTCAGGATGACGGTAGTATAAGCGAGCAACAAAAGCCTCACACTTGTGAAAGAGTTCATTAACTACAAAATTGACTAATTTTTTATACATACAATTACTTATCTGGAGCTATATTATAATAAACTAGCAACTCTTTTGCGATTTGGAAGAATGTAGGCGCTGCTGTTTCACTACCCCACGGAGAACTTTTTGGCTCTTTATAGATAACAAGCGCAACGAATTTGGGATCATCTACTGGTGCAAACCCAATAAATGAAGCAACCGTTTTTGATGCATCATATTGACCTTCAACTGCAACCTGCGCAGTTCCAGTTTTACCACCAATTGAGTAGCCTGCCGGACGATCCCATTTTGCCTCGGCATGCTCTACAGTTTGCTTGAGCATATTTCTAATTTGTAAGGATGTTTTGTCTGAAAATATTCTTCGAAGAGTTTTGGGATTAATATCCTTTACATTACCATCGCTTGTTTTGAGTGTTTTAACAACATGTGGTTCCATAATATACCCACCATTCAGTAACGACGCAAATGCTCGTATCATTTGAATAGGTGTTACCACAAGCCCCTGACCAAATGTTGCCGTTGCAAAGTCGATTTTGTAAAAATCCTTCTGTGGCTTTAAATACCCCGTTACTTCACCTTGCAAGTCAATATTTGTTGCTTCTCCAACTCCGAATTTCTGCAAATATTCATAGAGTTTTTTTTCGCCTAATCGTTCTCCAACACGAACCATACCTACATTAGAAGACTTTTCGAGCGACCTGGTAAACGTAATTTTGCCTTCGTACTTATCGTTCCACGTTTTTATTTGGTAACCTGAAACGATCGCAGGACCATCTTCATTAAATGTTTCGTCAGGCTTAATTACATTTTCATTTAATGCGCTTGCAACAATAAGAGGTTTGAAAATAGATCCAGGTTCAAAAAGATTAGTAATAGTTGGATTAGTAAAATAGCTTTCAGAAAATTTGTAATATTGATCTGGATCATAGTCAGGCAAACACGTAAGAGCTAGAATTTCCATCGTTTTGGGATTAGCAATAATTACGCAGCCTTCTTTAGCTTGATATCGTTCTATCCCTGCCAGTAATTTGGACTTTGCTATATGCTGAACTACTTTATCAATTGTCAAATACAAATCACGTCCATCTTCACCGCTCACCATATCTTGTGTACCAACAAAGATTGGTTTACCAAGCATATCGCGCTCAGTAAGAAAAAGACCAGGTAAACCGGCCAAATCACGTGAGTAAAATCCTTCTATACCAAAATAGCCAATATCGTCACCTTCATTATCTTTTCCTACAAAGCCGAGTAGTTGTGCCGCAAGCGAGGACTCAGGGTAAAATCGAGATGATTGCTCATCAAATCCCAACGCATCAAGCTTTAGAGCTGCAAGTTTTTTTCTGTCTGCCTGGCTCACTCCTGACTTTATTGGAATCCACTGCTTTGACATATCAAGTTTAGCGTCGATTGTTGCTTCACCGATTTTCAGTATGCTATCAATTTTTTTAATGAACGCTTCCTTATCAGTAATTTTTTGCGGGAGCGCAAATGCTTGATATGTAGTTCTATTAAGTACTAACGCTTCCCGATTACGATCAAAGATTTCTCCACGCGAAGCTGAAATTGTATCGGTGTGTAAATAATTGTTTGAGTAAAAGGAATCTGGGCGAAGAATTTGAATGTAACTCAAGCGAACTATTATAAGTAATAGTATTACGCTAAAAAATATTGCAACACTCAGCAATCTATTCATACTTCTATGATACCTTATCGAGAAGCGTATGCGGGCGTATCAAGAAAAAGTGGCTGTGACTTTTGTGTAAATCCTAAATCCTGAGCAATAAGCTCAAGGTTATCAAGTGAATTTACCTTATATAATTGGGCTTGTAATTCACTATTTTCCGTTTTCAACTTCTGTGTTGCAAGTTCAAGTCGTTGCACATTGTCTGAGACCACTATTCCTTGTGCAAATAAATAAATATTTACGGTAATCATAGCAGTTAGTAACAATCCGTATAGTATTTTCATATTATTTTTCGTAAATTCGTAACACCGCACTTCGTTCAAAAGCGTGCGTTCCTCCTTTTTTCTTTGTAATTTCTTTCAAACCCTTTCCCCGTGCCCATTGTTTTACAATGCGATCTTCTACAGAGTGGAAACTAATAATTGCAATTCTTCCTCCAACTTTTGTAATTTCGTATGCTCCCTCGATTCCTGCTTTTATATTGTCGAACTCATGGTTGACTTCTATACGTAGCGCTTGAAAAACTCTTTTTAAAGTACTTTCGCTTTCTGATCCAATTCGATCAACCACATCGGCAACTGTTGCAACAGTACCACCACTTTTGATTGCATTGGCAAGTGTATTACCACCAAGCTGTTCAGCATTTCGACTAAACATATCTGCCAATTCTTGTCGAGAATATGTGTTTATAATGTCTGCAGCAGTTATATGCTCAGATTTGCCATTAATTCGCATATCGAGAGGTTCCTGACCATGTTTATAGCTAAAACCACGATTACTATGACTTAATTGCTCCATAGACAATCCAAAATCGAGAAGCACTCCTTCGACAGGGTAAAAACCTTCGTCTTTTGCAATTTGAGCAATATCTGCATAGTTACCGTGTACGACTCGCACTAAGTCTTTGTCACTCTTATGTACCTGGTCCGCATCCAAATCAATACCCAATACCATACCCCCTTTTTGAGCAATTGCTCGTGCGTGACCACCTTGTCCATAGGTGCCATCAACATACTTTCCCTGTGGAATTACTCGTAGTCCTTCTAGCACCTCATTAAATAAGACAGGTGTATGCATATTATTGTTTTGTCGCTTTGGAATATTGATTCCAGCGTTTTTGTTCCCAAATTTCAAAGTGGTCGCCAACACCGATAATTACAACTTCTCCAGAACTTGCACCAGAAAATGCTGCTAGTGACTTTGGGATAACAAAACGTCCTTGTTCATCTAGCCCAATTTCTTGTGCACCTGAAAAAATGTATCGGCGACGGTCGATGTCGTCTCGGTCAAGAAGCGAAACTTGTAAAAGTGCATCTGATCGCTTGTCCCAATCAGCCTTATCATATCCCCCCAGACAAACGTCAAATCCCTTGGTGAGTATAAATACTTCTCCTTTCACCTGTTCTCGTATCTTTTTCGGTAACACTATTCTTCCCCCAGCCGTTATTGAAACTTTATATTCACCAAAAAATGCCATTTACAACCATTTTAGGCTCAATTTAGAGCGATGTCAAGGGGTAAATAAGCATATTTCGTATTGATTCGAGGGGAAAAACAAGGAGTATTAATTATGTATGATGAATGGTCACCCGCTGACGTTGAGTCACGGGGACAACCAGCATTCCCGATGGAGGCACAATACCAAGTAGTCTGCATGAAGAATCTGGGTGATCGGGCAAGGGATTTGAATCATATTGCCAAACCATAACCTCAGACACACCACCCAGGCTCGTACACACAATAGTACCGTTTTTACCTAGTGGGAGCTCAACACGACCCTCAGAGGGAACATGCTGACTAACCATTCGTTTACCGATAGTATGGAATATCTCAGCCGACATACGAGCCGATTATATCACACCGTATGTTCTTTTAAATCTCGAATTCTTTCTCAAACTTACGAGGACCTGAAGCCGTGTCAAATTTAATAGAGACGGTTATCATATTATCGACGAGCTCGTGATATCGTCGTGTTCCGGAAGACTCACTACATAAACAAATTGTTTTGTCATACGATGATTTTCCCTCAACATCCATAACAGTTCCAATGGCTCCTTGCTGAACATCTCCTTTGGTATTATATGCAAGCTCATACTCAAATCCTGTGGTACCTTCTGGCATACCTTCAATACTTAGTTTCACTTCTCCTTTTGCCTTGCCCGATTCAAGCACAACCTTGGTAGAAGCTCCCACTGTTGGTATTACTTCTACCTGTGGTAAATTTGAATCGTCTGCTTCTTGAGTACTGCCCGATTTTTTCATTCCAATCATCACTAATGCCCCAATTACAAGTACTGAAACTAAAATTCCAACAGCAACCTGAGTGTTTTTATTTTTCATAGTTATATTGTTAACTTTTTTTCAATATACTCAGAAAGTTGAGCGATTTCAACACGTTCTTGCTTCATGCTGTCACGATCGCGTATAGTGACTTTTCCATCTGATTCAGTTTCGTAATCAACCGTTATACAAAACGGTGTTCCAATCTCGTCTTGTCGACGATACATTTTTCCAATATTTCCTGCATCATCAAATTCACAAACAAATTGCTTGCTTAATGAGTTGTATATTTCCTTTGCCTCAGCCTGTAGCTTTTCATCTTTTTGCAATGGAAATATGGCAACTTTAATAGGTGCGAGTTTCGGATGTAATTTAAGCACTGTACGAGTATTTTCTCCAACACTTTCCTCGCAATACGCATCGGTCAAAACAACTCCCACAAGTCGTGAAAGCCCAAATGTAGGCTCGACTACATGCGGAACGTACTTGTTACCATCTTTATCGGTGTAGTGCATATCTACCCCTGATTGCTCCATGTGGTTTTTCAAATCAAAATCGGTGCGGTACGCAATCCCAAACATTTCTTTAAACCCAAATGGATATTCATATTCAATATCAGCGGTTTTTTTGGAATAGTGCGCTCGCTCAAATTCTTCATGCTCGCGCCAACGCAGATTTTCCTCCTTTAGTCCCAAAGAGAGTGCAAACTGCCACATATCGTCGTGCCACGCATTATATGTTGACTCCCAGTTTTTAGGATCAATAAAATACTCAAATTCCATTAAGTCAAACTCTAACGTTCGATGAACTGACTGACCCATGGTTATTTCATTTCTGAAAGCCTTACCAACTTGTGCAATTCCAAATGGGAGCTTGACTCGCATGGAATTTAACACATTCTTGAAGTTAATAAAAATACCTTGTGCCAGTTCTCCGCGCAAATACACCTGGGACTTTTCACTTTCTACAATCCCTAATTTTGTTTCAAATAGTAAGTTAAACTGACGAACGTCAGTCCAGTCGGAGAGCCCACATTTTGGACATTTAATAGCGTTTTTCTTAATAAGCTCGGTTAGTTCTTCAACAGGCAAACCTTCAACCTTTGTGTCTTTAAGCGCTCCTTCAATTAAATGATCAGCTCGTGTTCGAGTCTTGCAATTTTTACAATCAACCATGGCATCGGTGAAGTTTGCCACATGCCCACTTGCCTGCCATACTTTTGGGTTCAAAAAAATACTCGCCTCAATTCCTATCATGTCAGGTCGATCCAAAACATAGTGTTTCCACCACATGTCGCGAATATTGTTTTTTAGAAGTGTTCCGTAATGTCCAAAATCCCAGCTATTTGCCATGCCGCCATAAATGTCGGATGAAGGATAAATAAATCCCCGGCGCTTAGCAAGAGCAGTAACTTTATCTAATGAAGCTTGCGAATTCATAAAAGAAAGTATAGCAGAAAAAGGCTAATAATTTTATCGTACCTGTTCAGCAAGTCTTGATTCAAAATTGAAAAGAATTCCTACGGTATTAGGTTGTCCAACCGTATGAGTTGTTAACAAGAAGCGAAGCCGTTCTGCTGCAAGATTGCGACTTGTTAGTGTATTTATAATATTACCTTTAGTATCAAATTGCGATATACTTTCGGTATGCAACAATCCTGACCAAGGACTTTCAGTTAGACAATCTTGTAGACGCGCAATCTCTTGGGCCCGATTTGAATCATCTAGGATAGGCGAATATAGAACAGTGTACACATCATTGGAAAATGGTCCAAATTGTACAGCTAAACGATCTTTTAGAACACGATCAAGCTCTTCATCTTTCAAATGCATTTCTTTATTCGCATTGTCCAAAACATGTCGAGTATCGGCAACGAGCGTAAACTGCATTCCCTCAACATCTCTTTGAATCACGTTGTGCTTTTTGACATCATCTACCCATTTCAATGCATCTAAGTATTGGTCAAAATCCCGATCTACTTGAAAATAATCCTGAATGATACCAGCCACTTGTCTTTCTGCGATCACTCTATAAGCGGTTTGATTTTGCTGTTCTATTAATTCTCTTTGAAGTTCATCTAGTTGACCTTTTGCAATTTGTGCTTCATCAGGTGTTTTGTGTCTTCTGTATGTACCAGCGACAATAATTTTTGACCGATCATAACCAAATGTCGTATAAAGTCGTTCTGCTAGCGAAATTTGCAGTATTACGCTATTTGCTCTTGTCAAAGATCCATTTTCACCTAAAGCCGCTGTCACTTGATGTACCCATTCATGCGCAGTGGGTTGTTGAAGTTCATGAGAATATGCTTGAGTATTTTCTGCTTTTGATGCCATATTTAATTGTCACAACAATATAATATCCCGATTATACACTTTTTTTTCTGCCTGTCAAAAAAAACATGAACTGGAATCATTCGCCTCGCTCAGGATGACCTGCTATACTAAACGTATGACTGATCTTTCAATTATTATAATTTCCTTCAATACGTCCTCGATTACGAAGCGGTGTTTGGAGAGTATTGTTACGTCGCTTAAAGAAGCTCCTTTTAAAATGGAAATTATTGTTTTAGATAATGATTCCAAAGACGATTCTGTTGCAATGCTTGAGGAATTTAAAAAGCACTCCACATTCCCCTTAAAAATTATAGAAAGTAAAGAAAACTTGGGATTTTCTCGGGGTAATAATGCGGCAGTCAAACAGGCAACAGGGACACATCTTCTTTTCCTTAATTCGGATACTGAGATTTTAGACGACGCGATTGGCTCCCTTTACTCCTTTTTTACCAGCGACTTAAATACATTTGCATTCGTTGGACCAAAGCTTATTGAAAAAGATGGAAAAACTCCTCAAGCGTCGGCAGGATACTTTTATACACTACCAGTAGTGTTTGCAGCCCTTTTTCTGCGCGGAGATTATTACGGTTTAACCCGTTTTTCACCACGATTCACCAAACGAGTAGATTGGGTTTCGGGAGCATGTTTTATGTGTAAAAAAGGTGACTTTGAAAGTCTTGGCGGATTCGATGAAGCAATATTCATGTATATGGAAGAAATTGATTTATTGTACCGAGCACGGCAGGTTGGATTAATGACAGGCTTTTACCCACAATCTCGTATTATTCACCTGGGAAGCGCTTCGAGCAATGGTCGTAGCGAGCCAATCATACAGGTTTTTAAAGGATTCTTGTATTTCTATAAAAAACACACTAGCCGCTTGCAATTACAAGTTCTACGGTTTATGCTACAATTTAAAGCACTTGTTAGTATTGCAATTGGAGTCGTTACAAACAACGAGTACTTAAAAAAAACATATGCGCAAGCTCTGGGAATTGCTAAAAACAATTGATGACAATTTGCTTACGATTTTATTAACGGCATTTGTTTTTATTATTCCGCTGTATCCAAAACTCCCTTTTCATTTTGTAACGTACACATATATTGCTATTCGTCTTGAAGACTTTTATGTAGCATTTGTTGCTGCTGTATTTGTCGTACAGCTTCTTCGAAAAAAAGCTACGCTGCATCCAATCTTTACTAAACCGATCGTATTGTTTTGGGGAGCTGTATTCCTGTCGGTTGTAAGTGGAATATTCATAACAAAAACACTCCCATATCATCAGCTAGCACTACTTCACGCTGCGCGACGAGTTGAATATATGATAATTTTCTTCATCGCAGTTAATGCAGTCCGTAGCAAAAAACAATTTAATTGGCTACTGGGCAGCTTAATAGCATCATTTACACTCGTATGTTTTTACGGTATTGGTCAACGATTCTTTGATTTCCCAGCAGTATCTACCATGAATCCAGAATTCGCAAAAGGCCATATATTGTTCTTGACTCCAGAAGCTCGAATTTCTTCAACATTTGGCGGACACTACGATTTAGCGGCGTATTTAGTACTTACACTGCCGATTATTATTGGTACATTCATCGCAACAAAAAAGAAGACTCTTCTCCATTATTCTTTATATGTCATCTTCATTCTCGGAGTATTCATACTCATGCTAACAGCTTCCAGATCTTCGTTTTTAGCCTACATCGTTACCACACCGTTATTTTTACTATACATAAAGCGTTACCGACACTTTGCCTTTGTATTTCTTCTTTCCCTCATTCTTGCTTATTCTCAAAAGGATCTTACACAGCGTCTCCTTAAAACATTTCAAATTAAACAAATTTTAGTAAACGAACAAACCGGTCAGGTGGTAGTTTCACAACGAATCAATAGTAAAGAACTCCCTGCAGGTACGTCATTTATTCAGATTAACAAACAGACACAGCAGTCTTCAGAAGCTGCGGCAATTAAAGCACAATCAATCAATGAAGCAATTAAAGAGGCTACCAAAAGTGGACTAGGCAACGTACCAGGAGCTACAAATTCTGCAAATTACAAAGAAGTTTCAGCGGTTGCAACCGATATATCTTTTGCTACACGCTTACAGGTAGAATGGCCTCGTGCAATTAATGCATTACTTAAAAATCCACTGCTAGGAACAGGACCTTCTTCAATTACTGAATCAACTGATAATGATTATCTACGATGGCTAGGAGAATTTGGACTGTTGGGATTTGGTTTATTTTTATTTGTTCTTTATTCAATTGGAAACTATCTCAGACTTGGTATTAAAAAAGTTGCCGAAAACGAACAATACATTTTTACATCACTCTTATTTGGTCTAGCGGGTTTAATGATTAATGCTGGATATATCGATGTATTTGAAGCTTCAAAAGTTGCTTACATTCTGTGGTTTACGTTAGGAATTTTTGTTGGACGCCTTGACAGTGCTCGAAAATAATATATACCATGAATTTCTTTTCAAAAAAAAATACGCTTATACTTGGAGCGATATTACTACTAGCATTTGTAGTACGACTCTATAAATTTACCGCACCGCTTGCTGACTGGCATTCATGGAGACAAGCAGATACAGCAGCAGTTGCTCGTAATTATGCTAAAGATGGGATCGACTTGTTAAAACCTCGCTATGATGACCTTTCAAATGTACAAACAGGACAATACAATCCTGAAGGCTTGCGATACGTGGAATTTCCCATTTATCAGAGCATAATAGCCACGTTCCATACAGCACTCCCATTTGTACCAATTGAACAACACGGGCGTTTAGTAACGATTTTGTTCTCACTGATAACAATCAGCATTATTTACTACTTACTCTATTTTGAAGAAAGTCAAACGGCAGCTATTGCAGCAGCACTTACATATGCAGTATTCCCCTTTTTTATATACTATTCGCGCGTCATACTACCCGACACTCCAGCAGTTTCATTTATGTTTATGGGCATTTTCTTTGCATATAAATTTGCAAAACACTCTTCAAAATCGACAATAAATAGTACGGTGCTTTTGCTACTTTCGATGTTTATGATTATGTTTGGGCTACTCACCAAGCCTACTGTTATTTTCTATCTCCTTCCAGTTGTATATCTTATGTTTAAGAAATACGGATTTGGTGTTATTGCACAGATTCCTTTATATATATATTTCATTGGAGCTGTTGCTCCACTAGCGGCATGGCGTTTATACATTACCCAATTTCCTCAGGGAATCCCAGCAAGTGATTGGCTTTTTTTTGGCGTAAATACAGGAGGAGAATTAAAGTCGGTCTTTTTTAGACCCGCGTTTTTCCGCTGGATTTTTTTTGAAAGAATTCTGATTTTGCTGCTGGGAGGATACACTATTGTTTTCTTAATGGCAGGAATTATAAAAAAACCGCTTAAAAGCGCGCTATTTTATTCAATTGGCGCAAGTGCGCTGTTGTACCTTTTTACTTTTCAAGGTGGAAATGTCCAGCACGATTACTATCAAGTAGTTATTTTGCCTGCAGTCGCTATTTTTGTGGGTTTGGGCGTATCGCTCTTTATGCAACTCGGAAAAAAGGTAGCAAATCAAACCATGCTAATTGCTTCAATTGTCGTAATCTTTGCAGGTTCGTGGCTTTTTTCATATGAGCGAGTAAAAGATTACTACAATATTTCAGATAGTATGGTTAGCACCGCACAAGCGATCAAGCTCATTACTGAAGAGGATGCTATTGTGGTTACGGACACTGTTGGAGATACTACGCTGCTTTATAACGCAAACCGTCGTGGATATCCGGCCGTTACAGAAGATCTGCATGATTTGCGCAAACGTGGTGCCAACTACTTTGTGACCGATAAACCAGATGTCATCATCGAAGTCAAAAAAGTACCTGATTTTTCGGTAGTTTTTGAAAGTAATAAAGCCACGATTTTTAAGCTATGAAAATACTGATGCTGACTCCGTACTTACCGTATCCTCCTTCTTCCGGAGGACAAATACGTTCTTACAATCTCATTAAAGAACTGAGTAAACATCATGAAATTTATCTCATTGGACTTATCAAACAGAATACTGAAAAAGAACATATTGCGCATTTACAAAAATATTGTAAAGAAATTCATGCATGTAGCCGATCAAAAACACCATGGACATTCAAAAATATTTTTAAAAGCGTGTTCGGTTTTTTACCCTTTGTGGTTGTTCGTAATTATTCACAAGAAGCGCGCGTTGTTGTGGAGAAATTACTCAAACGAGAGCAGATCGACCTTATTCATGCTGAAACATTTTATGTCATGCCTCATATTCCCAAAACAAACGTTCCTATTTTGTTGGTTGAACAAACAATAGAATATCGGGTGTATCAGCATTACATCGACAACCTTCCAATTCCGCTCCTTCCTAAATTACTGAAAATAGATATTATGAAATTAAAGTACTGGGAAAAAACCTACTGGCAAAAAGCATCGATTGTTGGTGCGGTTTCCGAAGAAGATAAGCATGAAATGCATAAATTAATACCTAATCTCCCTGTGGAGATAATTCCCAATGCAGCTGGGGAAGATTTGATGGAACTATATTCAAAAAAAATAAACAGAACAGATGTTACATTTTTATACGTAGCCAATTTTTCATGGCTACAAAATGTGGAAGGCGCCGAAATTTTAGCACAAAAAGTTTTTCCTAAAATCTTAAAAGAAATACCTGAGGCCCGCTGTATAATTGCTGGCCAATATGCACGTGAAAAAATTGTACATCTTACGGGCGAGCGTATTGAAATACTGGATTTACCAAAAACAAGTATTGCCGCAGTAAAAGAAGCATACGGAAAAGGCTTGATATTCATTGCACCACTGGAAGGACCCGGAGGAACACGCTTGAAAATTTTGGGGGCAATGGCTTCTGGATTACCGGTGATATCTTCCAAGACTGGTGTCGCAGGACTTGATGTACACGATGGGAAAAACGTCTTAATTGCTAAAAACGCCGACGAATTTGCTCAAAAAGCAAAGCTCATATTACAAGATCACGATTTATTTGTCTCTATTCGTTCAAATGCACGCAGATTGGTTGAAGAGCAATACGCATATCCTAAAATTGCAGCCAAATTAGAGCGCGTGTATCAGCATATTAAACATTCATGAAAATCGGAATAGATATTTCACAAGTAGCATATGAAGGAACTGGAGTAGCTCGATATGTGCGATCAATGATTGATGCGATTTTGGAGTTTGATACAAAAAATGAGTATACGTTTTTCTTTTCGTCACTTCGCCGATCACTCCCACAAGAGCTAAAGGCGCGTATCGAAGAGAAACACTCTCTTATAACTGCAAAACTCCCACCTACAGCTCTTGACATTCTCTGGAACCAAGCACACATATACCCAATTGAGAAATTTATTGGAAAACAGGACATTTTTCTCTCGTCCGACTGGACACAGCCTCCAAGCAGCGCAAAGAAGGTTACGGTTGTTCATGATTTGGTTTTTATGAAATATCCTGAAACTGTTCATAAAAAGATATTGGCGGTGCAGAAGAGACGCCTAGCATATGTAAAAAAAGAAGTTGATTTGATTCTTGCTGATTCCCAAGCAACAAAGGATGATCTGGTAAAACTCCTTGCAATCCCCGAACGTAAGATACAGGTGCTCTATCCGGCTGTTACGATTCCAAACCCATTGCCAAAATCGAATTTTGTTATTCCTTCAAAAAAGTATATCCTTTCGGTTGGCAAACTAGAGCCACGTAAAAATATTGCTCGTCTTGTTGAGGCATTCGAGAATGCAAATGTCGCTGACACAGATTTGTTAGTTGTAGGACCAACTGGATGGGGAAATCAAAAAATACATAATTCTGATCGTGTTAAATTTTTAGGATTTGTTCCTGACGAAGATTTATATCAGCTATATAAGAACGCTTTGTGCTTTGTATATCCGTCACTATATGAGGGTTTCGGATATCCTGTTGTAGAAGCAATGGCACTTGGCTGCCCAGTGGCAACGTCAAACACTTCGTCACTGGCGGAGATTGGTAAAAACATTGCATTACTATTTGATCCAGAAAACGTCGATGATATACGTCTAAAAATAGCTGAATTAATCACGAATACATCAATGCAAGAAAAACTACGCAGCGCCGGAAAACTGCGATCTCAAAATTTTGACGCACAGCATTTTTACAAAAATTTACTTGCTGCGATCACCGTATGATAATTGGAATTGATGGAAATGAAGCGAATGTAAACGAACGAGTTGGTGTTTCGATGTATACCTTTAATATATTGAAAGAATTTTACAAGAACGCCAGTGAGGAAAATAAATTCGTAATTTATTTGAGAAAAACTCCCCTTTCGGATCTTCCAAAACAAAATGAGAATTTTAAGTATGTGGTAATTGCGGGCTCAGTTGCATGGAGTCAAGTATTCTTTCCAGCATATTTGGCAACTCATAAACGCCCTGATGTTTTGTTTTGCCCTGCTCATTACATACCTCGATTTAGCTCTGTAAAGACTGTTGTCACTATCCATGACGTGGCTTATTTTTATTATCCCGAAGAGTTTTTAAAAAAAGATTTGTATAAGCTGAAAAACTGGACTAGCTACGCGCTTAAACATTCCAAAAAGATCATTTCTGTATCTGAGAATACAAGAAAAGATATTATTAAACACTATAAAACACCGGAAGAAAAAATTACCGTTATTCACAATGGGTTCAACCAGTCTAGCGCTACCGATACTCCAAAAGAGTTTAAGACGCCAACCGCTCCTTACTTGTTATATGTAGGAACACTCCAGCCTCGTAAAAACGTTGCTAAACTCATTGAATCATTCAGTATTCTCAAAAAAGTACACTCAGACTTAAAGCTATATATAGTTGGAAAAAAGGGATGGTTGTACGATGAGATTTTTGAACGAGTCAAAGAGCTACGGCTCCAAGATGATGTAGTATTCACCGGATATGTGTCGGAGAATGAGAAAAACACTCTGTATAAGCATGCACAAGCATTAGTGCTTCCTTCATTGTATGAAGGATTTGGAAATCCTCCGCTTGAAGCTATGCATGCAGGCTGTCCTGTTATAGTTTCAAACAATTCAAGCTTACCTGAAATTTGTGGCAATGCTTGTGCATACTTTGATCCAAATGATACAATGGATATGGTACATACTATTAATAAAGTACTTACCAGCAAAGAACTTCGCACCTCAATGAAAAATAAAGGAGCTCAGAGAGTAAGCGAATTTAGCTGGGAACAATGTGCTAAAAAGACACTTAAAGTATTAAAAGATGTAGCAAGCCATAATTAAAGCTACAATCCACAAGGTTAAAAAAAGCTATGAAAGATAAAACAGGAAAGACTCTATCGATAGACGAATTAGCATATAAGATTGCTGTTCGCATACGGACTATCTTACTCGAGATAGTAGTTTTCTTCGTTCATTTGACAGGTTGCATGCCATTTCACCATATACGACGAGTTGTGTATCGATTTGCAGGAATGCATATTGGTAACGGCTCAGCCATTCACATGCATGCCCGATTTTATGATCCATTAAATATTCATATTGGTAAAGATACGATTATAGGGGAATTCGCTGTTTTAGACGGTCGTGCTAAACTTGTCATAGGAGATCATGTAGATATTGCATCGCAGGTCATGATTTACAACAGTGAACATAATATACATAGCGAACACTTTGCTGCTGCGGAAGAAATTATACTTGCTCCAGTTACAATCCAGGATTATGTATTTATAGGACCTCGTGCAATAATTCTACCTGGTGTAACAATAGGCACAGGCGCTATTGTGGCTGCAGGGGCTGTCGTTACAAAAGACGTTGCTCCATATACTATTGTCGGTGGAGTTCCCGCAAAAGAAATTGGCCAAAGAAAAGAAAAAAACCTCCACTACAAACTAGGTAGAGCAGCTTGGTTTCGATAACCGATATGAAAGATTTGTCAATCATCATTGTTTCGTATAATACTCTTGACGTTACACGGCAGTGCTTTGAACATCTTGAGAACGCACTACAACAATCACCTTCTGTTTCAACTGAAATAATCATGGTAGATAACAACTCAACTGACGGTTCTGTTGAAATGATAAAAGACTGTCGGTCGGAAGGTAAAAACATAGAAGTGAAAGCATTGTTTCTTGAGGAAAATATGGGATTTTCTAAGGGAAACAATAGGGGTCTTGCAATAGCTTCAGGAAAATACGTATTATTTTTAAATTCCGATGTCTATGTTACCGATGTGAATTTTGCAGATATAGTTCATTACATGGACGAACATAAAAAAGTAGGAGCACTTACCGTTCGTGTAGAATTGCCAAATGGAAATATTGATCCAGCAAGTCACCGAGGATTTCCTAGTTTATGGAACGCATTTACCTATTTTTCTCGGTTAGAAAAAATGTTTGCTCCAGTTCCATTTCTCAATCGAGTTTTTGGAGGTTATCATTTGACCCACTTAAATCTCACAACGATACACGAAATAGATTCCCCAACCGGTGCATTTTATTTTTCACGCACTGATCTTTTGAAAAAAATTCACGGATTTGATGAAGACTATTTTATGTATGGCGAAGATATAGATCTGTCGTTTCGTATTAAGGAGCTTGGCTATCGCATTATCTACTATCCTCTCTTTACAGTCGTGCACTTAAAATACCAAAGCGGATTGCAAAAAAGTACAGTCAGAGTTCAGAAAAAGACAGGGAATCATTTCTTTGAGGCCATGAGTATTTTTTATAACAAGCGCCTCGCTAAGAAAAATTCTCGATTTCAAAATATGATTGTTCATCATCTTATTACTTTAAAATCTAAACTTCCCCGATGAAAAGAATTGGCATAGACGCACGATTGATTCAGCAGACAGGAGTAGGCGTATATATACGTAATTTATTACATTACCTTGATACTGCTGACACCGAAATAGAATACTATGTTTACGCATATTCCGAAGATTTCAAGTATATTCCAGATAAAGAACGCATAACGAAACGACACGCTCCGTATCGCTGGCATTCTACGGCAGAACAGACAATGTTTCTCAAGACACTTTATAAAGACAATTTAGATGTCATGCATTTTACCTATTTTAGTTTTCCCTATTTCTACAAAAAACCGTTTGTGATAACAATACACGACCTTACTCCGCTGCTTTTTAAAACAGGTCGCGCAACCACACTGCCATCGCCACTATTTCATATCAAGCACGTCGCATATAAAAAGGTTTTATTACAGGGAATGCGAAATAGCTCGTATGTAATCGTTCCTTCTGAAGCTGTACGAAGTGACATTCTTTCGTCATTTGGAAATATGTATAGTCACAAAATTGTGGTTACAAATGAAGGAATTGATTTTGAATTGCAAAAAATGGATGAAGATACGTCAATACTCAGATCCATACGACTTTTTTTAGACAACTCACCGTTTTATATATATGTAGGCAATTCTTACCCACACAAGAATGTTGAGAACCTATTGAAGGCATATGCTACTGCTTCGATTCCTGAAAAATTACTACTCGTTGGTCCTAAAGATTTTTTCTCACATAATATTTCACAACTTATATCACGTCTTGGTCTTACCAGTAAAATATTGCAGTTATTTAATATTTCTCAAGCACAAAAAATTGCGCTTTTCAAAAATGCAAAGGCACTCGTACAACCATCACTTTCTGAAGGTTTTGGACTACCAGTTGTTGAGGCACAGTATTTTGGATGTCCTGTTATTGCTTCAAACATTCCCGTTTTCAATGAAATTGTTCACGAACATACTCCTCGTTTTGATCCTTACAATAGCACTTCAATTCGCGACGCACTTACAGAGGCATCAAACAAAAAGCTCACCATTCCGAAACTTGACACAAAGCGCTTTTCATTTGCAAACATGACGAAAAAAACACAGCATATTTATGCTGAATGCATAAATAAACTGCCATAAGAGATATACCGCCATTTATGAAAAACAAGAAAATTGCAATTGTGTATGATTGGATTGATAAATGGGGAGGTGCAGAACGGGTTCTTTTAACACTCAAGGAAATGTATCCGACTGCAGATTTTTACACATCATACTGCGACTATGAAAAAGCCCCTTGGGCAAAGCAATTTCATTTTAAAACATCATTTATTTCCAAGTTACCAAATGTTATAAAGTCCAATCGCACTCTTTGCGTACCATTGTATCCATTTGCCTTTGAGAGTCTGAATTTTTCAACGTATGACATGGTTATTTCTGTTACTTCTTCGTTTGCCAAAAGTGTCGTAACCCGCCCCGACACACATCATGTATGTTTGATGCTTTCACCTACACGTTTTTTATGGGATCAACCCGAAGCCTACAAATCGAAACTCGATCGAATTATTAGCTTCTTACAATATAGTGTCTATCTAAAGAGATGGGACTACATCGCCGCTCAAAGACCAGACAAGCTCATAGGAATTTCAAAGCTAGTTTCTCGTAATATTGGTACGTACTACCATCGTGACGCCGAAGTACTATACCCTCCTTTTGATATAAACTACTGGAATGAGCTCAAACCAACTACGATTAGCACATTACGATCGCGGGCTGAATACTACTTAGTAGTTTCTCGTTTGGAACAATATAAAAGAATCGATTTGGTAATAAACATGTTCAATAATCTGGCAAAGAAGCTCATCGTTGTAGGAACAGGCTCGCAATTAGCGCGCTTAAAGAATATTGCGGGTAAGAATATAACATTTATTGAAAGCGTTACTGATCAGGAACTAGCCGAATATTATTCACACGCTAAGGCACTGATAATGCCCCAGAAAGAAGATTTTGGATACACTGCACTTGAGGCACAGTTTTTTGGGTGTCCAGTCATCTCATATCAAGAAAGTGGAGTAGCAGAGACAATTCTGCCTAATATTACTGGAATTCTGTTTGCACACCAATCAGAAAAATCGCTTACAGAAGCGCTTGAAAAGTTCGAAACAATGTACTACACTCTAGCAATATCAGCAAAAAAAGATGGTCCTAAACAAGCTGAAAAATTTAGTAAAGATATATTTATTAAAAAGTTCGCGCAATACATACAAAATAATTAAACATGAAAGCAGTTATTTTTGCCGGGGGAGCTGGTACACGCATGTGGCCTCTTTCGCGCAAAAATAGCCCAAAACAGTTTGAACCACTCGTAAACGGCAAATCAACCATTCAGCTTCAAGTTGCGGTAATAAGTCAAAAGTATGCTCCAGAAGATATTTATATTTCTACAGGTGCTGAATATGTAAATATAATACGCAAACAGCTCCCTCAAATTCCAGCAGATAATATTATTGGAGAACCGTGTCGACGAGATGTCGGAGCGGCAGTCGCTTTTATATTTGGCATTCTTGCAAAAAACTTTCCTGATGTATCCGTACTCAATATGTGGAGCGATCATTTAATAAAAAAACCTCAAGAAATCATGAATGCAAATATGTCATCACGAAACATAATTGAAAAAGATCCACATAAAATTATTTTTATTGGACACAAGCCCCGGTTTGCAAGTGAGAATTTAGGGTGGATTGAATACGGAGATAAAATAGATTTAGGCGTTGATGCCGACATTCACTCTTTCAAAAGCTTTAAGTACAAGCCCGACAGCGAAACTGCTCAACGATTTTATCAAAGTGGACATCATGCATGGAATCTTGGCTATTTTATGACAACCCCTGCATTCTTAAACGAACTCTTCCAATTACATGCTCCTGATGTTTTTATTCATACTAATGCAATAGCTAATGCATATGGCACCGATTCTTTTCAAGAGGTTCTTGACTCAGAGTATCCTCAAATTCCCACTGTACATGTAGACAATGCGATTTATGAAAAACTCGATGGATCTGAATCATATGTTCTAACCTTAGATGTAGGATGGTCTGATATAGGTGCATGGGAAGCACTTAAAGAAGCATTAGAAACGTCTCCTGAAGCTAACGTAACCCATGGACAAGTACTTGCAAAAAATACTGCAAATTCTATTATTTACAATTATGACGCAGAAAAACTCATTGTCACACTCGACCTAGATGACTTTGTAATTGTCAACACAGAAGACGTAATGCTTGTAACGAAAAAGTCATCTGCACCCAAACTTTCGGATTTAGTAAAATCACTCAAGGACACTGAATACGAAAAACTGACTTAAAAACTCACGCTTACTTTTCTACCGATTACTTCTTCAACAAATAGCATCGTGTCATAATCGACTCGACTTCGCTTTTCATCGGAAAGATATCCTGCAGCAAAAAGTAGTTCATCAAAATGCCGCATTAGATCGTTAGTTACAAATGTAGATGAATTATTCAGTTCTTTCAAAAAAGCCTTTGCATTCATAAACAGCGATTCTTCTGGCTGATCTTCTGGCAGAACTCGATTTAATACAAATAAATACGTAAACAGATATGCTAACTTTTCGCTTGATTTACGAATTTTAGAATAACCATAGATAAGGTCTGTTTCCGTAAGCGTTGAATATGAGTCTTTTTGGTAACTCGAAAATGAAATGTAGTTTCCTGTTTCCAAATGTGCCATGCGTTTACTATTCATTTTTTTTACGCCATATGCTTTTAGGATAATCTTGCCCTTAGATAGCGAAAAAATGGTGACTAAAATATTGTCACCCAGGAGTTGGTTTTTTTTAAGGATAATTCCTACATCACTACGATACCTCATCAAATTATTGTAAAGTAAGCTCGTAATCTTTGACAAGGGGGGTATTTGAACGCAATTTATTGTTTACTGTGACTGTATATGCGTGACCCACAGTTCCTGGCTGCTTCTGTATATAGAGTGTATAATCTTTCTGTTTTGCTACTTTAAATGGAAGTTCATACGTTACAGTAACAAGTGCCGAACCCATTGGATTTACCGTCATAAAACCCTCAAATACAGTCTTTCCAAGTTCGTCATATGTTTGTGTCTTTTTTTGAGAGCCCTTAAAGCTTATTAATTTACTACCTTCTGGAACATATAGTCGAAGCCAGTTTCGAAGTGGTGCATTTAAGCACAATCCGCCTCGCTCAAGATTACAGTCAGACGCACGATATGGATTCTTATAACGAATAGTTATTGTTCTTTGCACAGTGCCATTTGAATCAATTTTGGTATCACTTGTAACATCGTGTTTTACATATAAGTTTGATTTTGCTCCTGCAAAGTTTGTGTCATTAATATGCAAGAAATCTCCTGTAACTTGCTGCATACGTCCTGCAAAGTTAATTGCCTCCACCGCCTTTTGCTCTTGTTCATCTTTCAAATACATAAGAATATGTTTCTCTTCAAGGTTTGTAATACCATCTTGCGTTAATTGTCCCCAATACTGTGAAGGAGATGATCCAAGGGCTTTTTGCATGATTGCATAGAGTAGTTGTCCAAGAATTCCCTTTCGATCATTTTTAATGTAATTGACTGGTCGATCAATATCGTTGAGCAATTCATAAATAACTTGTGGGCAATCACAACGATCATCTTGCTTTGCAGAGAAGTTAATTCCTCCGGCTTGTGTGTCGCCAAGTACACGCAACATGTCTACTAAAACTTTGGTGTCAACGGCAATAATACCGTCGTATGCAACTTTTTGACTACTCTTTGCGTAGAGCTTTTCAAATTCCTTCATCGATTCAACATAGTCGGGACTTAAATTACTATCACGAATGTTGAGCTGATAGACACCCTTATGATAGGCCAAAATAGGCGCAGGAGCCTTTGGATGATTTGAAATAGAAGCATCAAGGTTATAAATATCTTCTGAACGCTGTGCAGACATCTTCCCATTTTTCATTTTAAAAATTGCGTACGCAGTTAAGAAACCACCCGTTGGGCGTAATTCTTTATCATTTTGAAATACAACAATATACGTTCGTTCTCCGTGAGCGCCCAACAAGTTTGGTACTTTTTTTATGAATGGCTTTGCATTAACAAACAGTGATGCAACACTATCAAATTGCTCTTGATAATATGCAACTTTTTCGCCATATTTTCCTGGATATTTACTTGGATCAATCTGCTCAATTTCTTTTTTTGCAGCGTCGATATCGACAGCAATTGCATCAACTTGAGGAACAAGTTTATCTAGTGTTAACACAGCTGTTTGTATACGATCGTCGGCTGACCGATCTGCAAACCCTGCCTGCCCTTTTTTAAAACCAATTAAATCTGCATACGGAGTAATTGCAGTAATTCCCTTTTGCCCAGCCTTCATAAGATGTGCACCAGCTTCAACACCATTTTTAAAGTCAGAAACATACCAGCCTACTATTGGTATAAACCGCATCCAGTAAATTTTCTTTGCATCTTTTTGCATTGAATCGAATTTGGCCTGCATATCGTTCATGTCAGATTGCACTTTGGCTATATCATCGCCCTTGAGTGACGTTTTGACAACGCGTGCACTCGCAATCACTTCACGACTTTTCGTGTTTATATTCTTGAGCGGAATAATAGCATAGAATGTTAAAAAGAGAGCCAATACTACGAATGTCCAAAAAATTTTGGCCTTTCTGCGTTTTTTTCCGGTGTGATGAAATTTCTTTTTACGTAATATCATACCGCACCTTTCCCCTGAATCATTTCCAACGGGGTTTTGAGCATAATCAATAAATCCGTCTTTAATGATACAGTATCTACATATGTTGCGTCAATAGCGATACGTTTATCAAAATTTATTTCAGATCTTCCAGATACTTGCCATAAACCCGTAATACCAGGACGAACTGAAAGTACTTTAGCAACAAGCGGACGTGTGTGAGGATACTTTTCTTGTTGATCTTCCAATTCATCTTGATAATACGCACGTGGTCCTACCAAACTCATTTCTCCTGCAAGCACATTAATAAATTGTGGAATTTCATCTATTGAATGTTTACGCAGAAACTTTCCAACTGTAGTAATTCGGGGATCTCTTTTTAATTTAAAACTACTTTTTTTGTATTCCTCGTACAACTGTTTAAATTCTTCATCATTACGCAGCATATTATGTGCATTCAGAATCATAGAACGAAATTTGTGCATGGTGAAGAGCTTGCCATTGAGTCCTACTCGTTGCGGAACGTCTGCCAAAACTGGTCCTTTTGAAGTTAACTTAATACAAATAGCAGCAACCAGACAAACAGGTGAGAATAAAACAATTAAAAAAAGTGCGCCAACAATGTCTACAACTCGCTTGAGTGTATTCTTATATGTTTCCCCTGAAAATATATTCATAGGCCTATTGTATAACAATACCAGGAAATATAGGGAAAGATCAAGTATAATTAACAAATACGGGGTGTAGTATAGCGGTAGAATTCGCGGTTTGGGACCGTGAGGCGGGAGTTCGACTCTCCCCACCCCGACATAAATGAGTACAATTCAAATAATCGCCGTCGTCTCGTTGCTAATCGGCATTTATAGTTATTCTCTTTACTTTCGCGATATTTTTGCTGGCAAGACAAAACCACACAGATTTACATATTTAGTTTGGACTTTCCTCACTCTTATTAGTTTTGTTGGGCAAGTCACGTCAGGAGCAGGGCCAGGAGCGTGGGTTATGGGTTTGTCAGTTCTTGGTTGTGCAGGTATATTTATTCTGTCATTTAAATATGGTGAAAAAGAAATTGTGATAGCAGACTGGCTAGCATTGTTTGGAGCATTATTAGCATTAATAAGCTGGGTCATTACAAAAACTCCTACTTTAGCAGCCATACTAGTTTCCATAACAGATGCTTTAGCTTTGGTTCCAACAATTCGAAAATCATATCATAAACCGTACGATGAAACACTTATTAGCTACTTTATCGGTGGACTTCAGTTTGCGATATCTCTGTTTGCTATACAATCGTATTCAATTGCAACAACATTTTATCCTGCTTCTATCGCGCTTATCAACTGGTCATTTACACTAATGTTACTTATTAGAAGAAGGGTTATTCCTGCAAAACACAGCTTTCAATGACCTTTTGACTGCTCTATTGTATAATATAACCTGAATTGGCTGGGTAGCTCAGTGGTTAGAGCATTCGTTTCATAAGCGAGGGGTCGGGAGTTCGACTCTCCCCCCAGCCACATGTGATATAATACATTTTCTATGGAAGATATTACACCTAAAAAAGTTGGCTTAGTACTGCTAGGAACCGTTATTACAATTAGCATCTTATTCGGTGCATGGTATCTTACCTCTACTCCCAAAACCGTAGTTAAACAGAATATTCCGATTCGTGATTTTGATTATGTTACTGGCAATAAAGATGCCAAAGTTGTCTTAGTAGAATATAGCGACTTCCAGTGCCCTGCCTGTGGACAATATCACCCTCTTATTAAACAGGTTGTTGAAAAATATAACGATAGAATTGCATTTGTACAACGACATTTTCCTTTACAACAGCATGAAAATGCGGTTGCCGCAGCACGTGTGGCCGAAGCGGCTGGCAAACAGGGTAAATTCTACCAAATGGGTGATTTACTCTTTAACAACCAACGTAACTGGGAAAAAGAAAAAGACCCACAAAAGATTTTTGAGTCATATGCTAAACAGCTAAAACTAAATATGGATCAATTCAAAAAAGATAATACTGACGCACAAGATAAAAAAATTGATGACGATCGAAATAGCGGCGTTGCGCTAGGGGTAAATTCAACCCCAACGTTCTTTTTGAATGGAGTTAAATTAGATAACCCAAGTTCTTTGGCTGATTTTAGCAAATTGATCGATGCAGAATTGGCGGCTGCAAAGTAACTGAGATCCTTCGGAGATTCTTCGCTACGCTCAGAATGACAACTAGAGACTTAATCGAGGTACTCGTTGTAACACAGATAGATCCTCCACAAATTCTTTTTTTTGAGCTTTAAAGTGGGCAGCAATTCCAATCATAGCAGCGTTATCGCCATACAAATACTTGTACGGAGGAAATTGAACATTGCCTGCATGTTTTTTGGCTAGCTTCCTAATACGCTCGCGTAAGTATAGATTTGCACCAACTCCTCCACCAACAACAAGCGAACTTACCCCAGTTTGCACAATCGCTTTCTCAAGCTTATACAAAACGCTATCAAAAACAGCTTCCTGATACGAAGCAGCAAGATCGAAAAGTTGCTCGTTTTTCTGCTTATCAGTTAAATCACGATAATAATAATAAAAAGATGTTTTAAGTCCTGAAAATGAAAAATTTAAATCTTTAGATCCTTTCATTGGACGAGGCAATGTGAGAAATGTTTTATCTCCTTTGCGTGCAAGCTCTTCAATTACTGCTCCACCCGGATACCCGAGACCAATTAATTTAGCCGCTTTATCGAGCGCTTCGCCAGCAGCATCATCAAGCGTTTGACCAAGCATTTCATAATTACCATGGTCTTTGAACAACACTAGTTCTGTGTGTCCGCCAGAAATTAATAGAGCTATGTAGGGAAATTTAAACGTACTCTTAGGATTCCCTGCACTATTTTGTGCAAAACACGAATAAATATGCCCTTCCATGTGATTAACCGCAATGAGTGGCTTATTGTATTTTAATGCCAGTTCTTTTGTCTTCAAGATTCCTACTTCCAGTGCCACAGCAAGTCCCGGACCATATGTTACTGCAAAAGCATCAATTTCAGATTGTTCAACTTTTTTTAACACTTCATTAACCACCACATCAATATGTTCTTCATGAGCTCGTTTTGCAAGATTAGGCACCACGCCACCCCATTTTTTATGTATTAATACTTGGGAATAAATTTTATTGACAAGAATCTTCTGCCCGTCGGTAACAGCTACAGATGTTTCATCACATGAAGTATCGATTGCTAGAATTATCATAAATATGTAATGTCAACTTTTCGACTTTCTTGACTTAAATAACTCATGGAAATTACGGCAACACATGCTTTGCTCGTTAACAAATCAAAAATTGGACCGCTTTTTTCGCCCCATTCAATAGCAACGAGCGTGTTGGGCTTGAGCATTTGATCGATGCCTAAAAAATTAAGTTCGTCACCTTCCTTAATATTGTAAAAATCACAATGGTGAAAAAGTTTGAAATGTTTATCGGTCGTAGGATACTCATAACATACAACATATGTTGGAGAAACAATATTGCGTATGCCAAGCTCGCCCCCTATGGCCTTAATGAGTGTTGTTTTACCCGCTCCAAGCTCCCCCTGCAAGATAATAATGGCAGGCTTATCGAGAGCCTTTTTTTTTAAATGCGCAAGTATCTTTTTTCCAATAGTCGCCGTTTGTAGGGCTGAGGTAGAGGTATAACTCTCACTTACTTGAGTATCACCCGCGCGCAAAACAGCGACTGTTTCTTGACTTAAATCTAAAACGGTAGATGGCTTATTATATGGAAGTTTCCCAGCATCAATAATAAGATCGATTTCTTGCTTCTTTTTGTCTGACAAACTCTCTAAAAGTGACTCAACCGAGTAATGCGGAGGTGAACCAGCCAGGTTTGCAGATGTTGCGGTTATGGGGAAATCAAGGGCATCTATAAGGTCATTAATGAACTTGTTGTTAGGGATTCTAATTCCCAAATTACCCTGTTCCGATTCAAGCTCTGGTCGCAATACTCTCTTTGAGGGTAAGACGAATGTATATGGTCCGGGAGCAAGTTGATTTAAGAGAGCGTTTTGACTCTTATTGAGAGAAACATACGTATGAGCTCGATCTACGCTCCCAACGAAGACCGAGATAGGCTTCCCCGCTGGGCGACGCTTAAAAGAAATAAGTTTTTCTACGGCAGTCTTTGAGCGTGAATCGACGCATAATCCATACACAGTGTCCGATGGTAAGACAACCAGTCCCCCGGCCAAAATGACCGATTTTATTTCTCTAATAAGTTCCTTTTGTGTTATAGAGTCTTTTGAAATGATTTTCATAAATATTAGCATCCTGAAACTAGTTCAAGATGACTCTTTTGGAGCGCTTTACTGCTAGCAATTTTACCAAAAACCTGCTAAAATAGCCACACAATGCCCGAAAATACAAAAAAACCAAAACAAAAAGCTTCATCATTTCAGTTTAAACTGAATATTAAAACACTGTTTCTTGTGTTGTTATTTTCTTTCTTTACGGTAACACTGTTTTCGTCTTTTATTTCACCAAATAGTCAATATCCTGAAAAGCCAGTGACACAAATAATGCAAGACATTAAGGCAAAAAAGGTAAAAAGTGTAGTTATTGATTCAAATAAAATAACGACTACATACAAAAATGGATCAACAGTACGATCGAACAAAGAAACAAACAGTAGTTTTTTAACGCTCTTGCAACAAGCAGAAATCGATGCAAGTTCTGTAAATATTACCGTTAAGGATTCCGAATCAAATTCTGCATTATCTAACTTCCTTTCAAATCTGTTACCAACAGTGCTTATGATTGCTTTCTTTATATTCTTATTCCGACAAGCGCGTGGTGCACAAGATTCTGTCTTTTCATTCGGACAAGCTAAAAGCAAAAAGTATTCAAAAGAAATGTCGAGAATTACTTTTGCAGATGTAGCTGGAGTAAATGAGGCAAAAAAAGAACTTGAAGAAATTGTAGATTTCCTTAAAAATCCAAAAAAATATCAAAAATTAGGCGCACGATCTCCAAAAGGAGTATTGCTATTTGGTCCAGCAGGAACAGGTAAAACATTGTTAGCAAAAGCAGTTGCTGGCGAAAGTAATGTTCCTTTTTTCTCAATTGCAGGTTCTGAATTTATGGAAATGCTTGTTGGAATTGGAGCAGCACGCGTACGCGACTTATTTGCTACCGCAAAAAAAGAAGGACCTGCGATTATTTTTATTGATGAAGTAGATGCAATAGGTCGAACACGGTCACAAGGAGCAATGCCAGCCCATGATGAACGTGAGCAGACTTTAAATCAAATTTTAGTAGAAATGGATGGATTTAGTCCAAATGACAAAGTTATCGTAATAGCCGCAACAAACCGAGGAGATTTACTTGATCCTGCGTTACTTCGACCAGGTCGATTTGATCGACGTATTATTCTAGATTACCCCGACGTTGAAGGTCGACAAGCAATATTAAAAATCCACGCAAAGGGAAAACCATTTGATAAAAATGTTTCTTGGGAAAAAATTGCAAAACGAACCGTTGGGTTTTCGGGAGCAGATATTGAGAATATGCTCAACGAGGCTGCTATTGCCGCCGCTCGTCAAGATCATACAACAATTTTTATGACAGATTTAGAAGAAGCTGCTACAAAAGTAAAACTAGGTCCTGAAAAGAAAAGATTACAAACAGATGCTGATCGCAATATTACCGCCTATCATGAAGCGGGTCATGCTATTGTTACATATTTCCAACCCAACACAGATCCTATTCATCGTATTTCAATCGTTTCGCGTGGAATGGCCTTAGGATTCACGCTTATTCCACCTAAAGCTGATCGACTACATGAAACAAAAACTCATTTGCTTCAAATGATCGTATCAATGATGGGTGGACGTGCTGCTGAAGAAACCGTATTCGGAGAAATAACTACAGGTGCGTCAAATGACTTTGATCAGGCAACTAAGATTGCACGAGCAATGGTAGTTGAGTACGGCATGAGTAAACTGGGACCAGTAAACTACGGACCAAGTTTTGATGTCACCCAATGGGGTCGACAATCATGGGAGCAAAATAGTATTTCTGAAAATATCATGGGCCAAATAGATGCTGAAGTAAAGTCAATTCTTACTGAATGCTACGAAAAGGCTTGTTCAATTTTGAAAAAGAACCGTAAGGTACTTGACAAAGTAGCTGCAGAACTGGTAAAAAAAGAGAGCCTCGATGATGAAGAGTTCCTTCGTTTGGTAGGAAAAAAATGAATAACATCCTTCTGATAATTGATGGTAATGCATTAATTCACCGTGCATACCATGCGCTTCCCGGATTTAAAACTCACAATGGCACTCTTACCAATGCTGTGTATGGATTTGCTTCTATGCTACTTAAAACAATCGATGACTTTTCTCCTACGCATGTATGTGTATGTTTTGATACTCCCGTAAAGACTTTTCGGAAAGAATTATATGCGGAGTATCAAAGCCATCGTCCCGAAATGGAAGATGAACTGTCAAAACAATTTCCCTATGTTAAAGAATTTTTGGAAAGCGCCGGAATTACTCATATTGAAAAGGCAGGATTTGAGGCAGATGATGTTATTGGAACAATTTCAAAACGTGCCTATGCTCAGGGTTTCACTACATACATTCTTACCGGTGACAAAGATATTGTACAGCTCGTTGATGATAAAACATTTGTCATTGCTCCTAAAAAGGGACTTACCGAAATACAATTATATACTCCAGAAACTGCATTAGAGCGTTTTGGGATCCCAGCCGATAAAATTCCTGAGTTAAAAGGCCTTATGGGAGATCCTTCTGATAACTATAAAGGCGTGTCGGGCATTGGTCCAAAAACAGCAGCAACACTACTCGCTCAATTTAAAACGGTCGCAAATATTTATGATCACCTCGATGAAGTTACTTCACCCAAAACACGAGAGTTATTGGAAAAAGGCAAAGAAAGCGCATTTATGTCGCAGAAACTTGCAACTATAGTTCGAGATTTAGAGCTCGACATTTCAATTGATAATTGTGTACGAAAACCGTACAATCAAAGTCTAAGAGATTTTTTTGAAAAGCTAGAATTTAATACGTTGCTTAAGAGATATTTTGATAGTAAACAGCCAACAGCTAGGATTGAAAAGGTTGAAAAAGTAAAGGAAAAAACGGATCAGTTAGATTTATTCTAGAAATTGCAACGTAGTGAAAACTTGTTTGCGAAGTCAATTGGGGTCCCCCATGGGGTGAATTGCGAGCAAATAACGTTTTCACGGAGTTGCTTCTTAATATGAAAATCCACTCAATTCATGCAATTCAAATTCTTGATTCCCGCGGCAATCCGACTGTAGAAGCATATGTTGAATTACAAAATGGCATGATAGCAAAAGCATCAGTTCCTAGTGGAGCGTCTACTGGAGTTCATGAAAAAGTAGAACTGCGCGATGGTGACAAAAATGCATTTGCAGGAAAAGGAGTTCGAAAAGCAGATAACAATATTAATACTGAAATTAATACTTTATTAAAAGGGCACGACATCGGTTTACTTCAAGAACTTGATGATAAGATGATAGCGCTTGATGGAACTGAAAATAAATCGCGATTGGGAGCAAATTCAATTTTGGCTGTTTCACTTGCCTGCGCCCGGGCATTCTCACTTTATAAGAACGAACCGCTATGGAAAACACTTAATGAATATTATTTCCCAAAAACAAAACCCCAATTTTTGAAACTCATGGTAAATATTGTCAATGGCGGTGCTCACGCAAACTGGAATTTTGATATTCAGGAATTTATGATTATTCCCCAAAGCACATCTCCAAGCAAGGCTGTGGAAATTGCCCAAGAAGTTTTCCAAACCTTAGGAGAATTACTTAATAAAGAAAATCTTTCATTGCTCAAAGGTGACGAAGGCGGCTACTCTCCGATCCTAGATTCTAACGAGGCAGTGTTTGAGATAATTCAACGCGCTGTTAACCTTTCTAATCACGAACAAGATATTAAGTATGGCGTCGACATTGCTGCTTCGGAACTATATAAAGATGGAGCATATTTCTTTAAAAAACAAAATAAAAGCCTATCTGCACAAGAACTTTCCGCCTATTACCATACGCTTCAAACTACATTTGGAGTATATTCTTTCGAAGATCCATTTGCAGAAGATGATTGGAGCAACTTTTCAACGTTTACTAAAAACTTTGGCGATACTGGTCTTATAGTTGGAGATGACTTATATACGACAGATCCGACCCGTATTCAAAAAGGAATCGCGCAAAAAGCAACTAATGCGGTACTAATTAAACCCAATCAAATCGGCACACTTTACGAAACCGTAGAAGCAATAAAACTTGCAAAAGATGCCGATATGAAAGTAGTCATTTCTCACCGTTCTGGTGAAACGGAAGATTCATTTATTGCCGACCTATCATACGCGTGTGATGCAGATTATTTAAAAGCTGGCAGCATGAGCAGAAGCGAACGACTTGCCAAATACAATAGACTAATTGAGATTGAGCAAGTTGAGATCCTTCGCATGCGCTCAGAATGACACCTACTCTTTAGCAAAGCCATGATGTCATTTTGTGCTACAATGAATGCATGTCAATAATTTCCGTAGAACATTTAACTAAAACATTTTCTTCATACAAAAAAGCGCCTGGAATTGCCGGGTCATTTAAATCACTTTTTAGTCGAGAATACGTTACTAAATATGCGGTCAATGATGTTTCGTTTTCGATTGAAAAAGGAGAGCTTATTGGATTCATTGGCCCAAACGGCGCGGGAAAAACAACAACCCTCAAATGTCTGTCCGGACTTATTTACCCCACTTCTGGAAAAGTATCAGTAGCAGGTTACAAACCATTTGATAGAAAAACGCAATTTTTGAAGAAAATCTCACTCGTTATGGGTCAGAAAAATCAACTATGGATGGATCTTCCTCCATACGAATCATTTTTACTCAACAAAGAAATTTATGAAGTAGAAACATCTCGTTTTGAAAACATTATTAAAGAGCTTACCGAACTACTTGACGTAGTTGATATTATGCATGTACAAGTTCGCAAACTTTCACTAGGGCAACGTATGAAATGTGAACTAATTAATCAATTAATTCATTCCCCTGAAATATTATTTTTAGATGAACCCACTATTGGACTTGATGTTGTTATGCAACAAAATTTACGTGATTTTATTAAGGAGTACAACGCAAAGTATGAATCAACTATTCTACTTACCAGCCACTACATGGAAGATGTAAAAAAATTATGTAAAAGAATTATATTTATTGATCAAGGAAAAATAATGTACGATGGAAAGCTTGCAACGTTAGTTCAAAAATATTCTCCCCATAAAATATTAACATTTACGTTTAACACTCCTATTACTCTAGAAGCATTTATGCAATTTGGGGAAGCAAAAAAAATCGGAAATTCAAAAATTGAATTATTGGTTAATCGTGAAAAAACAAATCATGTAGCAGCACATATTCTTGATAAATTTGATGTCGATGAATTTACAGTAGAAGAACCGAGCATTGAAGACGTTGTTCGAGAATTCTTTACTGCATCTGTGTAATTATGAGATATTTAAGAATTCTCACTCTCCATTTTGAAGATGTACTACAAGTACGATCACGAGCATTTGTTTATTTCATAATTAATATTATTAATCCTCTTATGCTCATTCTTTTCTGGCAAGGAGCGTTTGCAAAACAATCAACGATTTCGGGATTTAGTCAGACACAGATAAACTCGTATTACTTACTCCTAATTATTCTTAATACAACACTTATTTCACATATTGAAGAGAAAATTGCCAAGAGCGATATTCGCTCTGGCGAGTTAGTTCGATATTTAACGCGTCCATTTCCTTATTTATTACTTAGTTTTTTTGAGGAATTACCACACCGACTTATTCAAGGGTTGTATGGAATTGCCGCATACATGCTACTTTCATATTTTATCGCAATACCACCGGTAGTTATTTCGTCTGCATCAGTACTCATTATCATATTGGCGTATTTACTCTCATTTATAATTCAAGCAACAATTTCACTTATTGCTTTTTGGATTATAGACATGAACGGAATATTAAATACATGGGAGGTGGTACGGATGATTCTTTCTGGCATGATGATACCTTTGTCATTTTTACCACTTTGGATGAGTTCGATTGCATACACGCTGCCTTTTGCATACTTCATTTACTTTCCAGCAATTACCCTACTGGGAAATACCACTTCACACATGCAGCTTTGGATTATTGTCATGCAAGTTTTATGGATTGCAATTTTTGGATGTACGTATAAACTGCTATGGTATTTTGGAATTAGAAAGTTTAGTGGAGTTGGCCAATAGTATGAGACGTTACGTTCATATATATAAACAGTTTTCATTGATCGGATTATCTTCGATAATTACGTACCGAGCAGGTTTTTTTAGCCATTTAGTTGGATCTCTTACATGGGGAATTTTTCACTACATATCAATATTTATCTTGACCTATCGTATACAATCGATATATGGATGGTCTAAAGCAGAACTGTATTTACTTACCGGCACATTCGGCATAATGTGGGGACTATTTCGCTTTCTATTTGTTAAGAACTTTCATGAATTTTCTCGTACGATTTTGAGTGGTCGATTGGACACGCTTTTATTAAAACCGATTGACTCACAATTTTTAATGAGCATTTGGCAAGTTTCGTATGACGAACTTGCGCGAGTTATCTTAGGTATTGCGTTTGTAATATATACCACAATTTCATACAACATCGCTATTACCTTCACTCATGTTACTTTATATGTGCTACTTATTATTATCGCAATTATTTCTTCTTATTCATTTTGGTTTCTTGTTTCAACAATAGTCATGTGGCAACCGCGATTAGATAATGTGGTTGGCTTGCTGTATACAACTGCTGGAATAATGCGATACCCCCCGGAAATTATGAGCCGATTTGGTAGCTCTTTTGTACTTTTGGTAACACCACTCTTGTTTGTAATCGCAATACCCACAAGAGCATTTTCGGGAAATGCAGCAGTGACAAGTATTGCGTGGTTCATGATCTTTTCCTTTCTGCTGTTTATACTTTCAAGAAAATTTTGGAAATTTGCTCTTCGATCGTATACAAGTGTGAATAATTAGGAGGTTTATCGATCCACTTTCTAAATATCTCTCTTATTTCTTCCAATTGAATCTGTTCAACAAAAGTATGAGGAGCATCTTTAATAATATGTATCTCCTTCGCGCCTGGAAGTTTGTCATATAACATCTGTTGGTGTTCAGGTGGAGTACGGTCATCATTTTCTCCTACGATAAGGAGAACGGGCATCGTTAGCTTATCAGCCTCAAGTAGAACATCGTATTTGAGCCTATCCTCCATGTGCGTCCATGGTAGTCTCTTGAGTCGTCCTGGGACTGAGCTACTCATTTCTTCTTTCCATCCAGTACGCTTCCATTCTCCAGCGGTATCCTTATTTTTATGCAAAGTCAAGCTCAGCTTTCCTGATACAAGAGATGATATGGGAGCGAGTCCTTTGGCTTCATGAGGATGATTTTGAGCATACAGAATTACTGATATTCCTCCTAAACTGTGTCCTGCAAGATAAAACGGCTCTTGATACCAGTCTTGTGTTTTTGCCCAGGAAATGACATCTTCCAAATCTTGAAAATAACTTGTTACAGTTGCATCTTCATATTTTCCATCACTTTCCCCAAATGTGTTAGTTGTATCAAATCGTACTACGGTATATCCTTTTTCTTTG
The DNA here is from genome assembly GCA_038127095.1 of Candidatus Roizmanbacteria bacterium. Lineage (GTDB taxonomy): Bacteria > Patescibacteriota > Microgenomatia > UBA1406 > HO2-37-13b > 2-01-FULL-39-24. Next base: position 21,199 of record JAYPGZ010000004.1, on the reverse strand, counting down.
AATGCTTGTGCAAAAGTGGCAATATGCGGTTGTTCCTTGTTTCCACTTAACCCATGCATAACAAACGCAAGTCCTTTTTGATTATCTGACTTTTCTAGAAGAACAACAATGTTTTGTCCTTTTCTATTTTTGATAGAACTTTTTTCCATTTAGATATTAAAACATTAAGCCTTATGCTCGGGTGCATTAATAAGTCCGCATTTTTTCCATTTTAATCCGCTCCCGCAAGGACAGGGATCGTTGCGGCCGATTTTGGTGGATTGCGCAGGAACGCTCTGCTCGACATGTGTATGAGTATGAGTGTGGCCGGAATGATCGTGTCCGTCGTGGGAATCATCGTGAATATGGTCATGACCAGCGTGTGAATCGCTTTGAGCAGCAAATGCATTGACCGCAGAAGCGGATGATAATTGCATTTTACTTTCATCGATACTTTGCGCTTGAGGAATATTTTGTGTAACTTCTATATGAAGTAGTCGGCGCGAGACATCGTAATTAATATCAGATAACAATTTTTCAAACATAGTGTACGCTTCATTCTTATACTCTACTAGCGGATCAAGTTGCGCATATCCACGGAATCGAATTCCATCACGCAAATCATCAATTGCAGTCAAATGTTCTGTCCAATATCGATCAATAGTAGATAAATACACAATTTGAACTGCTTGTTTCCATACATCTACACCTAGATCTTTTTGCTTTTTCTTATAACTTGCTTGCAATTTTTTCGTCAGCACTTCCTCTATTTCCGGCTTATCTAATTTTTCCAGTTCACCTTGTAGCTTTTTTGGATCGATGCCGATAATTTGTGAAAATTCTTGTGAAAGTTTTTCAAAATTCACGTCATCCTCATCAAAATAAACATACATATTAACGAGTGATTGAATTTCATCATCAAATAATTTTGAAGCAATTTCATCTACTTCCTTACTTTCAGATCGAAGAATTTGATTGCGCAATGCATAAATAACTTCTCTTTGCTTATTAAGCACATCGTCATATTCAACCAAATGTTTTCGCATGTCAAAGTTAAATCCCTCGACTTTTACTTGTGATTGTTCAAGCGCTCGAGAAACCATTTTATGTTCAAGCGGTTGATCTTCGGGAATATTGAAAAAATTCATGAGTTTTGCAACTTGTTCTCCTCCAAAAATTCTCATTAAATCATCTTCGAGTGAAACAAAGAACCGTGTTTCTCCAGCGTCACCTTGTCGACCTGATCGTCCTCGAAGCTGATTGTCGATACGTCGAGATTCATGACGCTCCGTTCCGATGACATATAGACCTCCGAGTGAGAGAACTTCATCATGTTTCTTTCTCCATTCATTCATTTTCTTTTCAAATTTTTCGTCATTTTTTTTATCATCTAGCTCTCTCTTCTTTTTTCCTTCTTTTTCTTCTCCGACAACTGCAACAGTTCGCTCATATTTATTGGGTGCTTCACCACCCAAAACAATATCAACACCACGCCCTGCCATGTTAGTGGCGACTGTTACTGCTCCTTTTGTACCGGCAGCAGCAATAATTTGCGCTTCCTTTAAATGATTTTTTGCATTTAGCAAAGTATGTGGAATACCATTTTTCTTAAGAAGTTGTGAAAGTAGTTCATTTTTTTGAATCGATGTGGTTCCAATAAGCACTGGTCGACCTGTTTTGTGCTGTGCTGCAACATCGGCAACTACGGCATTAAATTTTCCTAATTCTGTTTTGTAAATCAAGTCGGGGTGATCTATACGCTGGGCATTATTATGAGTTGGAAAGACAATGACATTTAATTTATATATTTTTGAAAATTCTTCCGCTTCGGTTGCCGCCGTTCCTGTCATACCAGCAAGCTTTTCATACATTCTAAAGTAGTTTTGCAACGAAACTGTCGCAAGCGTTCTAGATTCTTGTTTGATTTCCACTCGTTCTTTTGCTTCTATTGCCTGATGTAACCCTTCCGAAAATCGTCGACCATGTAATAGTCGTCCGGTAAATTCATCTACAATAATTACTTCACCATCTTTAACAATGTAATCTTTGTCTTTGGTAAAAAGCGTTCTAGCTTTTAATGCTGCCTCCACATGGAAGACCGTATCAAAGTCTTTTTCATATACATTTTCAACCTTCAAAATTCCTTCAATGGTGGCTATGCCTGCTTCGGTTAAATGCGCGGTTCTTTGTTTTTCATCGATAGTAAAATCGGTTGGTTTTAATTTGGAAACAATGGTTGCATAGTCATAATATTTTGAAACGTCCTTGTCGTAGGCGGCAGAAATAATGTGCGGAGTTCGCGCTTCGTCGATTAATACCGAATCAACTTCGTCTATAATAGCATAATGAAAACCTCGCTGCACTAATCCACTCATTTCGTTGGCCATGTTGTCACGCAAATAATCGAAACCAAATTCTGAATTAATTCCGTAGGTAATGTCGGCATCATACGCTTCTTTTCGCGAGACTGGCCGCAAATGAATGAGTCGCCAGTCGGTTGCTTGTGTATCAGTAACGGTTGGGTCGTACATAAACGACTGCTCAGAAATTATTGCAGAAACAGAAAGTCCAAGAAAACTAAAAAGTTGCCCCATCCACCCTGCATCACGGCGTGCTAAGTAATCGTTTACCGTAACAAGGTGCACTCCTTTTCCAGTGAGTGCATTTAAATACAGTGGAGACGTTGCAGATAAAGTTTTTCCTTCTCCGGTTTTTTGTTCGGCAACAGTACCTTCATGCAACGCAATTCCCGCCATCAGTTGAACATCATAGTGGCGTGTTCCCAAAACTCTACGAGCTGCTTCGCGAACGAGTGCAAAAGAGTATGGCAAAATCTCATCAAGCGATGTTCCCGATTTTAATTGTTCCTGCAGCTTTTTGGTTTCTGCAGCGAAATCTTTATCTTTTAGGTTACGAACAGAATCTTCAAGTTTATTAATCTCTTCCACTCGCTTGGCGAGTCGATCGATTTCCTTTTTATTAAAGTCAAAAAAACTTTTGAATGGATTGAACATACTGTGATTTAATGAGATTCTTCTCCGCCAGCGGCCGGATCAGAATGACTGGTCTGCTCAGGATGACGCGCAGATATAACTTCAAAGCCTGTATATTTTACCAGCATTTCGGGAATTTTAATTGAACCATCTTTTTGCTGATTCAATTCTAGTAGTGGAATTAGAATTCGAGGGAATGCTACAGCAGTATTATTGAGTGAATATGCATAATGCATATTACCATCGGTATCTTTATATTTTATACCGAGTCGTCGTGTTTGAAAATCACCCATTATAGAGTTAGACATTGTTTCCCCATAGCCTCCTCGAGATGGCATATACACTTCAGTGTCATATTTTTTCATTTGGGGTTCACCCATGTCGCCGGTACACATGAGCAACACGTGATATGGAAGTTTCAATTCTTGCAGTATTTCTTCACAATTCTTCTGCAATTCTTCATGCAATTTCTTAGCCTCATCAATATCTGCCTTTGCTATAATAACCTGTTCTATTTTGAAAAATTCATGTACTCGATATAATCCTTTTGTATCTTTTCCGTATGAACCTGCCTCTTTTCTAAAACAAGGAGAAAACGCTACGAATTTTTTTGGCAAATCACTTTCTGCAAATGTTTCATTTGCATAGTATGCAGTAACGGGAACTTCTGCAGTTCCGGCCAAATATGCATCGTCATCGTTTAATGCATACACCTCATCCTTTCCCCACGGAAATTGTCCGTTTCCAAACAACGTAAAACTCTTAACAATTGACGGTGCAATAATAGGAGTGTACCCTTTTGCAACAAGCTTATTAATAACATAAAGTATGAGTGCCATTTGAAGCTGAACAGCCTGATTTTTTAAAAAATAGCCTCGGAAACCAGAAACTTTAGCTCCTCGTTTTAAATCAAAAAGATCTAAACGCTCTCCCAATTCGATATGTGATAATGGGTCAAAATCAAATTCTGGAATTGTGCCCCATTGCGAAATTTCTTGATTTCCTGATTCATCAGTACCAACAGGCACTTCATCAAGATATACATTTGGAACAGTAAGAAGAAGATTATTAAGTTTTGTTTCAACTTGAACAAGTTCAGCTTCAATTGTTTTAAGTTCATCTTTGATTACTCGTCCTCGTTCTCGAGCGCTCTCATCGGAACCTGCACTTGCAAGTGAATTTCTTTCTTCACGGAGCTTTTGGACTTTACCGATCAGTTCCCGTCGAGTATCATCGAGTGTAAGAAGTGCATTTACATCAACAGAGCGATTCTTGTTCTTCGAACAAAGTTCTACTTTTTCTTTATTGGCGCGGATAAAATCAATAGAAAGCATAGGGTAAATTATACACCACCTTTTAAGCTAAATCACTCGTAAATCGACGTATCAGAAAGTCCTTATTACTGACAAGCTCATCGTATAGCAACCACCCAGCTTTGGGACCGTGGTCCTTGTTTATTAGAACTAAATAGATTGCCTGGAATGCTTTTTTAGGGGGTATCCCAACAGTCTTGGTAAGTTCGAATATTGCTTGTTGCAAGGCTTCACCGTCAGAATACTGCTCATTTAGCAAACTACTTGCTACCTTGCTAAGAAAGTGCTTTTGTTCTTCATCAAGCTCCAAAGAACGTGCAGGTAATGTTTTGAAAATTGTAAATCTATCTTTTTCATCCGCATATTTTTCGAGCCAAATTTTTGCATATCGAATCCTGTCTTCAAGTTGCAATCGTTCTTGCTGAGTAAGTTCACTCCCTTTTTCTGTTTCAAAAAACTTTTGCACATTCACAGATGGCATTTGAATAAGTGTGGCTATTTGTCGAAAACGAGGCAAATGAATAGCTTCTTGAGAAGCCGGTACTTCTCCGATTTGAGCTGCCTCATACATCCTTCCCATATCTGTTTCTGTTCCTGATTTAAAATACTCTTTTGCGCAACGATCATACTCGTCAAACAAATCAGGAATTGTTGCAGATACTGTAGGGTCGAAATTTATTGCTCGCTGATATGCTGTTCGAACAAACAAAAATTTACCAATCGAAGGAGGAAGCAGTGTTACAAATTCTGCAGCGGTCACTGCATTTCCCTTTGAAGACGACATTTTAGCTCCACCGATTAACAAGAATTCATGCAAGAATCCAAATGGAGGCTCTTTTTGAAACACTTCTTTCATAATGGCAGCAGATACATAGCGACTTCCACCTGCGCTAAAATGATCTTTACCTGCGCCTTCAACTGTCACATCAATATGAGCCCAATGCGCTGCCCAGTCTACTTTCCACATAAGCTTTCCATTCCCGCCAAACGGTGAAACAGTACCTTTGTGGCCGCATCCAACAGCCCATCTGACCAAGTCTGGTTTACATTCATACGTTACAACTTCTCCATTCCAGTCAGTAACCAAATTAGACCCTACCTTACCGCATTGTGGACAAATGACTTGAAATGGATACCATCCTTCTGGTTTATCTTGATCGGCTACCTTTTTATATATTGCACGAATTTTCTCAACGTCATTAAGCGCCTGTCGAATATAAGTATCCATAGCACCGCTTTTATAAAGATCATGCGACCATAAAATTCGAGGGTTAAATCCAATATGATTAAATGCCCCAATATATTCATTCGCAAATTGATGCGCAAAATTTTCTGAAGTTTTATCAGGAGCGGGGATTGTATACAACGGCTTTCCCATATGCTGAGCATATTCTTCCTTATCTAAATAAACTGGAAGCCCATCCATAGGATCCATATCGTTAACTACATAGGTAAAATCTACATCAAATCCAGCTTTTTTCATGGCTTCATACACAATTCCATGAGTTGCTATGGCACGTAATGATCCGGCATGCGCATGCCCTGAAGGAGTTTTCATATCATCTACCCGATGATGCGATTTTTTATTAAGATTGTGAATTAATTGATCTGCCCAAAACATAGGAGTATTATACCGTAAGAGGATGGTTATTTGATGGCGACGATCTTATATTCAATCTCACCTGCCGGAACAGTTACGATTACTGTATCACCCTTCTTTTTTCCTAATAACGCACTTCCAATTGGAGAATTATTGGATAATTTTTTTTCTGCAATGTTTGCTTCAAGTTCTCCGACGATAGAGATGGTATCTTTATTTCCATTGACCAGAACATCAACCACACTGCCTACATCGATAACTGAATTATCTGATGAATTTTCTATGACTTTTGCTTGACGAAGCAAATACTCAAGTTCCTGAACTCGGCCATCTAAAAACGACAGATCTTCTTTTGCGGCAACATACTCGCTATTTTCCGACAAATCGCCCATTTCACGAGCTTTTTTTAAACGGGCAACCGCAACTGGTCGCTTCTTTTTCTTCAATTCGTCGATTTCTGCAAGAACTTTATTATATCCTTTTTGAGTAATTACATTAGAATCAGCCATAAAAAAACACCTTCCCGTCAAGTTCTAAGATATTTTGAGGTCAGGTTTGATAGAATATACTACACGTATTGTGAAATGTCAATCACTTACGGCGCTATCGTCTAACGGTTAGGACGTCAGGTTCTCATCCTGATAATCGGGGTTCGATTCCCCGTAGCGTCACCAGTAGCGTACTGTTAAAATAATCCTCCATTCACGCTCATAATCTTCCACGCTTGAGCCCCATATTCAACTGTGGTAATTTTTCCATTAGAAAATTCTGTATTTTTTTTAAACTGTCTAAACAAGTGATAATTCTCTGTTTTTCCAAACAGTATGTCATACACCAAAACGGCTAAAAAGTATCCATGGGTAACAACAGCAACTGATTCTTTGTTTTGCGCAACAATCCACTCGCGCGCTGCACGAGCACGTGTTTGTAAATCAAAAAAATTTTCTTCATCTTCATGGTGCCAGTCTGCATTAAAAAAGTTCTGCCGAATTTGTTGATGAGCAAGTGAAATTGCTGCTTCACCTACTGGTTTTCCTTCAAACGAGGTCGGCATTTTACGCTCGGTAAATAATTCGTTTTTGGTAATAGGAATTTTTATTGATTGTTCAATAATTTCTGCAGTTTGCAACGCTCTTGCATACGGACTCGAAATAAGCAAATTAAAAGAAATCGTATAAATCTCTTTCGCCACAGCTTGAGCTTGCGCAATTCCCACATCACTCAGTGGAGTCTTAGGCGACTGAAACACATGGTCAGTCTGCAAGGACTGCCCATGGCGGATAAAATAAATAAGCATGCATTTTAGTATACAGGAAATTCATATTTGTGATATACTCTCATAAATATGAGTACCACTATTTACGTAATACGACATGCTCAATCAAATGCCAACATTAGAAAGCGCAAACCTGTTCCACAAAAACATTTAAAGTTCTGGGGCAGTAGATTGTCTAATGATGGAAAAATTCAAGCATATTCAATCGCACAACAACTTGAAAGCGTTGCATTACACCACGTATATTCATCTGCATTAACCCGAGCAAAACAGACGGCGCAAATTATACACAACAAGCAGCAATGTAATGCGACAATTCTTGAAAACACCCACGAACGGTTTTATGGTACTGATTATTTTCTGTTATCAAAGGACCAAAAAAAAGCTGCACGTAAAGCGGTTAAGCAATTACCTAATGAAGAATCCAAAATGTCACATAGGTTTTCTTTCGATGGAGAAAGTGCAATCGAATCAGCAACGCGTTTAAAGACCGCCATAGAAGAGCTAGCGCGTAAGCATAATGGGCAAACAATTGCTCTTGTTTCTCATGGAGCAGTAATGAGGATGTTTTTGGTTCTGATAGGGTGGGCACAGTATAACCAACTTCCGTCCAAGACAATAGAAAATACTGGATATTTTGTGCTAGAAGTTGATGGAGGTACAATGAGAGTTAAAGAAACTGTGGGAATCAGTAAAAAGAACATTGTTAGTTAATGTATTCCATGCTATAAATAAAGCATGCTTTCTTCAAAAAATATTTTAGCTGGCATTCTAGTTATACTCTCCATTGCACTGGGATTCACTCTGGGCGGTATTAATTTATATGCACTTATTAGTGGAGCGATACGGGTAAACATCATTCTTTTTTTCATCTCAATTTTTTTAGTCTACGTTGACTCGCTCTGCCTATTTCTTTTGGGACTTGCGCACGAAAATAGTATGGGTAAGTTATATGTAATTTCTACAGCAGTGTTTGGATTAACATTCTATGCAGTAAGTCACTCGGTTATTGGCACTGCACTCAGTTCGCTCGTATTTTGGTGGATGCAACAATACATGTACACATCAAGCACTTCACGAGCGGCACTTTTTGTGAAGTTTATTCCTTCAGAAATTTTCATGCCCGCACTACGAACATCATTCGTGTATTTAATGATTTTCTTCTCACTTATTAGTTTTGTGCAAACTCGCAGTAGGATTTCTGAAAATACACTAATCAACGAAACCCTCATCACATTCATTAGCAAACCACTTGTTCCGCTTTTAAACAAACAAATAAATTCACAAGTCATTTCTAAGTTAGGATCGCAATACGATTCTCTTCAATATTCCCAAAAAAAAGAGGCTGCTACTGCAGTACTACGAGAAGTTGGAAAAAGTATTGCGAATGCAAATACGGGTACCATTTATGGTATTAGGCATGAAGATATTCCGTATGAGAAAGTATATGTATATGAAAATGGAGATGTTGATATTGCACCCATAGTTGCCGCAATTCATCCACAGATTCAAGATCGGTTATTAGTATTATTAGCACGCTATCATTACATCGTACCTATTTTAGTTGGAATTTTAGTTGTACTTCTTATTCAACCAGTATTTATTGTGTTTGGCTTTATAGAAACAGTTAGTACGGTTTGGCTTTTCTGGATATTAATTAAGGCAAATGTACTCAAAAGAACATTGGTTGATGTGAAAGTAGAAAAGGTGAATCTATAAACTCATACAAGTCACTACTTATCTCGGTATCGTTATCCTCAACTCGGGTTGCACAGTTATCGCACATTCGCAGACGCGTGTCTGCGCAAGCTTGCGCCTAAGATATCTCGAGCCGTATACATAACGTCAGAACTACAGTGGACTAAGATCATTCTCCGACTTCGGCAGGATCAGGATGACCCTTCGAGAATCTCAGGATCACTTCATCAATCCATCAACCGTTGCTTTCATGTCGGTGTAGCTATACGCTCCGGCAAATGGAGTTGTGTTTACAATGAAATATGGGGTTCCTTGGAATCCCAAATCAATGGCAAGCTGTTGATCGCTTCCTAAACGTGCTGCGTATTTCTTATCGGTCAAACATTTAGTTACATTTGCTGCATTAACTTTAGTTCCTAGGAATTCGACCAGTTTTCCGATGTTTGCGGTATCATTTTTGACAACATTATTAATCAGCTCGTATCCAGCGTTAGTCATGAGCATATCATGTGCATCCCAGAAATTGCCGTCATCGTGTGCACAATACAATGCCTGCATTGCCAATTCTCCATTTCCATGACCGTTTGCATAAATAGTTGTATATGCCGCTTTACCTTCTTCAACTAATTTTCTCATTTCCGTTACTGGTGGAACATAGGTTCCCCCATCAGATTCATACTTAAATTGCGTGCCTACAGAAGCCGCAAGTTCAGCATTTTTACCTGCCGCAACATGGCAATAAGGGCAACTTGGATCCGACACTTCGACAAATTTTACTTTAGCTTTTTTGTCTCCAAATGTAATAAATCCTTTTTCAAAAAGTTTATTTACTTTTTCCTGTGAAATTGGAGCGGCTTGTTGCTGAGCTACATCAGGAGCAGCTGCTGTTTTTGCTTTTTCTTCAAGCGCACGGTTTTTATTTAGTAAGTACCCTGCAAAGAATGCCATAACTACTAACGCAACCACGAGAATTGTGTTCTGGTTAAGCGGAATCGTAACATTTTTTTGTGCCATAGAGCTACATTCTAAATAAATACGTAAACAAAGTCAATACATCAAACCGGCTCATCGTTTGTATATACTCTGTTTCGAGCTGATAAGGTTAATTTACCACAGGGGCTTCAACAGGAGGTGTATTTTTTTCCAGTTTACGAAAGTTAAATTTTCCACCAGGGAAAATAAGCGCTTTTTTAAGCACATCATCAAGATGTGAAACAAAAATAAAGGTAAGATCTTCTTTGACAAATGTTGGTAAATCTTCGAGATCTTTTTTATTATCTGCAGGCAGCAAAACAGTTTTAATTCCTGCTCGATGTGCTGCAATTACTTTTTCCTTAACTCCCCCAATTTCCAAAACGCGTCCACGTAATGTAATTTCACCAGTCATGGCCACATGACGATTAACAGGTAGTTTTGTTAATGCTGAAATCATAGCGGTTGTAATAGCAACTCCTGCTGAAGGACCATCTTTTGGAACAGCTCCTTCGGGAACATGAATATGAATGTCGATGGTATTATAAAAATCTGCACTTAGACCAAAAACTTCAAATCGTGATCGGATATAACTTAAAGCAGCTTGAGCCGATTCTTTCATTACGTCACCCAAATGCCCAGTAAGAATAAGGTTTCCTTTACCTGGCATGATTGCAATTTCAATGAGCAAAATCTCTCCACCTACCGGTGTCCACGCCAATCCATTAACAATACCTACTGAGTCTTTTGCTTCAATAACCTGTGACGAATATTTCTTCGGACCTAAATAGCCATGTAAATCAGCGGGTTTGATTGCATACGTTTTCTTCCCTTTTTCAAGTACTTCACGGGCAACCTTTCGCATAATGGTTGCAATTTGACGTTCTAACTCACGTACCCCTGCCTCGCGGGTGTAATCATTGGCAATTGATTTAAGCGCCTTATCAACAATCGAAACTTTATGGTCTGCTAGCCCATGCGCTTCAGTTTGTTTTTTTGTTAGATAATTTTTTGCAATATGAAATTTTTCATCAGCAGTATATCCGGAAAAATTAATTATTTCCAAACGATCACGCAATGGACCAGGAATTGTGTCGAGCATATTAGCAGTTGTTATAAACATAACATCTGACATATCAAATGGTACTTCCAAGTAGTGATCGGAGAATGCAAAATTTTGTTCAGGATCGAGCGCTTCTAAAAGTGCCGCTGAAGGATCGCCTCGATAATCTCCGCCAATTTTGTCGATTTCATCAAGCATAAATACTGGATTATTTACTTTTGCTTGTCGAATTCCCTGAATCATTCGGCCAGGCATTGCTCCAACATACGTTCGTCGATGTCCTCGAATTTCTGCCTCATCACGAATACCTCCTAAAGACATTTTTACAAACTTTCTTCCTAAAGCACGTGCAATTGATCGGCCCAATGATGTTTTACCGACCCCTGGAGGTCCAACAAAACAGAGAATGGTTGGCTGCTTAGCCAGTGATTCTTTGGAAGACTGAGCCATATCTTTTAGTTTCATAACAGCCAAGTATTCCAAGATTCTTTCTTTAACCTTTTTCAAACCATAGTGATCTGCATTAAGCACCTTTTCTGCTTTCTTTATATCTACGTCTCCTTTTGTTGATTCGCTCCACGGAAGATCTGCCATTACTTCCAAATAGGTGCGAATATAAGAAGCTTCCGGGTTATATGGTGACATTTGGGCAAGTCGATCAAGTTCTTTAAACGCTTTTTCTTCAGCTTCTTTATTCATTTTTGCCTTCTTAAGTTTTGCTCGCAGTTCGTTTATATCTCGATTTTCTGGAGTTTCATCTCCTAATTCTTGTTCAATTGTCTTGAGCTTTTCACGAAGAACTGCATCTTTCATGCCTTTTTCAAATTTCTTTTGTGTTTTTACTGAAATACTTCGCTCAATTTCCAAAACTTTAACCTCATTAGTAATAAGTTCTGCTTCTTTTTGAAGTTTTACGAGCAAATCATCTTCTTCAAGTAGTTTTTGTCGAACGGGGGTTTTTATATCTAGAATCATTGCAACGTGATTGGAAAATTCTTGCGGTGAAACACCGCTCATAATATTCATTAAGAAAACAAACTCAATACCCTTTCCTAAATTTACAGCTTTTTTAAGTTCGCTGGTTATATGTTTTACGAGTGCTTCAACTTGACTTACAGTAGCAGGTTCCAAAATTGTTTCAGGAAGAAACTGTAGTTCCGCTTCAAACATATCGGCTCCCACATGGAATGTTTCAACTTTAACACGTGTTTCTCCGCGAACCAGTGCGCTTACTTCACCTTGTTCACCTTTGAGCATTTTCTCAATCGATGCCAACACTCCTACTTGGTACAAATCTTCCGGTTTAGGATCATTTACATCGGGATTTTTTTGCATTAAGAGAATAATTTTCTTTTCTCGACGAAGCGCCTCATCAATTGCAAGGATACTTTTCGTTCGACCAAACAGAAGAACTTGTTCTGCACCAGGAAACACGATTCCATCGCGTACAGGCACAATTGGATACATTTTTTCGCCAGAAATACCAGGAATTTTCATAAGTAGTTAGCAGTATAGCAATGGGTTTGCTAAATGTCAAGTACAAATTTTATGCAGCAAGAGCTTCACGTGGTTCTTGTGTTCCAGGTTTAAATCTACGCAAGACTTTTGATCCTGCTTTAAATCGAATTTCGTTTAATGTTCCAAACACAACTCCTTTTCGAACACGTATGTTTTTTGCTTTATTGAAACGACTTTTAAATTCGTCGTCTGCTTTCCAATCAGCGACACTATCTACAAAAGCAACATTCGCAGCGAGCCAATCATCCATTTCAGTCTCTGTCATATCGTTTAACACGCTTGACCAGCGCGACTCTTCTCTTAGAAATTTAATGAATTCATCTTTTAAAGATGAATTAACAAGTATCATACATGGTTCCTGAGTTAAATCTAAATCAAGACCATCTTGATGAGCCGATCCATCATAATCTGGTGGAAATACATGCAATCCATCGTGCTCTGTAAATTGCATACCCTGGGACAGCAAGTGATTTTCACTAAGTACTATTGCCATATTGGCTTGTTGTTTTGTTTTTCCTTCTATACCATATATGCGATCGGCCACAAAACAGACCTCGTGCGTTTCACGATCATTTTCAGAATTTAAATCAGTAAACGTTCTTAAAGTGCGACTATCTAAACCCCGAGCGTCAAGAGCTGCTGCGGATGATAATCGACCTTCGCGTAAAATTGCATACATTTTTGCATCTACAGCTGTATGAGTAAGAATTCTGCCACCACTAATTGCACGAGCTTCAGTAACTTGATCATGTCCACCAGATTCGCGATCAGGCCAAGTTAGACTCGATCCTCTTTCAGCTAAATATGTTTGTAAATTTGCTTGCCTTAGATTTATGCGCGCGACCATCCTCTCATATTCCTTAGTAATAGCCCCAGTACCTCCTCTATTGAAATCGGGAAATTCTTTCCATATAGTTGAATCAACAAATCGCGTTGCGTTACCAATCTGACTATCAAGACCATTTACCATTATCTTATAGGTTTTGTGCAAATCAAGACGCATTAGGTCTTGAGTAGCTTTTAAGCTTGACTCCAATTCTGAACATTTTCTCTCTAATATTGGAATTCTATATTCATCACCACCTTTTAACATTTCTTTCGCAATTACTAACTGCTCTTTAATCGCCCGAAGCTGTTGTGGAATTGCTTTAATATCAGTAATTCTTTGACTTGCAGCTTGATAGTGCTGGTCAGCCGTTTTTTCGTCGTCAGAATCAACAAGTTGTCTATGTGTAGTAGTAAAATCATTACTTACGGTAATTACTTGATCTTGCTTAGAATTGATCGCTTGTTGAAATTGGTCAACAGCAGACCTAATAGACTCCTCAATATAAACTTTTGCCGCATAATTCGCTCTTTTTATCTCACCTGCTTGTGAAGATTTATTAAATACCCGCCCAATGACTCTATTTCCCATCTTAAGTGCACCTTTATGCTGAGCTAAATCCAATTTGATCATTTCTTCTTCTGTTAATATGGTTGCTAAATCTCGATATATATCACTGCTTGTAAGTATCGCTTGAAGTTGACGAACTCGAGTCCAATCAGGAAAAACTGTTTGATCAAGTTCAGTAGTTTCATCAGGCTTGTCTAGATCCTTAGCTTGTTCTATTAACTGTCTATTGAGGGTGTCTTTAAATTCAAATATCCTAATAGCTCGCTCCAATTCTGAATCAGCAGCTTCAACTTGTGCTAATAATTCCTGAGCAAGTCGAGGATCATCTAAATCCGCCATAGCAGGAAGATATTGTAAATTATCACGTTCATATTCTGTTCTTCCAGCTAGTTCGACTTGAACTGGTTCATTAGCCACAGCAGTTGGCGATTCGACAATTGGTTCAGATACTGCGGGCTTTTGTGTAGGTTCTAGATGAGAATTTATCTTATCAAGTACCGCAGATAAATTACCATCTATTGCTGTAGGAGTTGGCTCTACAAATGACTCTGCTTCTGGAATTGGAGCGGATCCATCTGTGCCTTCCATATTAGGTTAATGACGCAAGTAATGAGTCTAATTCGGTAAATCGTTCCTTATGCAACAGCGTCTCTTGTGCCAATTGTGGTAGCTGTTCATGAAACGCTTTTTGCTTTACCTGATACAAAATTCCTAGCGGAAATTTCTCTATCGACGTCGCTTCCATGGCTCTTTTCAGCGCTACTTGCTTATTTTTAGGATCATGTTTTTTGCTTAAAAGGTATGTTTTGGAGTCGTAATAATCGTACGTGTTGTAGTGATTAAATGTAACACAGGGCTGGAGTATGTTGACGATCGAAAAGCCTTTATGCACCATTGCTTTTTTAATTAGACTTTTTAATTGAGGAACGTGTGAAGCGTATCCCTGTGCTGCAAATGTAGCTCCTTGACTAATTGCCAGTGCGAGCGGATTTAAGGGTGTTTCAATAAGCCCAAACGGTGTCGATTTGGAAACATACCCTTTATTAGCAGTTGGAGCAGCTTGGCCCGTAGTGAGCCCATACACACTATTATCGTGCGTAATAATTGTGATATCATGATTTCCCCGAGCTGCATGCAGAAAATGATTGCCTCCTTCACCAAAACAGTCGCCGTCCCCAGCAATTACCAAAACGGGCATTTTGTGATTGGCAAGTTTAAAACCAATCGCCGTAGGAATTGCACGACCATGAAGTCCATGAATTGCATATGCATTCAAAAAATCATTCATATTCCCAGAACAACCAATACCGAATGAAACGAAAATACTGGAAGGATCATGCCCAAGCTCCCCGAGAGCTCTCTTGATGACGGCGCCAATCGCCCAGTTTCCACACCCGGGGCACCAGGTGGGTGAATACCCCGTGAATTGTTCGTATTTTGATGGAATGGTTTTCATAAATTGATTACCTGAGATTTCTCACTTCGTTCGAAATGACATTAGATCTTTTAGTGGCAAAAGAGGGTGCGTTAACATAATTTACAATCTCTTCTACGTGGATCTGGCGACCACTGTACTTAAGAATCTTTACTTTCAAATTCACACCAGTTTGCTCGCGGAGAAGTTTACCGAACTGACCTTGACTATTATTCTCAATTAAAATATATCGCTTTTTTAACGTTAAGAGTGCGGCTATGCGCGATTCATTCAGCGGAAATACGTGGGTAAAATGGATAAAGGCAGTCTTGAATCCTTTATGGGTTAATTTTTTTTGTGCTTCCAGAATGGCCCCTTTATTACTGCCCCAGGAAACAAAAACAATTTCGGATTTATTTATATCACCAAAAATTTCGGGCATTGCAAAATGTTTTGCTAAATATGTTTGTGTTTTTCTGTTTCTCTTATTAACTTGGATAACTCTCTCTTGAGCATCTTCAGTAGTATGACTATCGACAGTATGTTCATACGAATTTACTTGATAAAATTGACCGGGGTATCCAGGAACAAGCCGCGGGGAAATTCCATCGGGAACATCGGCATAGCGTTGATAGTGATTAGCTTTCCAAATGAGCTTTCCAGAATCAGGCGAATATGCTCTGTTAAGGAGCTTAAGGTCGAGGTGATTAATACTCATATTACTTTCTGAAAGATGTTTGTCTGACAGCACAATAACTGGCGTTTGATAATAGTCAGCCAAATCAAATGCTTTTACTGTTAATGCGTACATTTCGTATGGGTCACCGGGAGCTAGCACAATTTTTGGAAATTCCCCGTGCCCTGCATGAACGGTAAACAGCAAATCCCCTTGCTCTGTCCAACTGGGCAGTCCGGTAGCTGGTCCCGGACGCTGACTCATAAAAATAACCAGTGGGATTTCTGCAATACCTGCAAAAGAAACCGATTCAACCATGAGTGCAAACCCCCCTCCTGAACTTCCACATGCCGCACGAACTCCTGCAGTACTTGCTCCCAACGCCGTGTTAATTACCGAGATTTCATCTTCCGCGTGTCGAACAACCATACCTGTTTTTTGAGCATTAGCAGCAAGAGTGGTCAGAACGGTAGATGAAGGCGTCATAGGATATGCTGCATACAATCGACAGTCAGCAGCAATTGCCGCATACGCAAATGCATCATTTCCAGTAAGAACAACTTTTGGCTCGGATTTTTTGAGAATAGGAAAATCGTGAATTATAAAACTGCTGTGATTTTTTACAATGAAATCGTATGCAAGTTTTGATATTTTTTTGTTAAGAGCAACTACAGAAGCGCCCTTATCGGCAAAGGTCTGTTCAATCATCTCGTCAAGAACCTGATACGGCCAGTTAAGGATAGCGAGGGAGCATCCCAATGCAATATTATTTTCCATAACCATAGATGCCTTATTTTCAAAAAGCATTGTTTTAAAAGGAAGATGAATCATCTTGCAATTATTCTCGGAGGGTGTGAAACTATTTTCATCGTAAATAACAATAGAATCTTTGGTAAGTCGATGTTTGTGAAGTTCAAACGTTTCTTTGTTAAGACAAACAAGAAGATTAATTTCATGTTGAATCGCATGCACGGGATCTGACGAGAGGATAACGTCATATGTATTGTGCCCACCTCGAATGAGAGACGGATATTCAAAACAATCAAAAATGTAGTAGCCAACTTTTGTAGCGATTTTAGAAAATGAAAGACCGGTTGTCATGACACCAAATCCTGCCTGACCCCCAATTTTCCACAGAAAATGAGACATGTATTATTTGTACCTGTTTTACATCAAAGGTTCAAGGACTCAGTGATCACTACAACACGGGTCTTTATATCCGCAGTTTTTACAGTGCGCTTCACGGCTCCCGGGCATTCCTGCAAGCGACTGTTCACCACAATACGGACAATCGCGTGGGTTGTAACGCCATGGAGCATTATGTGTTTTACTTACTCCTTGATCAGTTTCGAAAGTGCTTCCAGAGGCAATAGTGCGCATTTTAATCGATTTGGCGACAATTCAATTCCTAATAATTCAATAATAATTGAACGATCAAGTTTTTTCAAATCGGAAACTTTTTTACCTTTTATGTAATCGGTGAGCAAAGATGAAGAGGCGATTGAAATTGCACAGCCTTGTCCAGTAAATGCAACATCGGTAAGCGTGCCGTTTTTTATGGTGCCGCTTAAGTGAATTTTATCACCACAGCTAGGGTTATCAATGTGAATTGCGCACGATGCGTCGGGAAGATCACCGTAATTATGCGGAGATTTGTAATGATCGAGAATTATTTCTTGGTAAATGGATGACATATGTTCGTTTACTGAGATCCATCTCCGCCAGTGGGCGGATCAGGATAACAAGATCGATTCTACTCGTTTTAACCCTTTAATAAGTTTGTCAACATCTGTTTCATCATTATAGATATAAAAACTCGCTCGTACTGTTGCGGCAATTCCAAGCAAAGTGTGGAGTGGCATAGTGCAATGATTTCCCGCTCGGACAGCTACATGATCTTCTGATAAAATTTGAGCAATGTCGTGTGCATGGTATTTTCCAAAAGTAAAAGACAGTAACCCTCCACGCTCTTCACCAGCTGCGGGACCAAAGATGGCAATCTTTTCTCCAAACTCTCGCTCTAGCTCCTGACGAGCAAATGAAGTAAGAGCTCTCTCATGTTCTGCAATTGTATCCATGCCCATGTGTTGCAAATAATCGACCGCAGCTCCTAGTCCAATGGCTTGAGCAATCGGAGGCGTACCTGCTTCAAACTTGTGAGGAAGTGAATTAAAAGTAGTTTTTTCAACAGAAACAGATTCGATCATTTCTCCACCGAATTTATAAGGCGGCAAACCCTCCAAAAGCTCCCGCTTACCCCACAACACGCCAATACCTGTAGGCCCAAGCATTTTATGTCCTGAAAAGGCAACAAAATCTGCTCCCATATCTTGAACATCAAGCGCTCGATGAGGAATACTTTGTGCAGCGTCTACAATTATATATATAGAAGGGTTAATTTCACGGGCTTTTCGAGCGATCTCTTTAATTGGGAAAATGGTACCGAGGGTGTTTGAAATGAGGGGAAGAGCCAGAATTTTGGTCCTAACACCTAGATCCTTCGTCACACTCAGTATGACCTCATCGATAGTGAGAGCTTTAAACGTAGCTCCTTTTTTAAGAGCCAGCTGTTGCCATGGAACAAAATTAGAATGATGATCTGCAATGGTGACGCAAATTTCATCACCAGCCTCGATTAACTCTCCAAGAGAGGTTGACAGAAGATTAATAGAATCTGTTGTTCCAGAAGTAAAAATAACCTCTTCTATTGATGAAGCATGAATAAATGTGGCAACTCTTTGCCGAGCCAATTCATATTCTGCCGTGGCTTTTTCTGCAATTTCGTAGATTCCACGATGAATGTTAGAGGAATAATGGGTGTAATACTCTTGCAGCTTATCAAGAACCAGTTGGGGTTTTAATGAAGTTGCTGCAGAATCCAGATACACCAAATTGGGGTGCTTATTGAAAATAGGGAAATCTTTTTTAATTGTTTGAATGTTTAACATGTTAATTGAGCAGGCTGAGATTCCTCACTTCGTTCGGAATGACAGAAAGATCTAATCCCGTTTCTTCCATTTTATTGAAAATGTCGCCAACAAATCCTTCCAAAAGCATTTTTTGCGCAACTTTTTCCGATAGTCCACGTGTTTTTGCAAAATACAATTGCTCTTTATCAAGCTGTCCAGTGGTAGACCCATGAGTACATCGAACATCGTTTGCTAGAATTTCCAAGTAAGGTCGTGAGTCTACAAAAACATCTTTTGACATTACAAGATTTTGATTCTTTTGGTACGCATTCGACTTTTGCGCTTTTTTATCGATTCGAATTAATCCTTCATAATGAAATTTAGATTCATCGAAAAAAATCCCCTTAATAAGTAAATCCGAAACACTCTCGCCAACTTTGTGATGTTGAATAGTATTAAGAGTAAAATTGTCGTTCTTTTTACCAATATACACGCCGTAAATGTAAACTTTCGCATTCGGAGATTTAATAGAAATTTCAACTGCTCCAGAATAATTATGAATAAAAAAAATCGACTCCCCTGGTTGGGTAACAGAATGTTTTCCTTTTTTTCCTTCAGTAATGTATGTGAATTTCATATTATCCAACGCTTCCGCTCATTTCTAACTGCATTAACCTGTTTAGTTCAATCGAATATTCTAGTGGAATTTCACGAGTCACCGGTTCAATAAATCCATTAACCAAAATTCCTTCTGCGTCATTTTTGGTAATTCCCCGGCTGGTTAAGTAAAACAATTTTTCTTCACCCAATTTTTCAACCGTTGCTTCGTGTTGAACTTGGACATCATTTTCCATAATTCTCATAGTTGGATACGTATCGGATCGGGATTCTTCATCCATTAACAAAGCGTCGCAAGAGACATAAACAGATGAATTAGTTGCATGCGGTTGTATTTGAACTAAACCTCGATATGAAGTGCGTCCGCCATTTTTAGAAATAGATTTTGAAACAATTCGACTTGAAGTGTTTGGAGCAAAGTGAAACATTTTGGCCCCCGCATCTTGATGCTGACCTTTACCAGCATAGGCGATTGAAAGGACTTCTCCACGAGCTCCTTCGCCTTTTAAATACACCGATGGATATTTCATGGTAACTTTTGATCCAATATTACAATCAATCCATTCCATAATTGCATTTTCATCGGCCGATGCTCGTTTGGTTACCAAGTTATATACATTATTACTCCAATTTTGAACGGTAGTATAACGAACTCGAGCATTTTTTTTGGCAAATATTTCTACAACGGCTGAATGCAATGAGTCAGTTGTGTAAATGGGAGCAGTACACCCTTCGATATAATGAACACTTGAACCTTCATCGGCAATGATGAGCGTTCGCTCAAACTGGCCAAAGCGTTCTGCATTAATTCTAAAGTATGCTTGAAGAGGTAGTTTAACATGAACACCTTTGGGAACATATACAAATGATCCACCCGACCATACTGCAGTGTTTAATGCGGCAAATTTATTGTCACGGGCGGGGATTAATGTTCCAAAATATTCTTTTACAATTTCAGGATATTTTGCAACTGCAGTATCCATGTCGCAGAAAAGTACGCCTTGTTTAGTAAGCTCCTTATTAACACTCTCGTATACTACCTCCGACTCATACTGCGCAGAAACGCCAGCTAAAAACTTTTTTTCAGCTTCGGGAACGCCAATACGATCATAGGTATCTTTAATTTCTGCGGGTAAATCTTCCCAGGAAGTTTTTTGTTTATCGGTTGCGCGGATAAAATAAACGATATCATCAAAATCAATTTTGGAAAGATCAGCACCCCACGGCGGCATGTTTTTTTCAAGAAAAACTTCATATGCCTTCAAACGCTTTTTTGTCATCCAATCAGGTTCATTTTTTATTTTAGAAATTTGAAAAACAACTTCAGGGGAAATTCCTCGCTTCGTTTGAAACACCGACGTGTCGGGCATTGAAAAGCCATATTTGTAATCGAAATCGAGGTCGTCTTTATTTTTTTTTGGCATATCGTATGTGTCATTCCGAATGTAATGAGGAATCTCGGTGTTTCGCTTCCACACCTAGATCCTTCGGTCGCTCCGCTCTCTCGGGATGACAGTGTATAGTCTGCGCGACAATTAAAGAGCGTCGTAGCCTTTTTTCTCAATCTCTTGAGCAAGTTTTGCCGTGCCTTCTTTTACCAATTGTCCGTTCTTAAGGACTAAAATTTTGTCGGGTTTAAGATATTTGAGTATTCTATTGTAATGTGTAATAATCACAAAAGTTTTTTGAGGCGTTCGCATTCCCTGAATAAATTTTGCAATTGAACGCAATGCATCTACGTCAACACCGGTGTCGATTTCATCAAAAAAAGCCA
>JAYPGZ010000003.1:101935-117362 GCA_038127095.1 Candidatus Roizmanbacteria bacterium | reverse complement strand
ATCATGGACAAACTAGGAATCAGTAAGTATACTCAAACCGAGTTGAGACCATAACCCGGCGAGTATTTTGAAGGAGATATAATTAAACAACGTTAAACCATAATAATCTCGACGCTTACCAACGGTTTTCTGCCAGTTTTCGTTTGAAAATACTGTTCCAAATTCCGTGCAGTTTCAGCCCTGATTATCGTCTCGTTAAACGGATGATCTTTTTTTGGCTTCAATGCACGTGCTACCACATCTTGAGCACCACCAAAAATTGCTGCTTCATCATTTTTAAAGATAAATCCATGTGAAATAAATTCAGGTTTTCCAACCATCCTAAACTGAGAATCCATTACAAGCACCGCAACGGCTATGCCATCGGTTGAAAGGGTTTTACGATCGCGCAAAATTACATTTCCAACGTCGCCCACACCATAGGCATCGACAAAAATATTTCGGGTTTCAACTGAGTCACCAGCATACGAGCTACCACGTTCAAAGATGTATGTCTCTCCTTCTTTTAATAAATGAATTGCTTCGTTACGAAACCCTAATTTTCTCGCCATATCACCATAAATACGCTGATGCAACACGGTACCTCCGATTGGAATTAAATGTTTAGGCTTAGTAAGCCGCGCGAGCAATTTAAGATCTTCTTCATTCCCGTGTCCAGAAGCATGTAAGCCTTCTGCAATTCCAGAATACACAACTTCTGCACCACAACTGTACAATTTTTCAACAAGCTCATTTACCTCTTCCTCCTGGCCCGGAATGGGATCTGCCGAGAAAAAAACCTTATCTCCTGCAGCGATCTTAATGAATTTATTTTTATCATGAGCAATTTTGGAAAGTGCGCTGTCATATTGTCCCTGTGAACCTGCTGCAATTACACAAACGTTTGAAGGTCGCATTCGTGCCGCCTTTCGTTCATCAACTAAGAACCGTTCTGGAATTGGAAAGTATCCAATTTCACGGGCAATATCTGAATTTCCTTTCATAGAACGTCCCATAAATACAATTGCCCTGTTATATTTCACCGCAGCTTCTGCACACTGGCGAATACGTGAAATATTACTCGAAACTGTTGTCATAATAAATTTTCCCTTAGTTGTTCGAATTTCATCCTCAAATGCTTTACCTACAATGCTTTCTGAAAGAGTAAAACCTTCACGTGCAACTCCCAAGCAGTCAGACAGCAAACAATCAACTCCTTCTTCTCCGGCTTTGGTAATTTCATAAAAATCTGGCGGCATGCCGTAGGGCGGTGTTAAATCGAGCTTAAAGTCGGGTCCATGGTACATATTCCCGGCAGGAGTTTTTATATAAATATGCGTTGGATCGGGAATTGAATGCGTCATGTGAATAAATCGAGCCGTCATGTTTCCAAATGAATAGTTTTGACGAAAAGCAATTTGATTTACTTTAATGCGTTTTTCGTATTCCTTAAATTTTTCCTCGACCAAAAGTGCGGTAAGCTTACTCGCGTATACTGGAGGAGATCCGAGAGCCTCATAGTGAAATCGTAATGCCGAAATATGGTCCTCATGCCCGTGAGTAAGAAGAATAGCACGAATTTTGTGAATCTTGTCTTTCAAATACGTGATATCGGGAATGATAAAATCCACACCCAAATCTTTCTCGCGGGGGAATCCAATTCCACAATCAACGATGAGAATATCTTCTAGCTCTCCATTTTTATAGAGCTCATACACGTACATGTTTTTGGTAACATCTACAATTCCACCTAAGGGGATAAACCGGAGTTTAAATTGATCCATAGGTAGAGTATATCATATGGGAATAGGTGCATGGGAAAGATGGTGGGAATCACGCATTAAGAGATGTTTACTATACAAAAAGAGCACGAGGTTTATAGAAATGGTGACAGAAGTCACAAAGTAGCGAAAGCTACTCATTTCATCCTCGTGCTCTAATTGCACTTTGTGCTTGCAGACAAATCTGCGTAATCGTCTTTAAGACGATTTAATGCCCGGTTGGGCGGTGGATGGGACTATGCGGTTGTTTGAATTACACGAACAGATGTACGACCCAGCCCATAGCCAGCGCGAAGGCGGGACGCAGGACTGCCTTGATCAAGGCTTCGACGACGAGTACTCCCGCTGACTTTTCTTCAAGACCTTTGGGGTCGACCTCTTGATAGGTCATGTACCCGATGATGAGCCACAGGCCGTATGCGACGGGAACTGAGAGCTCAGGAAAATGGAAGGTGGGAACGACGAACCAGCCCCAGAGTACTGCGAGAGCGTAGCCGCTCGCCACAACACTCACAGGGAAGAGCAGTGGCGTTACGAGAAGCAACGCCATAGCCTTGAATTCCTTGCTATTCATGAGGACCTCCTATGGTACGACCGGATGGTTGCTTTTGAAGCCTACTACTCCTCACAACGCCGAGCAAGCGCCCCTCGCAGTTGTTCTGCAATCTCCGCAGCTGACAACGCTGCAAAGAGATGAGGGACGACCTTAAAACCGCATGGTTGCGGAGGGCTAGTCTCGTACCACCCGTCAGCTTTCAACGCCCTACCATCTGGGAGAATGATGTAGGGATCGTATGCTGCCCGAGGCCCGACTTCATAGAGCACGCCTTCGAAGCGAAACTGGATGGTACGTCTCGGCTCTGGCATGATCAAGCTCCTTTTGTTTGAGAGGCGGATGGTTTTACGACTTAGTGTTCGTCTTCGTTTTGGCTATGCGTCGCTCAGGGCATAGAACAAGTGTCTGACAAGGTCGCCTCCTTCTTTTGTACATGTGCGTGAATAGATGGATATCCACCATTCCGCACTAGTTGGGGAAGTGGTAAGGATGGACTTAAAAGTCGAAAGCCACCGATCACCATCTTCCAGTCGGATGATTGCACCAGCAAGTGACCTGATAAGACGCACTCGAAGATCAGTTGCTGCTTTTATTGTCCTGGGATCGCTTCCTTGAAGTTGCCAAGTGGCAATCGCTCCAACGAGCTCATCCATGACGAATGTTAGCACCTTTAATTGGCGATCGAGCCACGGTTTTGTCGTTAAAAAACGACGGTTTGAACTAGTACCGTAGGTTCTAGATCACGTAGACCGCGTCCCTCGGAAATCCACCACTGTGCTTCAGTGGAAAGATATTGGAGGGCATCACGAACCTCCGGATACCAGATCCCAATGTTTCCGATCTTCATGAGTCCTTCAACAAGCCGAAGCATCACTTGCGTGCGCAGCTCGTTCGCTTCTAGAACATCTTCATCGCTCCCATCAAGTGGGAAAGTCTCGATGACTTCTAAAAGCTGTTCGCGCACATACCTTTCACACTACCTCTTGGCGATCTGGGTCCGAATGAACAAGTATCCGAACGTCAGCACAATGGCTCCGAGCAAAACCGCAAAGACCGAGTTCATGTCAGGAATCCTTCTCTTCCCTCAGGAAGAAACTATTGACAATCACAGTGATTGTCAGCGTAGGTTTAATACAGACGGCTTGTTGAGCACCACTGATTAATTCCCCATGATGATACCCAAAAAGCCGTCCGTATTGTGTTTTGTCTGCAAGTTGTTAAGGTGCAAAAAATCTGTTTTGGAGTTTAATCCAAAAACCATTACATCGTCCGTAACGCAGCTAATGCGTGGGGACAATTAAAAGCGTATATATTATAGCATAACTATAGGCTAGTATCAACCTAGCTTCAAATAATTACTCGGTCAAATAACTTTGCTATAATTACACACATGGACCCCAAGCTAAAATCTAAAATAATGAAGAAATTGAACGATGTTATGGATCCGGAGCTGTACATTTCTATCGTCGACCTAGGACTCATTTACGATCTTTCACTGCGCGCAGGGGTGGTGACCGTAAAAATGACACTTACTACCATGGGCTGCCCTCTATTTGATATGCTTGAAGCAGACATTAAGAAAAAAATCATGAGCATTAAAACAATCAAAGATGTTCGCATCAACTTAGTTTTTGATCCTCCTTGGAACACAGAAATGATGACTGAACAAGGACGAGCACAAATGGGAATATAACTATGAGCAACACGCACTTTGGAGATGATTCTTTTGAGAAAGCTGCAGAGGCTGGCTATTCTATGCAGAAAAAAACTAAAAAAGCAGTTACGGGACAGGTAAAGCAACTCGCAAAAGATTTTTTACATAGCTTTACCGGTCACAAAGAACAGTCTGCCAAACCACGAAATTTCGATGCGCTTACCGACGCGCATTTGGCAAAATTCAAAAAAAATTTTGAGGCACAAGACGAACAAAAAATGGAAGAGCTCAAACATATTCTTTTCAAACATGTAAATGAAGAATCAGCACAAGCAGTACAAGCTCGACAGCAAGTCGAACGAGATCGCTTGCGCCAAATGGAAGAAGAGGAAATGAGGGATCAGCAAGAAAAAGCACAGGAACAGGGGAATGGCATGGTGAGCGCTCCACAAGGCAAAGCAAAACGTAATGTAATGGGAAGTCAAGCAAAAAAGAATTCACAATCTGAAACCCGCGGTGGAAAAAGTCATTTTTAACGGGATGTAGTTCATCGGTAGAACGCTCCGTTCGGGACGGAGAGGCACCGGGTTCAATTCCCGGCATCCCGACCATTTGAGAATGACCTGCTTTTTAGTAGGGTGGCAAACGGCTCTTTAAGCCGATATGAAGCCACTTTTTCATTTTCGACAATCAGGTTCAAGAATAATAATCGACAAATCATATCTTTGGCGATTGCGTCGCCCGCTTTGACCGTGACAGCGGCATTTTTTGATAGGTTCAAGAATTCTTCTAAAGTCAACTCATCTTCGACTTCGTCCGTAAGCTTTTCTTTTAATTTAGCGATACTAGCCTCAACGTCAATTTGATTATTTTTTACTTTCTCTAGTTCTTCGGCGTTTATCTGATACGCAGTTTTGTTCTCGGTAAGTTTACCAAGTGCCAAGCCAATCCTTTTAGCTTCTTTGGCATAGTTACGCTTTTGTGCCTCTAAATGCTCTATTTCGGCTCGTATTTTTTCTCGCTCGTTATCTCCTAGCGATTTTAAGCTGTCTTTATATTCTTGGTATTCTTTTTCAGTAAATTTTAGCCCTTCTTTTAAGAGGTCATAAATAAAATCGAATATAACAAGCGACCGAACTGACGCCTTGATATAAGTGGGGTCTTTTGCTTTCTTTTTGGCTCGATTTTCGGCCGAGTTTCTGACACATAAGTCGTTGTCACACCGATAATATAAATAACGTTCTAAGTGGCCGCTAGAAGGCGCTACGACCATATTACCTTGACAGTAGGCGCACTTAATCATTTGTTTTAGAGGGTAAAAGGTTTGTAGCTTGCTTTTATATGGTACAAACCTATCGACAGTAAGGCTCTGCACTTTGTCGTACATATCTCGGTCTATCATGGCTTCAAAGTCGTACACATCTGGCAAATATACCGTTTGTCCCGCTTGCACCAGTGCGCCGTAATAAAAAGAATCTTTGAAAATTTTACTTAACTTCTGATAGGTCATGTATTGCTTTGCACCTGATTCTTTAATAAGTCGGTAGTAACCTTTTTGGTTAAGGTACGCATTTATGTCTTCAAGGGATTTTCCGTCGGCTCGCATATACCAGGCACTCTGTATTAAGGCAAATCGGTCGTTTTCTTCGTCTGGCTGGTATGTGCCATGCTCGTCACGCAAATAGCCATGCTTAAAAATTGGGGTTTTACCTTCTCCTAGATTCCTGCGAACACCGCGAGTTACGTCTTGCGATAGTTTGTCGCTATATTGTTTCGAAAGTACAAACGCCATACCGAGAAGCATTTTGCCATTGGCGTCGGGTGAGTAAATGTGAGTTACAAACTTAAAGTCTTTTATTATCTTGCTATCTGCTAGGTCTATTAATAGACCAGCTTCTAACATGTTTCGTGCCAAACGGTCGGGATTCCAGGCTAAAATTGCATCATACTTGTCATCTTTGATATCTGTAATTAGTTGACTAAAAACTGGTCTAATATTTGGTCGTTTGGCTGATTTTTCTTCTCGAAGGGTGTCTACGATATTTAATCCGAGCCTTTTAGCCAATTCGTTACACTCGTCTATCTGGTCTGGGATTGACCTTGCCTGGCGTTTTGGGTCGTCTGTAGATTTACGAGCGTATAAAACGTATCGTAGTGACTTAATATCGACATGATTATCTTCGTCGTGCATACTACCGTATTATAGTATAATTAAGTAGAAGTTATGAATGACAAACAGAAACTATTAAAGATTCGTGAAGCCGCAGAAATGCTGGGGATTAATCCCGAAACTCTACGCCGTTGGGATAATCAAGGACGCCTACGAGCTGTTCGTATAGGAAAGCGCAAGGATAGAAGATACAAGTTAGAAGATCTACAGAAAATTATTGAGTCAAAGATTATTTAAAAGAAACACCATTTAAGTCTGAAACCACATCCTGTGCGGGCTTTTTAAAGGCGCTGTGTTGACTAGCTAACTGAATAATTTCTTGAATAAATTGCGCCTTTTTATTAGGATCGCTTATCACATACTCAGGCTCACTCGAATCTGCTTGTTTTACACCGTATTTTTTTACCAAGTCAATTAAATCTTGATCTTTAAGGCGCTCATTATCTATAACTCTGACAATAGTTCCAGTAATTGGGTCTTTTTTCTCACCAATTATGTCAATCCACACACTGAGTGTGCTTATTCCATAAGGCCCTGGCTCTCTCACATTAAGCCATAAATTTTGCCCGTTGATTGTGACAGGGTGGTAGTTCGACAATGGTTGAAAATCGTTACCCATTCCGAAGTATTTCGAGTTCTCGTGATAAAAATATGTAACTCTCTCGTCGCCGCTAAAGTCGGGCGTAGAAACTACTATCGACATACTGGCATAGCTTTCCTCTGGTACAAAGCAGTTAATCGAATCCTGTATTTTATAAATATTTTTAAGGCTTTGACTTAAAGTAAACGGTAATTTTTCTAGTAAAATTTTATTGTTAGTGCAATATTTAGATAGGGCATCAACTAATGTCATTTTATTTGTAATAGACGGGCTTTGTGTAGTTGGTGAAACAGTTGTACTAGCTTCGGTGGGAGAAGGGACTTGTTGTGTAAGGTTATTATTTTGTTGCGAATTAGCTGACTGCTTCCCCAAATAAAATCCACCAACTCCAAATACAAAAAGGCAAACCAACACTACCCCACCGATTAATAGGTAATTTATTCTTGGTTTCTCTGGTGAAATAACAGGTTGACTGAGTGGATTCTGTTCTAATTGCTGAGTATTTTGACTGCCAATGCCTGTTTGATTTTCCATATGTACCTCTATAAAAAGTATAGCAGAATTTCAGAAAACAAGGTATTACGTGGTTTTAGCCAATAGTGCAGATCGCCAGTTATTTCCGTACAAGGTTTCTACCACACTAGCAAACTCTGACGACATCGTATGAGTTGGTACTTCTTCAAGTTTTCTTGTTTGATTTAACCTATCGCCCCACCTCTCAGGTCGTCGGCTCTTTAATGTAAAGACTATGAGTGAAGCGTTCCCAGCCCTTATACCTTTAAGCAGGGCGCTTTCAGCTTCATCGGCCAAGAGGCTACTCGTTAGCCCTATTTGAATTTCCCATTCTTTCGCGAACTTTTGGTCTTTTGCCCGCCAGTGGTAAACCGTATCACGGTTGATTCCTAACATTTTTGTCGCTGTAGACACGTTACCTAAAACCCCTTCGTCGGACAGTAATTCAAGAAACCGTTTTTTTAACGCTGGCCGTTGCTTATCACCTTTATTCTTTTTAATTGTGTCGGAATTGTCGGTATTCATGTTTAGTTCAAGATAGACCCTCTTAATAAACTATAATTATTTTTTGCCTTGACTCTCGTTTTTTGTGGGAGTTTTCTTAATAAACGCTCCCTTGAAGTAGTCAAATTTAGCTTCTTCATCATCTAGGTTTATACGTTTGCCCTTGCTATCGACAATACTTTTTTCATTCTTAGCCGCATCAGGTGAATTAAGGTCTACTTTTCTCATTACCTCTACGACTTGCTTAATAGGGTTGCTTACAGGCACACTGGGCTTGTTTTGTTTGGTTATGCTGTTATCGTCAGCTTGTAAATTATTAGGTGTATTCATAGGTTTAATAAAAGTACGCCACGTGTCGCACTTTCGATATGGCCCTTAATATCGGTATATTCCATTATACTGGAATTCGTTATTAGCTTCCAGGACAACTTGGCTAAAAAGAGAGTAATCATACTTGCTTCTATCCCAGTATTTGTTAATCGACTCACGAAGTGGTATAAAAAGTTCAAGGTTCGTCTTAGCAACTCGACCAATCAATTGACATTAATACTATAGTTTGTTAGAATAGCCCGCATATGCGATCAAAAGATATCTTTTTTCGAACGGCCACATCTGCAGGACTCGCTTTTTCTCCAACAGCATGTCTTAGCAAGGGAGAATCAGCAAATATTCCGGTCGATCTCGCATGTCCTTCTGACGATAGATATACTGCGCAAGTTTCAGGTCCTGATGGCACAGAATATAATTTGGTCGGACTTGAGATTATGCTAGGTAGAGAAGGAGCATATATCCTAGATGGGGGTCCAGTAGCAGTGCTGCCTAGCGGCGAAGCATACATGAAACCTAATATACTGGAATATCCTGGCTTAAATGTTGTTTTTGATGGTTCTGCTAAAGATAATGGTGATACTCAATTAGATATTGTAGTATCCTGCGAACAATAATCTTTTTTTCAAAACCTCTCAAACGCTGATTTGAGTCCTATCGCCACACTTGTTACAATAAGATATGTTCTCATCGCTCAAAAAACTTTTTTATTTCCCAATCGCTTCATATTTTGCATTTTTCGCCCGAATTAAGCTTAATCGGTGGAACCCAAAGATTATTACGATTACCGGTTCAAGTGGGAAAACGACCGTACTTCATTTATTAGAAGCCCAATTAGGACAAGATGCCATATATTCACATCATGCTAATAGTGCATATGGAGTACCGTTTAACATTTTGGGGTTGGAAAGAAAAACGCTTTCAAAATGGGAATGGCCATTGTTATTTTTCCGAGCACCATTTTACGCATATAGCACCCATCCCTCACAAAAAATATATTGTGTAGAAACTGATGCTGATCGACCCGGAGAAGGAGAATTCTTAGGAAGACTATTAAAGCCACACATAACGCTCTGGATTTCGAGCTCACGCACACACAGTGCAAACTTTGACATATGCGTAGCGCAGGGATGGTGCACCACTGTTGAAGCTGCAATCGCTCATGAATATGCATTTTTACCTCAACATACCCGCGAAACGGTGTATATCAATGCAGACAATCCACTTATCATGCAGCATATGCAACAGGTTTCTGCACAAGTTAAACCAATAAAAATCGATAGTACTTTTACCCACACGGTCTTTAAAAATAAAACCGATTTTAAAATTGGCAACACCACATATACTTTCAATTATTTATTGCCAAAAGAGCTGTATTATGGCTTGCGTATGACAATTGATGTTGTTACATCTTTGGGCTTTCCAATCGACCCTTCTTTTTCACGACTCTCACTCCCGCCTAGCCGAAATTCGCTTTTTGACGGAATTAAAGATACGACAATTATCGATAGTACTTATAATGCAAATCTATCATCCATGACTGCAATTTTGGCACTCTATGCACAATACCCATCTCATAATAAATGGCTTATTATTGGCGGAATGCTTGAACAAGGCAACAGCGAACAAGAGGAACATGAAAAAATAGTGGAATTAATTCCGCCCATCGCACCTAAAAAGGTTATACTAATGGGCGACAAGGCAACGACATATTTGTACTCCAAACTTAAGGTTACACTTGACGGCAAGAGTGAAATTATTAAATTTCCCACCCAGAAACTTGTTCTCGATTACCTACTAGAGAATATAAAAGGCGGGGAAACGCTCTTGTTTAAAGGAGGAACCCTTATGGAAGGAGTCATTGAACATTTGTTGGTAAATAAGGAAGATCGTGATAAATTATGCCGACGAGAAAAAGTATGGGTTGATCGTCGTAAAAACGCAGGATTATGAAAACAGTATATATATTACATGGATGGACATATTCCACCAACAAATGGAAACCACTCCAAACAAAACTCGAGAAAGAAAAAATAAATGTAGTGTTACTGCGTATTCCCGGACTTACCTCGAGCATTGATCGAGCATATACCATTGATGATTATGTAAATTGGCTGGAAATGGAACTTCCCAAAGATGAAAAGGTTATTATTGCTGGTCATTCCAATGGTGGACGCTTAGCGCTTCATTTTGCTCTTGCATTTCCACATCGCATTGAACAGCTATTCTTAATCGACAGTGCTGGCGTGTATCACGATGATCTGTATTCGAAAATTAAACGCGGTTCATTTCGATTAGCAGCAAAAATTGGAAAAAAAATCACCAAGTCTGCTATAGCACGAAAAATTCTGTATAAAGCAGCTCGAGAATCTGACTATGACCAAGCAAATCCTATTATGAAGCAAACAATGAAGAATCTGCTTGAAAGTGACAAAACACTAGCGCTCAATGCAATACAAGTTCCTACTACCATTCTATGGGGTGAACAAGATACGGTAACTCCACTTGTAGATGGATTAATTATGCACGCAAAAATCAGGAATTCAAAAATGTATACCATTAGTGAAGCAATGCATAGCCCACAATTTAGTCACCCAGAAAAGGTTGCCGCCATTATTACACAGTCATTCGAGCAATAACGTATGAATGTTTTTAATTCACTTGGATCAAATTACTCCACATCATTTATTAAACAAGCGCTACTTGCTAAAAATAGCATAGCATTGCGTGATAGACTCATTGGATTTTTAGGCCATACATACGATGGGGAAGTGCACGTAACACACAAAGGACGTGATGCACTAACGCTCGCATTACAAGCCGCGCATCTTCCGCCTAACGCACGAGTCGTAATTAATGGGTTTACCTGTATTGCTGTATTTAACGCTGTTGTTAAAGCGGGGCATACACCAGTGGTACTTGACATAGATCCAGCCACACTACATTTCCAGCCTGAAACTCTTGAAACGGTTCTTAAAAAAGACCCCGGTATTAAAGCGGTCATTGTCCAGAATACGTTATCGTATCCCTGCAATATTTCTATAGTAAACGACGTCTGCAAAAAATATAACTGCGTTCTCATTGAAGACGGCGCTCATTGTGTCGGAACTACGTACGATAATGGTAATTTAGTAGGCACGGTTGGAGACTTAGTTGCGCTTTCGTTTTCCCAAGACAAAATTATTGATGGCGTATCGGGCGGGGCACTGATTATTCGAAACAAATCATTTCAGCGATTTTCAGCCGGCACAGCAGTCAATCGTAGTCTTCAACTTGAATTGAAAGATCGGCTATATCCACTTCTAACCATGATCATTCGCACAACGTATCCATACTTCATCGGTCGTGTGATACATTTTTTCCTAAAATTATTCAATATACTACCTAAACCAGTTGCTGTAGACGACATAAATTATGCACTTTCTCCATTTTGCGCCCAACTTATTCTTCATGCCTATGAAAAGAGTGCGCGCAATATTTCTCACCGCCAACATATTGCGCAAATATATCATCAATATATTGAGCCATCAATACAATCTGAATACATTGGAAAACATATTTTAACAAGCGCAAATTTGCGATTTCCAATTTTTGTGCAAAATCGTAGAGCATTAATCTCACACTTAGCCAGACAAGGAGTATATGTAGGCGACATTTGGTACGATGCACCAATAGCCCCTGCATCTTCTATTCAATACGACATTATTGGAGAACAAGGAGAAATCATTGATAAAACCACTACTAACGCTCAGAAAATTGCCGATACAATTATTAATTTACCTACAAATGATCACGTAACAAGCTCACAATCAATGGCAATTAGTTTGATAATAAACGAATGGTTGAAACAAAACAAATAACTCAAAAGGGGGAATGGGATGCGTTTTTAAAAACTCACGCCGAGGCGAATTTTTTACAATCGTGGGAATGGGGAGCATTTCATGAACGCATTAATCATCCAATCGTTAGAACTGGATTTTACGAGAACAATTTACTCAAAGGAGTGATGCTTTCGGTTGTTGAGCCTGCTCGCCGAGCCAGATATCTTACTGTTCCCGGTGGCCCTATTATTGACTGGGAAAACGCAGAGCTAGTTAAGGCAGTCCATACATCAATGCGAGCGATTGCCCGCGAGAATTCCTGTGTTTTTGTACGCGTTCGACCACAATTGCTTAATACAGAACAATCAAGAGAGATTTTTAAGCGCATGGGATTCACTGCCGCTCCAATTCATTTACACGCGCAGCTAACGCTCCAACTTGACCTATCCAAAAGCGAGGAAGAGCTTATGATGGAAATGCGCAAAAACACTCGCTATGAACTGAAAAAAGCACTTTCGGGTAATTTGCGCGTTGAACACACCACCGATCCTAACTCTATACGCTCCTTTTATGAGCTACAAGTCGAGCTTGCCAAACGACAAAAATTTGTTCCGTTTTCATTCCCATACCTTTTTGAGCAATTTTCACTATTTGCTTCACAAAATTTTGCATATTTATACAGTGCGTATCATCAAAATACATTACTCGCTCAGGCGTTCATTATTTTCTATGGAAACGAAGCGGTGTATCATTACGGCGTAAGTACGCCGGAAGGTAGGGAGTATCCGGGAGCCTATTTACTCCAATGGGAAGCAATAATGGAAGCTAAGCGCCGGGGAATGAAACGCTATAATTTCTGGGGAATTGCCCACGAACACGAAAAAAATCACCGATTTTATGGATTATCTATTTTTAAACGTGGATTTGGTGGAGAAGAAGTAGAATATTTGCCCGCACAAGATTTGGTAATAAATAAAACAAGGTATTTTGTGAACAAGACGATCGAGAACGTAAGAAAACGAATGAGAGGAGTTTAAAAAATCGTGATACAATTGCCCTATGAAACTCTACAATACATACACACGTCAGATCGAAGCCGTAACCCCAGTTAATACTCCCACCCTTACATTTTATAGCTGTGGACCTACTGTGTACGATTTTACTCATTTGGGGCATTTGCGAAAATTCACCAACGACGATTTACTTAAACGCTCACTTACCATGCTTGGCTACAAAGTTAATCACGTTATGAACATTACCGACGTAGGACATTTAACCGGTGATACCGATGATGGGGAAGACAAACTTGAAAAAGGCGCAAAAAAATCAGGCAAAGATGTGTGGCAAGTAGCGGAGTTTTACACAAAACAATTCGTAGATTCACTAAACACACTCAATATTCTTGCTCCCACAACTATGCCCAAGGCAACGGATCATATTCAAGAAATGATTTCGCTCATCAAAACGCTCCAAGAAAAAGGATTTACCTATACAACCGATGAAGCAATTTATTTTGACACCCAAAAATTTCCGCCTTACGGAAAACTTTCCGGCCAAAAATTAGAAGAAAAAAAACAGAGCGTTCGCGAAGAAGTTCATACTGACCCCGCAAAAAAGCACCCGGCCGATTTTGCATTATGGTTTTTTAGGGTTGGACGATTTGCTGACCACGTAATGCATTGGGATAGTCCATGGGGAACAGGATTCCCGGGCTGGCATATTGAATGTAGTGCAATGAGTATGAAATATTTGGGGGAATCAATTGATATTCACAGTGGGGGAGTCGATCATATTCCTGTGCATCATGAAAATGAAATTGCCCAAAGCGAAGCAGCAACCGGAAAACCGTTTGTTCAGGTGTGGTTCCACAGTGCATTTTTAAACGTAGAAGGGCAGAAAATGAGCAAATCACTCGGTAATTTTTATCGAGTTGAAGATTTGACCCAGAAAGGAGTATCTCCGATGGCGCTGCGTTACTTGTACCTGCAAACCCATTATCGACAACCCATGAATTTTACGTTTGAAGCAGCCAAAGGAGCAACAAGTGCATTTAATAATCTTAAAGAGATGATTTTAGCTCTAAAGACTCAGACTGAGAGAACCTCGCTTTCCACCGATAAATTAGACCAACTTGATGAATATCGTCAACAATTTTTAAGCGCCATTCAAAATGATTTGCAAATTCCACAGGCTTTAGCTGTTATGTGGTCAATGTTAAAATCAAATATTCCTTCAGGCGATAAATATGATTTAGCACTAGAATTTGATGAAATTTTTGGACTGGGTTTAGCACATGTTTCAGCAGACGAGATTCCTGAAGAAATTATCGCGCTTGCCCAAAAACGCCTAGAAGCTCGAAAGGCAAAAGATTTTGAAACGAGCGATGTATTGAAGAGTGAGATTGCAGAAAAAGGGTATAGTGTGGAAGATACTGCAGAAGGTTTTAAAATAACCTTGAAAAAATAAATAGTAGATGTATAATATAGCTATGGTTCAGAAAAATTTATCAATTATTATTAACTGGTTTTACCTTACGCCTCGGCGGAGGTTTATATAAGTTGTAAACTTATATTTAAACCAAACCGCCTTAAGGGCGGTTTTTTTTATATGACATTACTAAAAGAGGCCCGTTTACAAAATCTCCCAGCTCATATTGAAGCTCACGGTCATGACCATGTAGATTTTGGCGATTGGCAATTTCAGCGTGGTCCGGATTTGAAAGTTACGTCTTCAGAAGGCATTTTGCCCTCGCAAGAAATATTAAACAGGTTTGTGCAGGCCTATTATCCACGTCCAGGCTACGAAAACTGGATGTTTGACAATCGAGGAGTTCCATCACCTATTATTCGTATAGATTTTTCACCTGAACAACCTGATTTTCCATATGAAGTTGAGGCTAGACCAGCTGGCCTAGGTATATATACTGAACACTTCGGTGGTCAAGAACAGATAAGAAGTTATTTTGACGGTCTAGCTGAACATTTTCAACGACCAATAGGAGTGCAAGTATTACCAAGTGTTCGAGGAGGAGTAGGAAAAAAGGACAGGAGTTTAGATTCTCGAGTATTCGCGCAAAATGCAAATTTACGATTTTTTGAAGCTGACGAAGTACCAGGTGCAGATTACCTATTGTGGGCTCGAGGTGGAGAGGAAGATATTGCGAGCATGGGTCAGCATCGATTAGCACAAATTGAAGCTCAATCACTAACTCCAGTAAGAGATCACGGAAACAAAGTATATCTGCCAGATATGGGTTTAGCCACCTATATTCATGAAGAAGATCAGATAGACTTTACGCGACCATTCTGCATTAAGCCGGTATATGGATCTAAATCAGATGGTGTAGGTATTTATCTGCCAGGAAGCAAATCAACCCCAGGTGTATCTACTCGTACTCAGATTGGGAGACTTTATCGATATAACCAAGAAAAAGGAGGCTCGCTCGTGCAAGAATATATTCCTCCAGCTGAAATAACCGGTCCTGACGGCAAAACTCAATTCTTGATCTTTAGAATCTTTGC
>JAYPGZ010000003.1:0-101925 GCA_038127095.1 Candidatus Roizmanbacteria bacterium | reverse complement strand
AATCTTTGCTGGATATCAACCCGAAACCCATCAATATGCTTTACTTGGAGGATGTTATTTCACACGTCCAAATGTTAAAATTCATGGTGCAAGTGACGCATTGGTTGGTAAAGTTGAAATCACATCATGAAAGACAGCAAAGTATATCTCTACACCGATATTTCAGGTAATCAAATACATGCAAATTCGTATGAATTTGGTTCGCCAAAAACAAAAGGACTATACATTCAAGGTGGAATTCACGGAGGAGAGGTTACATATTTTGTATTTGTTAAACTATGCGATTGGCTTCTTAAAAACGAAACACGCCTTAAAAAAAAGGTAACTTTGGCACCAGTTATTAATCCAGCAGCTTGGAATCAAAGAGTATATTATTACACTACCGGAAAATTCGATCTATATAAAGGAAAAGACTGGAACAGAAGTTATGGATCGGTTAATCAAAATACGCTATCAGAAAAAATGTCACAACATATTCTCGAACTTGCTAAACAGCATGATTTTGTAATGGATTTGCATACAGCACGCACAAGTGCGCCATATTTAATTTTTACTGATCAATCAATAGCTACATTCATCAAAAAGTATGGCTTAATTAATAATTATTTCATTGATTTTCATAACGAAAAAAATTCAAAATACGCTGGTACTCTTAATCACGCTCTTATGAAACTTGGAGTTTCATGTGTGACGTATGAGTGTGGATCTCACGATTCGCGCAATGACGAACATATAAGTGAGGTATTTAACTCAATAGTTTCGTACATTGAAGACAATATTATGACTGCCGCAATAATCAAGACAGATGATTATCAACGCTCAATATTCACCTCTGTCGACACTGTCTTTGCAGAAACAAGTGGCTTTGTTAATTATCTAGTGTCACCTCGTATGCGCGTAAAGAAGGGTGACCCATTAATGCAAATATATTCATCGAGCAACATAAAAACCAGGAATATAATTAAAAGCCCCGTTGACGGGATGATTTTGGAATTATCAAAAACTCATATATGTTGGGAGGGAGATGAGCTTATAAGGATAGTCCCAATAAATGCTTTTCAAAAACATGACTGATTTTAGTATCGCTAAATATGGCTATGTAAGATACTATAATTTGTTAGAGAAGTATCTTTCTTTTAAATCTGTTTCAACTAGTAGTTCATACAAAAAACAAATAAACGATACGGCTCAATGGCTTAATACTTTATTTACAAACCACAATTTTTCTTCCCAAATTCTCACTGGTTACGGCAATCCAATAGTCGTTGCCACCTATCAGATCAATACAGCGCTTCCAACCTGCCTTATTTATGGACACTACGATGTGCAACCGGCAGATATCACTGATGGCTGGACAAGTGATCCGTTTACACTTCGAAGTGATGGAAAAAAATTGTACGGTAGGGGAGTGGTCGATAATAAAGGACAAATACTCATACACATGGTTGCAATTTTTGATCTTATTAAAAGAAAAGAACTAGGTATGAATATTATATTTATCATTGAAGGCGATGAAGAATCAGGAGGGGCTGATTTTGAACGATTCTTTGCAAACTACCCACAATATCGTACCGCAGATTTTTCGATAATTTCAGACGGTACAATGAAAGGTAATAAACCTACTTTAGAAGCTGGACTGCGAGGTGGTTTTAATGCAACACTTACCATTACCACCGACTCTACCGATGTGCATAGTGGTGTATATGGTGGGGCTCATCCAAATGCAACACATATACTGTCGCGACTGATTTCCTCGATACACGGAGATAAAAATAGGATCTCAATTCCACAATTTTATGCCGATGTTGATCCAATACCAGAAATCCCACTTAATCAAACCATTACACATCACCATAAACATTTTCAAAGTGAGCATAATTTTCACACACAAACTGGCCTTATGCCCGCTATAGAAACAACAGGAATACTTGGAGGTTATACCCAAGATGGTTATAGAAACAGCATACCAGGAAAAGCAATCGCAAAATTAAATTTTCGATTAGTTAAAAGCCAAGAACCCCGATCAATTGCACATCTTTTTGAAACATATATTAAAAAACATGTCCCTGCATATGCGTCGTATACGCTCACTATTGACCATATACACAATCCGGTAAAAATAAATACAGATTATGAATACGTAAAAAAGGCGTGCAGACACTTAAAAAGTGTATACAAACAAGATCCAATTTTCTCTTATTCCGGGGGAGCAATTCCTATTGTATGCACGCTCCAGGATACGTTTAAAATCCCAACAATACTCATTAATCTTGGTAATGAAGATAGTGGCATGCACGAAGTAGACGAAAATTTTGACATTGACCTTATCAAAAAAGGCCTTGAATTCTCCAGACAGTTTTTTTCGTAACCATCTATTGCAATTTTCCCCACAATTTGATAAAGTATACCCATGACAAACACAGAAAACACGTACGATTTAGTACTTATTACACGCGACGAAAAAGCAGAGCAGGTTGATAGTATTAAAAGCGCAATCACTGGTTTTAATGGCAAAGTAACCGACGAGAAGAAATGGGGCAAAAAGAAATTTGCTTATCCTATAAAAAAAGAGGGAGTCGGCTACTATTTTAAGTGGACCGTTTCCTTGGAAGCAGGCACCATTGCAACACTAAAGCGAAAATTAGATTTAGACGAGAATGTATTACGATACCTACTTATTAAGCAGTAATTATGGCGAGTAAATCAGTCAATAAAGTTATTTTAATTGGAAATCTTACCCGAGATCCGGAATTAAAATACACTCCATCGGGCACCGCAGTGTGTACGTTTGGAGTCGCAACAAACCGAACTTGGACTACAAATGAAGGCGAAACAAAAGAAGATGTCCAGTTTCACCGCATTGTCGCATGGCAGAAATTGGGTGAATTAGTTGCTAAATTGCTTACAAAAGGAAGAAAAGTATATCTGGAAGGACGAATCTCGTATAAAGAGTTTGTAGGAAAAGATGGATTGAAAAAAAATCTTACCGAAATCATAATGGACGATTTCGTGTTATTTGACGACCGACGCAAAGACGGGGCAGAAGAATCAATAAGTCCAGCAACTGCAAGCGCGCCAACAAGCGCAGCTGCTAAGGAATCAGAAATTCCAGTTGTAGATATTGACGAAGCACCGGCAAAGCAGAAATCTGAGAATACTGATGTTATAACAGATGATGATATTCCATTTTAATTATGAAAGATTGTTTTTATTGTTCACACAAAACAAACCCAAGCTTTGAAGACGTTGCAAATTTGCAAAAGTTTTTAACAGCTCGAAAAAAAATCACAACGCATGAGCGCAGTTTATTGTGTGCAAAACATCAACGAAAACTTGCAAAAGCAGTAAAGTATGCACGCTTCTTGGCGCTTTTACCATATACTGCATATCAAACCGATCAAGCAGGCTTGGAAAGTTAAACCCCTTGGTAAAAATTCATTTTACGTGTATACTGAATTGTTAGTACGCTTAAGAGTATTGCCGTTCTAAACGCAGCAATCTGCTGTCGATAGGGAAGAGAGGCTCAGCATTACTATGAAATTCAACAAACCCACGAACATTATTTTGGCACTGTGCGCAGCAGTATTACTCTTTAGTTCAGGCTACAAACTCGGACAGTATAATTTAACTTCTCGTAGTAACACAGCGTTTTCATTTTTCAGTAATACCGCTTCTCAAAAGAATGTAGATTTTTCCTTATATTGGGAAACTTGGGACAAACTTTCCGAAAAATATGTCGATCGAAAAAAGATTGACCAAAAAAAATTGTATTACGACAGTATCAAAGGCATGGTCGCATCGGTAGGCGATCCATATACATTTTTCTTAACTCCAGAAGAAAATCAATCGAGTAAAGATGAGCTCGGAGGCAAATTTGAAGGAATTGGTGCACAACTCGGACTTAAAGAAGGGAAAATAGTAGTGGTTGCGCCACTTAAAGACTCACCCGCCCAAAAAGCAGGGATCAAGGCAGGCGATATTATTGTGGAAGTCGACGGAAAATCTACGCAAAAGTGGACAATAGTACAAGCGGTATCAAAGATTCGGGGCAAAGGTGGTACAACAGTTACGCTTGGCTTATTACGTCAAGATAAACCGTTAACAATCAAAGTTACTCGAGCTGAAATTTATGTTCCAACCGTTGAACTCTCGTACGAGAAAAATGTCGCAATCCTTAAACTTTCACGTTTTGGCGACGATACGAATGAACAATGGGATAAAGCCGTTTCCGAGATTGCGCAAAAGGTGCAAAATAGACAGGTCAAGGGGATGGTTTTGGACATGCGCGACAATCCCGGGGGATACTTACAAAGCGCAGTATATATTGCAAATGAATTCCTACCAGAAGGAAAATTAGTGGTTAGTCAAGAATATACCAACCATCCAAAAGAAGAGTATCGAACCGACAGGTCAGGTCAATTACAAAATATTCGTCTAGTCACACTAATTAATGAAGGCTCAGCTTCGGCGGCAGAAATTGTTGCCGGCTCATTAAAGGACCATGGAAAAACATCTCTTGTTGGAAAAAAGTCATTTGGAAAAGGTTCTGTCCAGGAAGCCATCGACCTCAGAAATGGTGCGGGACTACATGTTACGATTTCTAAATGGATTTTGCCAAAAGGAAAATGGATCAATGGCGTTGGTGTAAAACCAGATGTTGAAGTAGAAAATAAAATTCCTGAAGGGAATACGCTCGAACGAGAAACCGACTCACAACTTGAAAATGCACTAAATGAAGTTGTAAAATAACGTTTCTATGAAACGGGTATTGCTACCAATCATCATTTTACTAGGTATATTTACGTTTGCACGAAACCGCGACGAGCTGTCTTCAATCCTAAAACAAACTACCACCCCACCCAACAATATAGTCGTAACCTCTGAAGAATCAGCCACAGTCAATGCTATCGCAAAGGCGCTCCCTTCAGTAGTCACCATTAGAATAGATAAAACTACCACAACTCCCGACCGATATGGCCTTGATCCTTTCGATCCCTTTTCACCGTTTTACCGTATTCCGGGCAATTCGGAAAAAATAGAGCAAAATATAGGATCCGGCTTTGTGATAGATAAAGAAGGTCTCATTGTGACTAATAAGCATGTTGTATCAGATTTAAATGCAACATATAAGGTACTCACTAACGACAAAAGAACACTCGAAGTAAAAAAAATTTCTCGAGACCCGCTAAATGACTTGGCAATTTTAAAGGTTGATGTAACAAATCTCACACCACTACAAATGGCAGACTCTTCATCGTTGCGACTCGGCCAACATGTTATTGCAATTGGAACGCCACTGGGAGAATTCACCAACACCGTTACGTCTGGAATTGTGTCGGGGCTTGGTAGAGGAATTACAGCAGGATCAATGTACGAACAGTTTGTAGAAAGATTAGACAACGTTATTCAAACTGACGCCGCCATCAATCCAGGAAATTCTGGCGGTGCACTGATCAATCTCTCTGGACAAGTAGTGGGTGTAAATACTGCAATTTCCGGTGAGGGACAAAATATTGGATTTGCAATTCCAATAAATGTTGTAAAGGAGCTAATCAAAAATTTTGACAAAAGAGCAGGGGTCATTAATCGACCCTTTATTGGAATTCGCTATAGAATGATTCAAAACACTCCGGGAGCACAAATTATTGAGGTAGTACAAAATTCTCCTGCACAAAAAGCTGATCTGCAAGAAGGGGATGTTATTACAGAATTTGATGGAATCACAATAAAAAACGCAGATGATAAAACTATTCGAGAAAAAATTGCTACACATAAGGTAGGAGATAAGCTTTCGATAAAAATTGAGAGAGATGGCGAGAAGATAGACAAAATAATTACCCTCGAAGCGTTTCAGAACTAATCTGCGCGAATCCCAAGTGAATGCTCAATCGTGAGAAGTCGTCCACCTACTTGATCAAACTTTTCTCCAAACATGTTAATGATAGTAACCGCATCGCGCTCGACTCCTGCCACCCGTCGATCAACTTTGAAGAGCTGC
This sequence comes from Candidatus Roizmanbacteria bacterium, assembly GCA_038127095.1. Lineage (GTDB taxonomy): Bacteria > Patescibacteriota > Microgenomatia > UBA1406 > HO2-37-13b > 2-01-FULL-39-24. The sequence continues at coordinate 95,927 of JAYPGZ010000003.1, read as the reverse complement.
AGCTCAATACCCGTAATTCGATGCTCAAATGCACTAAACCGGTGATTCAGTATTAATAGATCTTGTTTTACTATAACGACATCGGTTTTAATCTGCTCCACATCCTTTTCCATCGCGTTAAGACGTCGATCTATGGAATCTAACCGTTCATCGATTGACTTAAACCGTAGGTCAATTGACTCAAATCGTTCATCCATTGATTTAAATCGTTCATCGATTGACTTAAACCGTTCTTCAATCGAGGCAAATGTTCCATCGAGAGCGGTTAATTCCCGTTGGATTATTGCATGCACCTCTTCTTGGATAATTGCCCGTATTTCGTTAAAGTCCTGCACCGTTAACATGCGACCACTATACAAAAGCGAAAAATAATTGTCAACGGCATATAAGCCTCAAAATGTTACCTTTGGCCTATTGCCGCGCTCTTTTTATGCTCTTATAGAACGTAAACATGCGTAGAACACTTACTTACTATGGGTTATAGCGCTATTAATGTGGTATAATTTTCATATGTCAAACGACAGTATGCAAACACTCAAAGGATTTCGGGACTTTTTTGGGCCGCAGGCTCGGGCTCGTCTATGGACAATAAGCCGCATTAGAGAAGTTTTTGAGCTTTTTGGCTTTGAACCGTTAGAAACTCCAGCGCTCGAATATGCAGCACTATTAACCGGAAAATACGGAGACGAAGCAGATAAATTGATTTATACGTTTCAAGATCGTGGAGGTCGTGATGTAGCGCTTCGATACGATCAAACCGTTCCTACCGCACGCGTCATTTCTCAGTATAGAAATGAGCTTCCGCTACCGTATAAACGGTATCAAATTCAACCGGTATGGAGAGCTGATAAGCCTCAAAAGGGGCGATATCGTGAATTTACACAGACAGATATTGATATTCTTGGCTCAAGCAGTGCTACTGCCGATGCAGAAATCCTAGCATGCACGTATGAAAGTCTAAAAAAAATTGGTTTTCCTGCGGTAACAATATTGATAAACGATAGAAAAACTCTTTTTTCCGGACTTGAAAATTATGCCACAAGCACCGTATCGATCTTTTCAATTATTCAAACGATTGATAAACTTACAAAAATAGGTGAAGACGGAGTAGTTGAGGAATTAATTCAAAAAGGTTTGTCAAAAGAATCAGCCTCGAATGCTTTGTCAAATATTCAAACAATGTCGATTAATCCTGAACTTGCTCAGATTATCGAATACGCTCAGAATTTGGGAATTCCAGCCGCCAATATTGTATTTACCCCAACGCTCGCTCGAGGGCTCGATTATTACACCGGCATGATTTTTGAAGTAATTCTACCAGGATATTCGGTGGGTTCTGTAGCTGCCGGAGGTAGGTATGACACGCTAATAGAAAAACTCGGAGGCACAAATATACCCGCAGTGGGCGTTGCGCTTGGATTTGATCGGTTAGTCGACGCAGCATTTGACCTTAATATCTTCCCACAAACTCTTACTTCACAAAATGTATTGGTAACAGTATTTAACGAAGAATGCGCTCCCAGCTCGTTAAAAATTGCGACTGCTTTGCGCAAAGCAGGAATAAGTACAGAACTGTATTCGGGAACAGATTCGCTAGAAAAACAACTGAAATACGCAAATAAAAAAGACTTTCAATTTTGCGTGTTAGCTGGTCCAGATGAGGTGAAAAATAACACGGTCACTATTAAAAATCTACCGTTGCGCTCGCAAGAAACTGTAACGCTTGATCAGCTTATTGCCAAATTAACATCGTGATCGTATGACAATCAATCCTAATATCGTAATTATCGAAGCCAATGGTGGCGTGGGCGGAGATGAAGCTAAACTGTGGGCAGCCGACCTATTAACCTCGTATGTTAAATACGCCACGCGTAAAGGCTTTTCCGTTACACTTATAGAAGAAAATATTGCACGTATTAAAGGAGAAGGGGCATTCAACACCTTTAAAAACGAAACTGGCGTACACCGCGTGCAACGAATACCGTCTACTGAAAAACGGGGAAGAGTACATACATCAACAGCAGTTATTCTGGTACTTCCCGAGATCACACAGGCTGAACAAACAATAAACCAAAACGATATTCAGTGGGACTTTATTCGAAGTGGAGGTCACGGAGGACAAAACGTAAATAAAGTGGCAACCGCTGTTCGACTTACCCATAAACCAACAGGAATCGTCATAAACGCTTCTCGTGAGCGCTTTCAACAAGCCAATCGTCAAATTGCACTCGCTATTCTCGCGTCAAAGCTTTACCAGCTCGAACTTGAAAAACAACAAGGACTGCGGCATTCATTTGTAAAAGATGTAGGAACAGGTGACCGAGCCGAAAAAATCCGCACATACAATTTTCCACAGAATCGACTAACCGACCATCGAATAAACAAAAGTTTCCACAATTTGGAAGATATTATTGATCAAGGTCGCTGGGAAAAGGTATTAGGATAAACACCACTGGAAAATCATAAGGAAATTATGGTATAATACTCATTACCTATGAAAGCAGCAATTCATCCACAATATTTTAGCGACACCATTGTTACCTGCTCGTGCGGGAATACCTTCACATCAGGATCAACAAAGAAAGACATTCGTGTCGAAGTGTGCTACAAATGCCATCCGTTATATACTGGTGAAAAACGATTCGTAGACACATTAGGACAAGTCGGAAAATTCCAAAAAAAACAAGAAGCTGCAAAAGGCTATGTTCCTTCTGCTAAAAAGCTCGATAAGAAACAAGCAAAATCAGGAAACAACAAATCTCTCAAAGAACTCCTCATGGAAGCATAATTTACGCATAGCCTCTTGACCTTTGGCTGTCAGATCAAGTATAATGATTCGTATGGATTCACATGCACCTGACACAGAATACTCCGGACAATCGATTAAGGTGTTGGAAGGCTTAGAACCCGTACGAAAGCGCCCTGCGATGTATATTGGCTCAACTTCTTTAGAGGGTGTATATCATTGTCTTGCAGAAATTGTAGATAACTCAATCGATGAAGCATTGGCTGGTTTTGCCAAAAATGTATATGTAAAAATTGGTGCTGATAATTATCTTACAGTAATCGACGATGGACGAGGAATTCCTGTTGATGAAGTTCCCGGATACGGAAAATCTGCACTTGAAATCGTTTTAACCAAACTACATGCCGGAGGAAAATTCGACGGAAAAACATATAAAGTTTCTGGAGGATTACACGGTGTAGGAGCTTCGGTTGTTAATGCACTCTCAGACCACTTAATTATTGAAATCAAGCGTGGGGGTAAAATTTATCAGCAAGAATATAAGCGCGGAGAGCCCCAAGGACCCGTAAAAGAGGTTACTACATCAAAACTGAATAGCCCTTTCAAAAGTGGAACCGCAATATCTTTTTTACCTGATGCCAGTATTTTTAAAGAAGGTATTGAACTAGCCGCAAAACAAGTCCGCAAACGCATCAAAGAGCGAGCATATCTTATTTCTTCGGTCTTTTTCAAAATCGAAGATCCTCGCGAAGATATTACCTACGGATACTATTTTGATGGGGGAATTATTTCACTTATTGCCGATATAAATAAAAACAAAAAAGTACTTCACGATCCTATTTATTTCAAAAAGGGAGTTGACGATGTGGAATTGGAGATTGCAATCCAATACAACGACACCATAGCAGAAAATGTCGTTTCATTTGTAAATGTCATTAACACAAAAGAAGGTGGAACACATTTAACCGGTTTCAAAATGGCATTAACTCGAGCTATTAATGCTTATGCAAAAAAAGAGGGAGCAATCAAAGATACTCCAGAAGGACTTTCCGGAGAAGACGTACGCGAAGGATTGACTGCGGTTGTATACATGAAAATGCCATCGGCTGATTTACAATTTGAAGGCCAAACTAAAACAAAACTCGGTAATGCAGAAGTGCAGGGAATTGTACAAACAGAAGTAAATAAATACCTCGATCAGTATTTTGAAGAAAATCCAAAAGTCGCCCGCGAAATCGTTGGTAAAATACTGCTTGCGCAAAAAGCACGGTTAGCCGCAAAAGCTGCTAAAGAAGCAGTCTTGCGAAAAGGAGCTCTGGAAGGTTCTGCGTTACCCGGAAAACTTGCTGACTGCCAAGAAAAAGACCCCGCAAAAAGTGAGCTGTTTATCGTTGAAGGAGATAGTGCAGGCGGATCTGCAAAACAGGGAAGAGACAGAAAATTTCAAGCAATCTTACCACTACGCGGAAAAATTTTAAATACCGAAAAAGCGTATTTGGATCGAGTATTGAATTTTAAGGAACTTAAAGATCTAGTCATTGCGCTGGGTATGGGAATCGGTGAAACCGTGGATTATGCAAAGCTACGATACCACAAAATCATTATTATGACCGACGCAGATGTTGACGGCGAACACATTCGCACATTAATCCTAACGTTCTTCTACCGACACATGAAATCAATTGTTGAACACGGACACTTATATATTGCTCAACCTCCTTTATTTAAAGTTCAATCAGGTAAGGAAGCGTATTACGCGTATACTACCGAAGAACGCGATGTCATTTTCAAAAAATTTGGCGATAAACCAAACATTATTATTCAGCGCTACAAAGGATTGGGAGAAATGAATCCAGATCAATTAAGCAATACTACTATGAATCCAAAAGGGCGCATCTTAAAACAAGTAACCCTTGAAGATAGCGAACAAGCTGATCAGGTATTTTCAATGCTTATGGGCGATGAAGTTCCGCCCCGAAAAAAATTCATCCAGGCACACGCACATAGCGCCGATTTGGATGTTTAAAAGCGTCATTCCGAACTTTCCGCCTCAGGCGGATCGGAATCCCAATTATTAAAAGTTAATTAAACAAAATATGGATCTATCAAAACTAACCCCAGGAGATAATGCTCCAGAAGAAATTACAGTCGTTGTGGAAATTCCACAAGGAGGCACTACTAAATTTGAGATCGATAAAGATTCAGGAGTAATGTTTGTAGATCGTTTCTTACCAGTTTCTATGGCATATCCAGTTAGTTACGGATTTATTCCTGGAACGCACGCTGAAGATGGCGACGCAGTAGACGTCCTTCTTTTATCAAATCAGCCAGTACCTGTTGGATGCGCAATCAAGGCGCGGGTTATTGGAATGCTTGAAATGGAAGACGAAGCGGGCATAGATACCAAAATCATTGCCGTACCAATGCCAAAAGTCGATTATTTTTACAAGAGTGTCACTTCGGTAAACGACCTTAACGACAATGTTAAAGCACAAATAAAACATTTCTTTGATCACTATAAAGATTTGGAAACAGGTAAATGGGTAAAGACAGGTGAATTTTTAGATAAAGCTGCAGCATTGGAAGTTGTAAAAAAAGGCATGCAATAAGAAAAAAATATGGATGAAGAAATGAGAAAACGGGACCAAAACAACACTACAACCGAAATATCTTCGGAAATGAAGCGTGCGTATTTGAACTACGCCATGTCGGTTATTGTTTCTCGTGCACTTCCCGATGTTCGAGATGGTTTAAAACCAGTACATCGTCGCATTTTATATGCGATGTACCGTATTGGGCTTACCGCTAGTGCTCGTTTCTCAAAATCTGCAACTGTAGTGGGAGAAGTGTTAGGTAAATACCATCCACACGGAGACGCACCAGTATATGACTCGCTCGTTCGTATGGCTCAAGAATTCTCTATGCGTTATCCGCTGATTAAAGGACAGGGAAACTTTGGATCAATCGATGGTGATCCTCCTGCTGCAATGCGGTATACAGAAGTAAAGCTAACAAAAATTGCCGAGGAAATGCTTTTTGATATCGACAAAGCAACCGTTGATTGGATGGACAATTTCGATGCAAAGCTTCAAGAGCCACAGTTTCTACCTGCAAAGCTTCCAAACCTGCTTCTTATGGGTGCAGAAGGTATTGCCGTTGGTATGGCGACTAATATTCCCCCACATAATTTATCAGAAATCGTCGACGGCATATGCGAGATGATTGATAAAACAAAGCGCGCTCAAGCACCAGACAATGCTCCTGCGGTAGAAGAAGTTGCAAAAGACCACATTGATCGATTGAGTTTTGAGGTTTCTCTCGAGGATCTTATGAAGCATATCAAGGGTCCAGATTTCCCAACTGCTGGACATATTTATGGAGCAGATGAAATTGTACAAGCCTATGCTACCGGACGAGGAAAAATGATGGTTCGCGCAGAAGTCGACAGTGAAGATTTAGGAAAAGGTAAAACCGCAATTATCGTAAATGAACTTCCATATCAGGTCAATAAAGCAAATCTAGTTGCAAAAATTGCAGATTTAGTTCGAGACAAGAAAATTATTGGAATCTCTGATTTACGTGATGAATCAGACCGAGATGGAATCCGAGTGGTTATCGAGCTGAAACGAGACGCTTCATACAAGAAAATTCTCAATAACCTTTACAAGCATACCGATTTGCAAACTTCGTATCCAGTCAATATGGTTGTACTGGTCGATGGAATGCCTCAAACACTTTCTCTAAAAGCAATTTTAGAAAATTATTTAAAACATCGATGCACAGTTATTATTAAACGCTCTGAATTTGAACTTGCTCAAGCAAAAAGCCGAGCACATATTCTTGAGGGACTGCTTATAGCACTCGATCATATTGATGAAGTTATTGCAATCATTAGAAAATCTGCAAACGAACCAGAGGCTAAAGAAAAATTAATGTCTAAACTTGGTTTGTCCGATCTACAATCTCAGGCTATTTTAGACATGCAGCTCAAACGACTCACTGGTCTTGAACGAGCAAAAATCGAAGACGAACTGAAGGCTCTTAAAGAACGTATTGCGTACTTGGAAGATTTACTCAAAGATATATTCAAGATCCTTGCCATTATTAAAGAAGAATTACTGTACTTAAAAGAAAAATATGGCGATGCACGTAGAACCAAAATCTTCAAGAACCAACCAGGAAAATTTTCTGAAGAAGAACTTATTGAAAATAAAGAAGTACTTATCACGTTGACTAAACAAGGGTATGCAAAATCAGTTCCACGCGATACATTTAAGGTTCAAAATCGAGGTGGAAAGGGAGTTGCGGGAATGGACACAAACGAAGAAGACGATGTGTACTTTATAACGGCTGCAAAAACACACGACTCAATATTGTTCTTTACAAATGCTGGAAAAGTGTACCAAACGCGCGTATGGGAAATTCCTGCTGGCTCACGAACATCAAAAGGAAAGGCGTTGATTAATTTGATCAATATCGGTCCAAAAGAAAAAGTTACTTCGGTACTAACATACAGTCAAGATCAAGCAAAAGCTAAAGAAAAGCAATTTATTTTAATGTGTACTCGAATGGGAACTGTTAAAAAAACTCCGCTTGCTGATTTTGCCAATATTCGAGCAAACGGTATTATTGCAATCAAACTTGATAAAAATGATCAGCTGTTATGGGCCATGCTTACCGACAATAACAAACGAATCATTTTTGCTACCAAGAAGGGTCAATCACTTGCATGCGATGAGAAAGATATTCGTCCAACAGGACGATCAAGTCAAGGAGTTATTGGTATGCGGCTCGATACAGGCGACCTCATAACTTCAATGGATATTTTTGAAAAAGATAGCCAACTAGACTTGCTCGTATTATCTGAAAATGGCATTGGAAAACGTACCCCGCTTAAATTATTCCCTGTGCAAAAACGAGGTGGAAAAGGGGTAAAGATCGCGAGTCTCGATGCCCGAACAGGAGAAATTGCCTTTTCAGGAGTTGTTGGAGCAACCCATGAAACACTTATTATTACCACACAAAAAGGTCAGGTTGTAAAAATACCACTTAGCAATATTCCAAAGCTATCACGAGCTGCAAAGGGTGTAATTTTAATGCGATTTAGTAAATCGGATGCAAAAATTGCAGGAGCTACGTTTGTATAGGCTTTGATCATTTGTTTTTATGGAAATTAACGGAAAAGAGATAGCGAATAAAATTCTTGAATATTTGCGTGATGAAGTCAAAACACATGCATTAACACCAAAACTAGTAGTCTTTTCTATTAACCCATCAGAAAGCGATCAGATTTACATAAAATTAAAGAGAGAAGCAGCCACATTCATTGGAGCGGAATTCGAAGTGGTGTATTTTAGAAAAACTCCACGTTTTGAAGAATTTGCAAACGTACTCAGAACAAAAGCAGATAGTCCACAAACAAGCGGACTAATCATTCAACGACCTCTTCCTTCACAATTATCAACCGAGACAGTTTTTAACTATGTCCCCATCGTTAAAGAAATAGAAGGTCATAAGGCCAAATCACCATTTCTTCCTCCACTTGGTCTGGGAGTATTAACAATTATTAAATATATATTTGATCCAGCTAGTAAAGAAAATACAAGCAATCTCATTGTCGATATAAAAAAAGATATGACATTCTTTAAAAGTGTCTTGCGTCGCAAAAAAATCGTACTTATGGGTAGAGGCGAAACCGGCGGTAAACCAATTGGAAAAATCCTGAGTGCCCTCCGAATAAACTACATCAATACGCACAGCAAAACATCACCAGAGAGTGAATTTTATGCAGATGCTGACATTATAATTACCGCTACAGGAAAAAAGGTCGTGACACCTGCCATGATAAAACCAGGTGTAATCTTACTCAATGTAGGATTTAGACGTGAAGGTGGCAAATCAAAAGGTGATTATGAAACAGATGAGATAAAGGATATTGCAAGCTTTTATACTCCTACCCCCGGAGGTATTGGTCCCCTTGAGATTGCATATTTAATGAGTAACCTAGTTGAATCTGCAAAAATACAAAAAGCAAAGTTTAGTTCTTAAATAACATGACTGATTCTACTGATAAAGAAAGTCGACCTTCTCCACATACAATAGACAGAAGAAAATTCATCAGAAGCCTTGCTGTTGCTACTGGACTAGGTGCAGGTAGTGCTGTACTTCTTGAAAGATACTCCGATTCTATGGATGCCGAACCCCAAACTAGCCCACCTCTTGAAGTTCCACTTTTGCGGGAATAACTCCAGCAACCGAATTACAACCCGCAATCGATTGGACAACTGAAAGAGTTCAGACAACCATTGATCGAGCAATTCAACAGTCTTTGGAAACAGGTCAAGAAACTCTCATTGAACTTCCCGAAGGTGAGATTCTTATCGACAACACCATCATCTGCACTGTCCCAGACGGAGCAAGGATTAAACTAAAAGGTCATGAAAAAGGAAGTCGTTTAAAACTTACTCCTGCGCTTTCTGAAATTTCAAAAGAATGGGGATCGTTTGCAAAAAGTAGTATTTTATATTTTCGTGATATGGAAGGACATTTAGGAATTGAGGGTGTAGAATTTGATGGTTCATCCCCTAGAGCTCAACAGCGACGTGATCATACTGCTGCCAAAAGCCCTTGGGATTCACTCGTTCTTATAGTCGGGAAAGGTGATGGAGATAAATACTCCCCAGCAATGGATCAAGCTGGCAAAAGAAACGGTAAAGCAGAAGTTGTAAATAGCAGGTTTTATAATTCAGAATCTGGTGGTGTAGTTATGCAAAATATTCACGATGCCCAATTTCACGATTCACAAGGAAGTAAACTAGATGTCCTTTTTACGTCAACCTGGTGCGATACTGTTTCGTCACGAAATTGTAGGGGGGAATACTTTACTTCAGATGGAACATATATATCGAGCGCTTTACATGTTGAATTGAACAATTGGCAAATCAAAACAGCCCGTCAAGCGTATGATTTGCAAGGAGTACAAAATGCCTCTCTCATCCAATGCCACGCGTATGATAGTGCATTTGCATTTGCATTCACACTATCTGAAACAGATAATATAACACCATCGGGGAAAATAACAGTACGTGATAGTCATTCTGCAGGTTGCCTAACGCCGTTTAGTATAGGAGAGGTGGAACAATTACAGGTTTCAAATAGCAATCATGATGCTGTAGGAGACTGGCTTACACTTTATAAACAAGGTGATTTTCACCATACTGGTGGTATAGTTCCACTAGGTAATGCGGTCGAGCAACCCTCTTCATTTATTACATACGGGTCACGTTCGACAGATGGAATAAAACTTGACAATGTTGCAATGCGCATGAGTCCCGATATTCCAAACAATTTCAACTTAGTAAAGCTACAAGGTATTCACTATACAAATTAGTTCTTAAATAACTCCATAAAAACTTCTTTGGGAATCTCTACTGAGCCAATGTTTTTCATTAATTTTTTTCCAGCTTTTTGTTTTTTTAACAATTTATCTTTTCGACTTCTGTCTCCTCCATAAAGCCCCGAAGTAACGTCTTTTCTAAACGGCGCAATTCGATTTGACGCGATGATTTTTCCTTTATATTGTGCTTGAATTTTTACCTCATATTGTTGGCGAGGAATAAGCTCTTTCAGTTTTGATGTAAGTACAGAACCACGTTCATATGCCTTTTCTGCAACAATGTATTCAGAAAATTCATCGACTGGTTCCAGATTTAACATAATAACTAATTTATCTGCATCTACTCGACGATATTCTTTAAATTCCCATTGGAGCGATGCGTATCCTGAAGTAATTGTCTTAAGTCGATCAAAAAAACTTCCCATAAGTTCCGCCATCGGAATTTCATACGACAAGTACACATGCGACTTGTTATCCATATGCAAGAATGTTGCTCGAGCTTCTTCAGCAAGTCGCATAACTGCTCCCACATATTCCTGTGGGGTAACAATATCAACCGATGCAATTGGCTCATCAAATACTTTTTTTCCATGCTCAATCGATTCATGATAATCAACGGTAGGAGAAGTAAGTACAATATTAGCATTAAATTCTCGTTCAAGACGTTGACGCACTACATCGGCATGCAACAGCCCTAAAAATCCCACTCTCAAACCAGATCCAAGCGCCTTACTATAAATAGGTTCGAATGTAAGCGCAGAGTCATTGAGCGTTAACTTTTCCATTGCATCTATTAAACTTACGTACTCATCAGGATCCGTTGGGAACATCGATGAAAATACCATCGGTTGAACTTTACGATACCCCGGCAGAGCCGCTGAAGGAGAACTCGCAAGCGTTATTGTATCGCCAACCTGCACTTGGTGAATATCTTTAAGATTGGTAACAATATATCCAATCTCACCAGCTCCCAACGTTTCAGTCGGAACTAATGCAGGCTTAAAAATTCCTACTTCCGTTCCTTCAAACGTTAGATTGGTTGCATGCAAGTGTACTTTCATTCCTTTCTTAAGAATTCCATCTACAATACGAACAAATGCAATAACTCCTCGATATTGATCGTAGTAAGAATCGAAAATAAGCGCTTTAACACTCTCTGATTCTGCAAGGGGAGCAGGGGGGACTTTGCTAATAACAGCCTGCAATAATTCACTGACTCCTTGACCTGTTTTTGCAGAAATTTCAAATATTTCATTTTCGTTAACACCAAGGAATTGAGAAATTTCCGCCTTTGTTTCGGCAACACGAGCAGCAGGCATGTCGATTTTATTAACAGCAGGTATAAGGACAATATTTTGTTCGAGAGCCTTATATGTATGTGCAATTGTTTGCGCCTGAATTCCCTGAGTGGCATCAACCAGTAAAATTGCACCTTCAACACAGGCTAGTGTTCGTTCAACTTCATACGAAAAATCTACGTGACCCGGAGTATCGATCAAATTAAGAACTGCATTCTGAAACTCCATTTTTACCGGAGCTAGTTTAATCGTAATACCACGTTCACGAGATATAGGATTTGCGTCAAGCATTTGAGCCTCGTGTCGGTCTTTATCTACTGTGCCAGTAAGCTCTAACAGCCTATCAGCAAGTGTAGATTTTCCGTGATCTATATGGGCAATAATTGCAAAGTTTCGAATATTCATGTGCGTTTATATATACGTATTACCGGGTGGTCAAAAACACTCCATGTTTCGTCGTACTGTTCATCAGGAAACTCGATGAGTGTTTTTCCAAATACCTCAATTTTTGGATATGCAGTAAATCGTTTAATTTCAGAGTATCCCAGTTCACCCGATAGTAGTTTATCATAATATTCGTTCGTAACGGGGAACAAACGCATTAGCTCAGAACAACGCTTTGATGCATAACCAATGCTGTTCCTTGTATTTGGGAGGGAGCATGTTACGGATCCCATTATTCGACGAGAAGGAACAACAATATAATTAGATTCCTGCATTGCACGTGTAAGATCTTTTTGTAGCAAATTATCATAATCAACTTGGTAAAAATCAAAATTCACAACAGAAAGATTTGGAGAATTTTGAATAAACGCACCTACGGGTACGGGAATATTAATTACATTTCCGGCTTCTGAAAAAACACGAGCTTGTTCTGGAATATTTTTAAACATCCACTCAGACGCTTGAAATCGAACATCAACATTTCTGTACACAGATAAATATGCAAAGCCGTGGATAGAAATTAGTAACAATGCAATTACCAAAAGTGCAAATCTGACTTTTGATTTATGAATTTTGAAAAGTATTTTACATAAAAATAAAATTCCAACAATTGCCGCAATAGGCAGTACTGGAGCCTCAAACCTTGTCCATTTTACAAACAATAACGATGAAGGAATAAAATATAGCAAGAATCCTGAGCGAAGAATTAAAAATCTACTATCTTTCCACGATAGCAAGAAAAAACCTCCAAAAAAAAGTAGATAAACTCCCATTCCTAATGCTACAGGAAATATATATACAAGCTGATAAACAATAGGAATTGAATACAAAAATTGTCGTGTATAAAATACCTGAATTGCACCCGATGCAATTTTCGATTCATATGTTATGCTCGACAAAAAATCAACTGGCGAAAGCAGCATGTGAGGTGAAGCAATTAGCGAAAATAGCATGCTAGTAATCGAAAGAATCATTAGCGTTTTAGCAAAATACATCATAAAATCACTCATTTTTTTTCGCGTTTTAAGCAATACCCAAACTATAACCACAATCGGCAGTCCCAAAAATGTAGCAGATGAAATTTTAGTCCCAATTGAAAGTCCGCCAATGATGCCAAGTAACAACACCGATCGAGTTGTAATTACCTTCGTAATGCCAATACGCAATGACACATATAAAATTCCCAAATACATGCTAGTAAGTAATGATTCTGTAGTACCAAAATGTGCAAACTGTATTGCATAAGGCGAAAATATAAATGGTATTAGTATGAAAGGTAAAAATTTCCGATCTATATAATCTGAAAAAAAGTCTCGTAAAATGCGATAAATTATCCAAAGACTTGCCCAGGAAGAAAGTACCGAAATATATCGCAGTGCAATCGTTGCAGATTCAAATGAAATTGTATTAGCAAATTTCCCGAAAAGCACTACATTTGAGATTTGAATAAAAACATATGCAATATAAAGGGGTAATTGACCGTACGCAAAAAAGTGGGGGTTTAGATTTTCTGATAATTTAAGTGATTGTACAGCAACTGCCATGTTTCGCTCATCTGGATGCATCGGATAGGGGAGTCCCCACGAAACTCCGACCAATCGTGAGTATAGTGCAGTACCTATTACAATAGCAATAATCAGTCGCTTCATATTCTCATTATATATGCTGACAAGTCTATATAATAGATCTATGCGTAAGAAGATTTCTAAATTACTTGGAAACGAATTTATTCAAGGTGGTATTGTAGTTACCGGAGCATCAATGGTCGTGAATGTAATCAATTACCTTTTTCAGAGTGCCGTAGCACATTCGCTCGGACCATCGGGACTTGGAGAAATTGCAGCATTGTTTTCATATACCAGCATTGCTTCAGTTCCTATGGTAGTTTTGAGCATGTTGGTCATTCAAAAAATAGGCGCTGCACAAGAAGACAAATTTAGCAAAGCAATTCAAATCGAACAATTTTTCATACATCAAGCAAAACGGGCATTTCCGTTAATTGTAATTTCATTCATAACAATTCCACTTATACCGCGACTTACTAATCTATCACTAACAACTGCTGCTTTTATTATCCCTTTCATTTTATTAACGCTTATTTCACTGTTATATTCTGCACTCTTACAAAGTGTAAAATTATTTGTCACTTTCTCTGTAATCAGTGTCATAGGGGTCATAGTAAAATTCTTAGGTATATTTACTGTTCCTTTTTTTACTATTAAACTTTTGGGGATTTACGTATTTTTACTTCTTTCGCTACTAATTACTTTTTTGCTTTCTCGTTACTACTTCATCAAAAAGCTTCATCTTTCAACAATAAAAAATAGCTTATTTGAAAAAAAAGTTCGCACCATCTTATTTTCGCACGAATTTCTAATCACGTTATTCTCGCTACTTGCGATTACTGCTTTTAATAATATTGATATTATTTTTGTAAAGAAATTTTTCTCGTATGCAGATGCCGGCTTGTATGCGTCGTGGTCACTGTTTGCAAAAATCATTCTCTATATTCTTACTCCACTAATATCAGTATCATTTGTATTTTTTTCCAACCGTCAGGAAGAAAAAAATCAGCAAAAAACCATGATGGGTTTTATAGTTTTAATGCTCATTGTGGCACTATCAAGCTACGTAGCATATTCGTATGCAGGACATATAATTATTCCGCTTTTATTTGGAAATCGATTCTTACCAGTAGTTCCGTACTTAGGGACAGCAAGTTTATTTGGATCATTATATGCAACAATTTTTTTTATCAACAATTATTTCTTGGCAAAGATGAGTAGGTACTCACTTTTGTTACCAATTGCTATTCCTGCGTACATAGGACTATTGTTTTTCTATCGAAACTCAATAGAATCAATATTTGCTCTTAACGTATATTTTGCTGCAGCTTTAACTTTTACGTATATTCTTATCTATTCACATTCAATCAAACGCGAAGCTTGAACGTTTTTGTAAGAGTTGTTCCATCTTGAAAAGTAAATATTACTGTAAGGACCGCATTCTTAATTTTCGTATGATACCGACAAACTTTATTCGAACACGTTCCGAAAAGCAATTTTCTACTCAAACTATATTTACCTTTTGAAGCAATCGTTCCTCCTGCTCCCTCAGGTTTTCCATTAGTTGTATAACTTAATTCATACTGAACACTCTTTGTTTTTTGCAGATTAGCCATGTACAGTGTTACAAATTGTCTATTGCGTGCAACGGAAGCGCTTGCAATAACAGAGGTTTTTTTGGGAGTTTTTTTAGCAGCATGAACACCTGTCACAGAAACAAAGGAAAGTAAAACAAGAGCGAGTGTAAGTGTAAAAATAGCTATTTTCCGTGAAACCATACTTTACTGTATCACCATTTATTTACAATGTAAAGCACATAGTACGACATGTGCAAATCAATCGGTTTCCCATTGCATCTACATATAAAATGTACTCCAGAGCTTTTCAACAACATACACGTAGATTTTTTTCCAAATTAGGTATAAAATACTCGCATGGATGCTAAAAAAAATACTCACTTTCTCAGCCTCATAGTTCCTGTTTATCGCCAAGAAAAAACAATCGTAGCAAATCTAAAAGAAATCTCTCGGGTACTTGAAGCAATTCGATACGATCATGAAATAATTGCCGTTATTGATGGGTTGGTAGACGAGTCGTATAAAAAAATAAAAGCAGCACATATCCCGAAAGTAAAAACTATCGCATACAAAAAAAATCAGGGCAAAGCATGGGCTCTCCGACTAGGTCTTGCAAATGCAAAAGGGGATTATGCGATGTTTATTGATTCAGGGCTCGAAATTGACCCAAACGGAATATCTATGTTATTGGAACATATGGAATGGTATAACGCCGATATTATCGTAGGATCAAAACGACATGCCGCATCACAAGTTCATTATCCTCTCAATCGAAGAATATTAAGCTATGGATACTATTTGCTCGTTAAAAGTTTATTTGGAGTAAAAGTTCAAGACACACAGGCCGGAATTAAAATATTTAGGAAACCAGTTCTAGAAAAAATTCTTCCACGACTCCTTGAAAAAAAATTTGCAGGGGATTTGGAAATGCTTATAGCGGCCCGAGGTATGGGATTTACAAGGATTTATGAAGCCCCAATAAAATTGGATTATTCAATTAGCCCACTAACTTCCGCAGCAACTGTTCATTCTATAATCGGTATTTTTGTAGACACATTAGCTTTGTTTTACCGAGCCCATATTTTACGTTATTACTCTCCTAAAAGGAAAAGGACTGTCGTATGAAAAAACCTGTGGTTTCGGTAATTATTCCGCTCCTTCACCTATCTGATACATTTATTCATGAAAGCTTGCCCGCGTTCCAACTTCAAACATTTAAAGATTTTGAAGTGCTCGTATTACCAAATGAATCTTCAAAACTTGATACTCAATTATTAAAACAATATTCATTCTTAAAAATAATTCCTACTAAAAAAATAACTAGACCTGCTTTAAAACGTGATATAGGAGCCAAAAACGCACGGGGAGATATTTTAGCATTTATTGATGATGACGCGTATCCACAAGGAGACTGGCTGAAAAAAGCAGTTCATATTTTTAATAAAAAACACGTTGCTGTTGTGTGCGGACCTGGCATTATTCCAAGAAATGCTCCATTATGGGAAAGAGTTTTTGATGAAGTGCTTAAAACTAAAGTGGGAAGTGGAGGATTTGCGTATCGCTTTGTTAAACAACCCGCCCGGTATGTAGATGATTATCCATCTATGAATTTCATAATAAAAAAAGACATATTTAATTCTCTCGGTGGATTTAATAATGAATTTTGGCCTGGAGAAGATAGTAAATTATGTGAAGATGTTGTCTATAAATTAGGAGAAAAAATATATTACGATCCTTCTGTGACCATTTACCACCATCGACGAGGTGATTTGATAGGGTATTTACGACAACACGGAAACTATGGATTTCACCGAGGTGCCTTCTTTGCTCATGGCGATAAAAACTCTCGCAGAATAACATACATGATCCCATCATTGTTTTTAGCATATGTGACAATCATGACTATTGCCAGCATTGCGCTACTGCTTCAAGCAAAACATGCATCGTTATGGTTTTATGTTGGCGTATTTCCCGCGCTCATTTACCTCGCTTTATTAATTTTTATCTTTGGAAATGCTTTCAAAAACACAAAGAGCTTGA
This sequence comes from Candidatus Roizmanbacteria bacterium, assembly GCA_038127095.1. GTDB lineage: Bacteria > Patescibacteriota > Microgenomatia > UBA1406 > HO2-37-13b > 2-01-FULL-39-24. Next base: position 78,861 of record JAYPGZ010000003.1, on the reverse strand, counting down.
AAATATCCATCCTATCAGCTATAGTCTTATTTTTAACACATGTAGTGTACGGCATACAATTTCTAATTGGCCTGTATGTCGGAACTACAAAAAAAGATAAAATATATGGCAACTGATGTACAAATCATAAAAAAAGGCGATGTAGAGATCCGAATTAAACGCCCAACATGCATTTCTGCAGCAACATGTGTTGTATATGCACCAAACACATTTGACCTTGACGAAGAAAACATCGCAATTATTAAAGATGGTGAATGGGATAAAATGGAAAAAATAATTGCAGCGGCACAGTCGTGTCCGGTACTGGCAATTGAAGTTTTGCAAAAAGGAAAAAAAATTTACCCAAAGTAATTGGTCTTGACATCGGTCCGAGCCCATGACATACTTATACATATGCCTTCTAAAGCTACAATACAATCCAAACTCACCAAAACAACTAACACACGGGGGGATGCGATTAAAAAACTTAAGGATATTGTTGTAGTTGTTGGATATCCACCAATTGAGTCAAAAAAGGGAACACCGCTTCTTTCACAAAATCGCCAGTTTCAATATTTCAATGCTCCTACATACATTTATCCGATGGTTCCCGCATATGCTGCTTCAAATTTAAAAAAACACGGATTTAAGGTTTATTGGATGGACGGCATTTCAGAACGAAAAAAATATGACGCCTGGATTGATGAACTGACAGCCACCGGTGCAGACTACTTACTTGTAGAAACTAAATCACCCATTGTGAAAACACATTGGAAACAAATTAACGACATAAAAAAGAAGCTCCCGTATTTAAAACTCATTTGGGTCGGCGATCACATTACTGCGTTCCCCATTGAAACCATGGAAAATAGCAATGTTGATTACTTAATAACCGGAGGAGACTACGACTTTGTTGTAGTAAATTTACTGAAACACATCTACCTCGGAGAAAAATTGGAGCCAGGTGTGTACTGGCGACAAGGAGACAAAGATATAAAAGCGCGCGCTAAAATTAAAACTCACCTAAAAAATGGGGGAGTAGCATGTACGTTAGAAGGAGCAAATATTCGACACACGCTTGACGATCTACCTTTTGTAGATCGTACACTCACGAAATGGGAATTGTACGCCTATGAAAATGGAAATTATAAATATACACCTGCAACATACATGTATTCAGGACGTGACTGCTGGTGGAATCGGTGCACATTCTGTGTTTGGGACCATACCTTAAATCCTATTGGTTCCTATCGAAGCTTTTCTCCTGAACGTCTGTTTGCAGAAGTAAAACATGTAGTTGATAAATACGGTGTAAAAGAAATTTTTGATGACGCTGGTACATTGTTCATTGGTCCTAAATTGAAAAAATTTTGCGAACTTCTCATAAAGAGCGGCTATAACAAAAAGGTCCGTTACGGATGCAATATGCGATTTAACGCGCTAAACCAGGAATATTATGACTTAATGGGAAAAGCCGGTTTCCGATTTATTCTATACGGAATGGAATCGGGGAATCAAAAGACGCTTGATCGACTTGATAAAGGAACAAAAGAAGCAGATGCAATTGTAGGACCCATGATGGCTCGAAAGGCTGGTCTTGATCCACACATCACAATCATGCTTGGGTATCCATGGGAAACATATAAAGATGCCAAACGTACAATAGAAATTGCAAAGTATGCTTTTAAAAAAGGATATTATGAAACAATGCAGGCAACCATTGTAATTCCATATCCAGCAACGCCTTTATGGAAAGAATGCAAAAAAAATGGATGGCTACTTACCGAAGACTATGATGATTACGATATGCGTCAGCCAGTCATGAAATTACCATTCCCCCATAAAAAAATACTCGAACTCGAGCAAGATTTATATTCAGCTTTCATGACACCACAATATATTACTCGAAAAATCTTAAGCATTCGAAGCCCACATGATTTTATGTACCTATTCTACATGGGTAAAAAACTCATTGGTCATTTGCTTGATTTTGATCCAAATCAAACAAAAGTTAGCTATGTTTCACCAAAGTTCTGGAAAAACGCTATTGGAAAACTCAGTTCGCACTTCTTTGCGCCAAAGACATCTGTTGACGCCGAAAAAAGCGCCATTCGCTTGGTTGATTCTGCTGTAAATCTATAGAGTTTTTGAAGAAAATTCGCTTTGAAACTTAAAAGATCCATGAACAAAAAAATGATCAATTGTATAGTATGACAGCACATTGTGACTGTAATACATTTTCGATACCTGAATCACTCACTCAGCAGAATAAGATTCGAAACAAATCGAGTTTCATGTTTTTCAGCAATCAATTATGCGCTATTTTCCGGATAAATTTGTCCGTGCACTTCTCGCACAAAGTCCGCCGCTTCTAACATTTGAGTCATTACAGCCCCAGGAACCAAATGCTCCACAGGACTCAGTTGAATCTCCAATCGAATAGGCACTCCAGGCAACCTTTCCATTAATTCACCGATCATATCCGCAAGCTCTGTACTTTGATTACTGAGAGTAGCACGTAGTTCTTCAGGATTCAATCCCTGAAAATCAATTAATCGTATATGTGGAGCTAGTGCCTTTAATACCCGTTTATATCCTCCTAAATTTTCTCGGGTTGGCATACCTGGCCTACTAATTCTCGGCACCTCATCTTCTCGAATACTACGACGTGTATGTTTTGTATCAAATACGACGCCTGAAAGTTGATCTCTGATCCACCCGTCAAATTCAGGAGGTTGACCAGTCGCCAAGCTTTCCCTTGCACGTTCCAAATGCTCTACGAGTCTATCAAGCGTTAAAGGCACAACAGATCCATCGCGCGATTCAGTCATGCCAGGATTAACCTCGAGTAAGGAACGCAATCTAACATTTCCAGTTTCATGTGAAAAATAAGAATCATCAAGCCGGTGCTTAACAATATGCGCTTGGCCACCATATTGGGCCATTTGTTTCTCGAATAACTTTTGGGCAGTATCAGCATTGGGAAATGCAATCCAATCTTGCAAGTGTGGCGCTTGTGGATCGTGTCTCATGCCACCTTGCAACACGTCTAAAAGTCCGCCTAATCCTGCACGAGGTGTAGGATTCCAAGCTCTCTCCAAAAACCAAACAGGCAAAGCAGATGGACGATCAGTGTTTCTCATAGGTAACAAGCTGACGAAATCAAATCCTTCCTGTTGGAGGCGCGTGGTTATTCCCGCAACCTGATTTGCCATGACCCACGGTAAAAATGATCCAAGATTAGCTCCAATTTCTAGCTGTGGTGTTGGCGCTTTAGATTCGAGTTGAGACATAGCTTAATAGAATTTATTATATACTCTTCCTTAAAAGTTACGAATATTATACAACAAATAAATCAAGTGACTTGAAAATGCTACCGGCTAATCGGTCGCATAATTTCCTTTGCCTCTGCGTCTTTATGGAGCTTCAATAGCACAATTGCTAGATTCTTGCGAATACTCACTTCCTGAGGAGCAATACTTAGTGCTTGCCGCAAAGCCTGCTCAGCTTCAGAATATTTGTTCTGATTAAACAAAGCAAACCCCATACCTACGTATGATTGCCATAAATTTGGATTTACGATGAGCGCCTTTTGATAATAAACAATCGCTTGGTCATATTCTTTTTTCTGATGATACGTATTTGCCAAATTATGATAAGCATCGCCATAACCAGGATTCAGCTCAATCGCGCGTTTAAATTCTGCAACAGCTGTATCAAAGTCTCCTTTTCTGGCGTAATAATCTCCTAAGTTATTATGATTTTGAGGACTACTCGGAGATGTTTTTCCCGTTGCAAGCCACAGCACATCCTGATTCCTCCAATCCATATTTCGAGCAAGTGTTCGAGGAACCAATAATAAGATAATACCTGCAAATAAACCATACCCAATATATTTTGTGCTTTCACTAAAAACCAATTGTACAAGGCCCCAGGCAATCACCACACTTAATGCGGCTATACCAACATACACATACCGTTCTGCAACAACCCATGCAATGGGAAGGGGAGTAAGCGTAGGCAAGAGAACAATAGTAAAGACACCAAGCCAAAATGCAAGAAATTTTTGCCGTTTAAAAGTAATTGCAACAATCACGAAATAGACGCCAACCAACGAACATCTCAAGAAGAATTCAAACTTCGAAAAAACCAATTCTGAATGATAGAAAGTAAGCGAAAGCGGTGCGAAAAAAAGTATTAGATATGATGAAAGTGCGATTGGAACTTGATACAACGGATTCATTACACCGCTTTGCTGATAAAAATTAGTTTGAAGCGATTCAATACGCTGCCCAATTTGACTAACATAAAATAGTGCCAGCGCACCAGCAAATACAAAATAGGGTGCTAATTTCTTGTAGTTATTCTTGATTGATCCTATGCACACTTCGTACCATACAAGAACCAGCGGAAATACAGCTGCTTTTTCCGACGTCCAAAGCGCTAATACGAAAAAAAACAATGACATAATCAATCTAACAATGCTTCTGCGACTTACTAGATACATAAAAAAAGCTGCAAAAAAGAAAAAGCCATACTGAGCATAAGTACCTCCTGAAATCCAGGTAACCGATTCAGTAACGAGCGGATGAACCGCAAATATACTCGCAGCAAAAAACGCCAAAAGCTCATATCCGAACGTAGATAGTATTGCGTATAAAAGAAGAACCGAGCCCGCATGAAAAAGAATATTTGACAACCTAAATAAAGCCGGATCTGCACCTGTCATTGTATAAATAGAAGCATAAAGGAGCGATCGGAGTGCTGTTTGTGGTCGCTCGAACGCATAGCCAAAATCACCTACAAATGGATTGTTTTGAATTACCGCAATGTCATCTGATAAAAATGCGTGACGTAACGTTAACACATAACATCCAATCACTAAGAAAAACAAAAAAAATAATCGGGTCCAATGTTCTGTAAGCCATTTTTTTTGATACACAGTAAACATATTCAACATAATCATTTTACTAAATATTTTGCTACAATACATCTTTGTAAAGCTATGAATCAAAAAAAACTCACTCCACTTCTTTCTATAATTATCCCCACACTCAACAATGAACGCGATATGCCAACGCTCATGAAGTCAATCACTTCCCAAACCTATCCACAAAAATGTATTGAACTCCTAGTAATAGACGGGGGTTCTCAGGATAAAACAGTGAAAATTGCAAAAAAATATGGAGCTAAAGTTATTCACAACAAAGATGTTCTAGCTGAACCAGGTGTTAACTTGGGTATGGAAAATGCAAAAGGGGACTTAATGATGATTTTGGCGGTAGACAATATCTACGAAAATAAACGTGCTTTTGAAATGATTGTCAGTGTATTTAATGATCCAAGCATTTTTGCCGCATTTCCAAAACACGACAGTAACAAAAGCGATAACATGTTTACAAAGTACCACAATACTTTTACTGATCCATTTAACCATTTTGTATATGGCGATAGTGCAAATGGTCGAACATTCCATAGAGTGTATAAAACCCTATACAGCAATGAAATTTACGATGTATACGACTATAATTCCAATCCAATGCCACCCATGATTGCATTTGCTCAGGGAATTACGGTTCGAGGCTCGTACCGACGAAGTAAGTCAGATGCATTCGATGATATTTCCCCTATAATCAAGCTCATAAAAAACAAGAAGAAAATAGCGTATGTGCACGCAGTTTCTGTTATGCATCATACAACACGAAGTATGGAACACTTTATTCGAAAGCAACGATGGGCAACTCACAATGCGCTCACTAAAATAAACTACGGTATTTCATATCGAACCAACTTTCTTCCTGCAAAAAATCGTTTGCGCATGAAACTTTGGCCGATGTATGCTTTTAGTATCATCGGTCCAATTGTAATTTCAATACTAGGACTTTTTCGAGACCGAAATGCCGTGTGGTTGTTTCACCCAATTGCGGCATTCCTAAGTGCATATGCGAGTATGATTGAGTTTTTGGTATATACTATTAAAAAGCAATCACGATTAAACCGTCAATAATCTTATGGATTTTACATTAAAAAAATTTAGGAAATTTAGTGATAAACGAGGAGATCTGATTGTCTTTTTGCAACGAGGGGATTTAGCAGACGCGTATAAAACTTTCGGTCAAATATATTTTGTGACATTTACACAAAAAGGTATAGTTCGAGGTAATCATTACCATAATGTGTGGCATGAATGGTTTGGAATTGTAGCGGGAAAAGTTAGAGTAACACTTGAAGACGTAAAAACAAAAAAAAGAAAAGTATTTATCCTCGACGCGAAAAAAGACCAATACACACGACTTGAAATCGGACCTGGAATAGCTCATAAAATTGAAAGTATGTCTAAATATGCAGCTTTACTCAATTATGCGGACGGCGAGTGGAGTTCTGACGACAGTATTCGATATGAAATTGATTAATTATGGATTACTTTACCCACAAAACCGCACTTGTTGAAACAGAAAATATTGGAAAAAATTCTCGTATTTGGGCGTATACCCACATCTTACCAGGAGCAAAAATAGGCGACAATGCAAATATATGCGATTTTTGTTTTATAGAAAACGATGTAATTCTTGGAAATAACGTGACCGTTAAATGTGGAGTATACCTGTGGGACGGAGTAACTGTTGAAGATAATGTTATGATTGGCCCGGCAGCTGTTTTTACAAATGATAAATATCATCGGAGTAAGAATACAAACTACACACTTGAAAAAACGATTCTTAAAAATGGCTGTAGCATAGGAGCAAATGCAACCATAATTGCAGGTATTACCGTTGGGTCACATGCACTCATAGGTGCCGGATCTGTCGTTACAAAATCTGTTCCAGATTACGGATTAGTTTATGGAAACCCAGCAACGCTGCATGGTTTTATATGTGTTTGTACCAAAAAAATGCTGTTTGAACAAGATAAATACACCTGTTATTGTGGACGAAAATATGGTAAAAAGAACTCTTCAACGATAGTACAAGAATTATGAAGAAACCGACAAGTTTAGTAACAGGTGGTGCAGGATTTATTGGGAGCCATGTTGTAGATCATTTGCTTGCAATGGGTCACAACGTAGTTGTTCTTGATGACTTGAGTGGAGGATTCACCAGAAATGTTCCAAAAGGTGCAGTATTTGTTACCGGCAGCATTTTAGACGAAAAACTCCTTGATCAGCTATTTGATATCTGTCAGTTCGACTATGTATATCACTTAGCAGCCTATGCAGCCGAAGGATTAAGTCATTTTATTCGACATTTTAACTACGATAACAATCTAATTGGCTCAGTGAATTTAATCAATCGAAGTATTCTGTATAAAGTAAAGCGGTTTGTGTTTACCTCGAGTATTGCCGTATATGGAGCAAATCAAACACCGATGCGCGAAGACATGCAACCTCAACCTGAAGATCCATACGGTGTTGCAAAGTACGCTGTTGAACTTGATCTAAAAGCTGCGTACCACATGCACGGACTCGAATACACCATTTTTAGACCCCACAACGTGTATGGTGAACGACAAAATCACGGTGACCCATATCGAAACGTACTAGGAATTTTCATAAACAATATGATGCTCGGGAAACCAATGACGATTTTTGGCGATGGTACTCAAACACGAGCATTTTCTTACATCGACGATGTTGCCCCTTATATCGCAAACTGCGTAGAAAGAAAAGAAACCATTAATGAAATTTATAACATTGGAGCAGACAAACCATACACAGTGAATGAATTGGCGCAGGTTATGGCAGATGCATTAGGAGTAAAACCCGTTATAAAACATCTAGCCGCTCGTAAAGAAGTATTACATGCTTATTCCGATCATTCTAAAGTCGCACACGCATTCAACATTCAAAATACTGTCGATTTGCAAACCGGAATAAAGCGAATGGTTGCATGGGCAAAAGAAATAGGGCCATTACAAACAAGTAAATTTAAAAACATAGAAATTTACGAAAATTTGCCTCCTTCATGGCAAAAGATGGTTGAATAATATGGATATAAAATTCCTTGACTTTGAACGACAATACGGAACGCTCGCAAAGGAAGTACAGAAAGCAATTGCCCGTGTTTTTAATCGACAATGGTTTATTTTGGGCCCAGAACTTGAAGCGTTTGAGCAGGAGTTTGCAAAATATTTAGGAGTCAAATATGTAGTTGGACTAAATTCTGGTACCGACGCCCTTGAATTCTGTTTACGTGCACTAGAAATCGGTCCCGGTGATGAAGTTATCACTCCTGCAAATAGTTATATTGCAACATCACTCGCGATTTCGTATGTTGGAGCAAAACCTGTTTTGGTTGATTGCGACCCAAACACATATCAGGTTGATGTTAAGGAAATTGAAAAAAAAATTACCAAAAAAACTAAGGCCATTCTTCCTGTTCATTTATACGGCGCACCATGTGAAATAGATACCATCATGAAGATTGCAAAAAAACACAAGATTTTTGTCGTCGAAGATGTTGCTCAAGCAGTCGGTACCACTCTTAAGGGTAAAAAAATGGGTTCATTTGGCGACATAAATGCTTTTAGTTTCTATCCGGGGAAAAATTTAGGAGCTTACGGCGATGCTGGTGCTGTAGCAACTAATAGTAAAAAATTATATGAGCGAGCAAAATTTTGGCGCAACTACGGACAAACAAAAAAATATCATCACGTAACATTTGGTAGAAATAGCAGACTCGATGAATTACAAGCAGCAGCATTACGCGTTAAGCTTAAATATATCGACGAGTGGAATAAACTTCGTAGAGAAGTTGCTCAACAATACGCAGATGTCCTGACTTCTGTAAAAATCCAACAAATTCTTCCTAAAGGTGAATCAAATTACCATCTATTCGTTATTGAAACTAAAAAACGCGATCAGCTCCAAAAATATCTGGAAAAAAATAATATTGGAACACTCATCCACTATCCGATACCGATCCATTTGCAAAAAACGTATAGCCACTTAGGATACAAAAGAGGGCAATTCCCCGTGGCTGAGAAAGTAGCTAAACACATTTTAAGCTTACCGATATATCCAGGTTTGACAAAAAAAGAAATAAAACAGATCGGTCATCATATCAACTCCTTTTTTTCATGAAAACTATTTTAATTACCGGGGCCACAAGCTTTCTGGGAAAATCTGTCACTTCGCATCTTGAAAAAAGCAATCAGTTTGACCTCATAAAAACTTCGCGAACAGGGAATAAAAAAGAACAAATCATACGCCTCGATTTACTCGACTATAAAAAAACACGTGCTTTGCTGCAGAAAACTAAACCAGACACAATATTACACTTTGCAGCACTTGTTAATTTAACTCGAGATTTTGAAACCGCTCGTAATTGTATTGATGCCAACATTATTTCGACACTCAATTTGCTTGAGGCAACAAAAAATATTGGCATTAAGAAAGTTATTTTCACGAGCACAGAAGAAGTATATGGTAACAATAAGACCCCCTATAAAGAGAATCAAAATCCTAAGCCACCATCAATGTATTCAATAAGTAAAGTTGCTGGAGAACACCTACTTCATTATTACAGCGTATTACACGGATTTTCATTTATTTCACTGCGATTTGGAACTTTTTTTGGTCCGGGAAGTCAACCTGATCGTTTTCTCACACAAATTATACGATCTGCACTTACCAATAAGAGTATATTACTGAATTCGGGACAACTGAAACGCGATTACATTTATATCGACGATGCAGTTAATGCAATTGAAAAGGCAATTAAAACAAAAATCACAGAAAATGAAATCATCAATATAGGAGGCAAAAAAGCTGTTTCACTATATACTTTTGTAAAAAAAGTAGTCAAACATTCTCAAAGTAAATCAAAAATTGTGCTCCATGCATTTCCCGATCGGGTAGGGGAAGCACCATATCAAAAACTCAGTATTTCGCGCGCTAAAAAAATACTCAAGTGGGAACCAAAAATCAGTTTAGACGATGGTATCAAAAAATCCGTTGATTTTTTTAGTAAAAACAACTATCATGATAGCGATGAAAACAGTTGATCCAGAAGCAAAACTTCGAGCAGAAATTGAGACACGAATTGAAAAAATTTTCTCACTTCGTCAAAAACAGAAAAAATTTATCCCCGGTAAAACGTGGATTCAGTATGGAGGAGGAGTTTTTGATCATAAAGAAATCAATGCCGCTACAAGCTCACTGATTGATGGATGGTTTGGTTTAGGAGCAAAGGGTGAATTATTTGAAGAAAGAATGGCAAAGTTTGTTGGTGCCAAAGGATCAATTCTCACAAATTCAGGTTCGAGCGCAAATCTACTTGCTGTAACATCGCTACTATCATATTTTTTTCCCAATCACCTGAACCCTGGTGATGAAGTTATTACTGCAGCGTGTGGATTTCCAACTACCGTTAATCCATTGATTCAAAATCAATTAAAACCAGTCTTTATTGATATCAATCCTGATACTCTAAACATCAATGTTGAAGATTTGGAAAAAGCACTCTCAAAAAAAACACGCGCTGTTATGTTGGCTCACACTTTGGGTAATCCATTTGAAGTCGATAAGGTTCTTGAGTTTTGCAAGGCACATGATTTGTTTTTGCTGGAAGATAATTGTGATGGACTCGGATCGGAATACGATGGAAAACGAACTGGAGGATTTGGAATTCTGGGAACCCAATCATTCTATCCACCTCACCACATGACAATGGGAGAAGGAGGGGCAATTCACTATAACGATTTACGATTTGAAAGAATTACTCGATCACTTCGCGATTGGGGACGATCATGTTGGTGCAGGGGTGATGAAAAAAGAACATGGGGAACTTGCCAAGCTCGATTTAATTATCGTATCGATGGAAAAATGTACGATCATAAATACATGTTTAACCAAATTGGTTATAACTTGAAACCAATTGAAGCACAGGCCGCAATGGGACTTGAGCAGCTAAAACGCATGCCCCAATTTATTAAAAAAAGAGAGCATAATTTCAAACGATTATTTAAATATGCAAAGGAATGGGAACAATACTTTTACCTTCCGACTTCTCTTCCAAAAGCAAAACCTTGCTGGTTTTCATTTCCATTAACTATTCGCGATGATGTGAAATTCACTCGACATAAATTGACCCTCTTTTTAGAGGAACGGATGATCCAAACACGTCCACTGTTTGCAGGCAATATTACGAAACAGCATGCATATGCAAAAACTCGGGTAAATTACCGCCAAGTCGGTAACCTAAACAATTCAACACGCGTGTTACATAACACACTTTTTGTTGGAACCTACCCAGGAAACGGAGATGAGCAAATTGATTACATTGCTCAAAGTATTTCAGACTTCTTGAAAAAGCAATAGTCTGATATACTGATTTAATGATACTGTGTTCGACCCTTCATGATCCAGAAAACAGACTTCTAGATGATTTGACTTCAGCCTCAAAGGTAATTCTTAAAAATTTTGATGAGTGGGTGGTAAGAACATCTTCGATTACCAATAAAGAAGTAATTGAAGAATTAATGAAACTTGGTGTATCCGTAATCAATGATGAGCACATAATAATTCCAGATAACACAATCGAAAACGATCATCTTGTAGCGCTTTCACAAGGATATGAGCATTCTATATCAACTAACTCACTTGCGCTTATATATATTGATGGTGATCGAGTCGTAATGGCTGCAAAATATTTCAAAGATGAATTCAAGAAAATGGCAGACATGGTAAATAAGATTACTTTTAAAGAAAAGTATTATCTAAATCTTGCGCGAAGTACCGAAGATTTTTTTACCCATCATGCACCTTTAGTACAAACTGAACTTGGATTTTCTGCTTTGTATAACGACATATTTCTTAAACCCATTGATATTGGAAGTACAGGACATGTAATGACTTTAGACGTAGCGAGGAGCATTCTAGAGCAATCCCCACATATGGAGCGTGTTACCTACCCACATCCATTGTGGCTTATTATTGCAAAAAAAATGGGCGCAACTATTGATACACGTGCAGTTGAAAAAGTACTTACCTTTGAAACACCAGAGCAATATCGTACTGAAATAAATGAGCGTTTACTAAAGCTAGGTAAGCACGACGAATCACAAACCTACAAAGACCCACATATCCAATATGCGGTATTACAAGATGAGTATATGACAACACTGGGAATAAAAGGACCACTGAGCGCTACGTCACCTGAAGAATGGGGTAGGCGATTTGATTTGGAAAAAAGTTATTTACAGGTTTTGAAGAAATATCTAAATGATATTGTTTCATCAAAAACAAAAGTTGCTTTTTTTGAAAAAGAAATCGATGAAAAAATAAAAACTATGACTGCACAAAAAGAAGCAATAATCAAAACACTTTCAACTCCTGAAGATCAAATTCGAGCACGACTTCGCGTTGCGATGGGGCAATAGAACGTGCTATAATCACGCTCTATGATTTTAGTATCTACTTTACATGACATCGACGGATCTTTGTTCAACAATATTGCTGCCGCCGCAAAAAAAGTGCATGAACATTACGATAAATGGGTTGTACGTGTTACTGGTACAACTGACCAACGAGTTATTAGTCGATTGGAGCAATTTGGAGTAATTATCATTGGAAAAGAGGCAGCAAATGCTATCGAGCCGCTTGAAAAAAGATTTGTTGAAAACGATCACTTAATTGCATTTCGAGAAGCAGTACGTGTTGCAGATGAACGTGATGACAATATTATCCAATATCAAGATGGCGATAGAGTAATCATGGCAGCAACCATGTATCCAGAGGAATTTTCACTAACAGCCAGACTTGTAGAGCAAAGAATGAAAGAACATGAAGGAGAAGAAGTTCATCTTAATCTCAGAAGAAGTGGATTGGATTATTTGACACACCATGCAGCATTACTACAAACAGAATTGCGATTCAATATTCATTGGTCAAAAGCTCTTGGCATGCCTTACGACATAGGAAGTACCAACCATGCAATGACCAAAGAAGTAATGAGAGAAGTTACCGATCGCGCTCTTGATCTAAGACCAGCTACATTCCCGCATCCAAAACTTCCTATTATTGCCAAGCAAATGGGAGCAGTGCTACTATCTGACGAAACATACGGAGTTGGAGCATTTGAGACGCCTTTACAGATGAAAGATGCTGTTAAGAAAGAAATCGAAACAAGAGGAGGTACTCTATTTACACCTAATGCAACAACAACTTCATTAGGTATTTCAGAGCTACATCCCGATATGCTAGATCATGATTATCAGCTACTTACTGATACGTTCAAAGCTACTGTTGGCCTAAATGGAAGACAAGGTAATTTGAATCCTGCTGAATGGACAGCCCGATTTGTTAATGTGCGAGAATATCTTGCAATTTTAGGCGATCATGTTAGAGATTTTGTTGATGATCCTTCCCGACAGAAAGAGATAGAAGACGGCATTCGAGCAGAGCTTGCATCCGTTTCCCGAGAAGAAACTATGTTACAAGCATTATGGCCTGAAGGAAAGCTTCCGGATGATCCTCGAGCAAGCATAGAAGACATGCTACGAAATAAAGCAGAAGAGGTAGGTCAAGAACCTATTGGGCAGAGACATGGTTGGATGCGGAGTCATGCGCGTCGTTAACCCTTTAGCGACTTCTTCATTTGTACCGCAATATCAAACTCTTTGGCTAGTTGTAAGCAGGTTGTTTGAAGGCTTTCCAAATTCTTTTTATCAAGAAACTTCTTTAATGAATTATCGTCAGGGATTTTATTATGAGGTTTTAGTAAATATGCAGCTCCTGATTCTTTAACAGCTTTACCCAATGACGGCTCACATGAAATAATAAAGGGTAACCCACATAGTAAAAAGTCCCATATTTTTAACGGTTCAATGAATTTTGTTGAGCCAAATTTATCATCGTACACTGCAACTCCAACATCACATGTTGTAGCAAACTCTTGAAATTCCCGACGTGAATGCATGCGGTGTACTGTCCATTTTTTCAAACCATACTTTTTACAATTTTCTTCAAATGCTTCATGATTACCTACCGGAGCAAAATGAAATTCCATACTCGGGCGGACCTCTTGTATTTTTTTTAGTACTGAAAATAGAATTGTAAATTGACGAGGGGTTATGCAACTTCCTGTCCAACAAAGCTTATTACCCGTTCGTTTATTTTTACCTTTCTTATATAAACGAGCATCATATTGATTTGAGTTCGGAATGTAATCTGCATCTACCTGCAAAAACTTTTTTTTATAGTCCACCAATCCTTCACATACAGCCCATACATAGTGAGCTTGAGTGCTTGCCAGTTCGTCAGCCTTTTCATACATAAACTGCATAAACTTATTTTTAAACCGATTTTGATTAAAATCAACAGCATAAAAGGCAAGCTCAAACAGCATAAACTTTTTCAGTACTACTAATGCAAGTGTAGAAAGAGGATCAATCCCAATGTAAACAACTTTATTTTTCTTGTTTTTAGATAAATAATTTCGAGCAATATAAAAAACAATAAGTGTATCGATAACATATTTTATTGGTGCAATCTTACCTAAAAATGTAGGGACTCGAAGTTTTCTTTCTTTTTTCCATTTTCCTACTAGTATAGGTTTATCGTAGTCTTCCAAAGGAATTTGGACCGTATCAACATACAATCCTGCATTAGTAAGCCCATTACACACCGAAGAATATGGTCCTTCCAATGGATCAAATGGTTCACTATTTCGATAAACAATATGCGTGACTACAAAAGCCTTTGCAAAATACATGTGGTGTATTATACTATGCCAACAATCAAAACATTATGAGTAAACCAAAGATAAGCGTTGTACTTCCCACATATAACCGTCCTGACTATATAGTTCTTTCACTACGTTCAATCCTGAATCAAAAGTTCAAGAATTTCGAAATTCTTGTTCTTGATGATGCATCTACCGACAATACTGAAGAAGTTGTTTTGGGATTTAAAGATAAAAGAATCATCTATATTAAAAACAAAAAAAACATGGGATACGCCGCAAACATTAAAAAAGGTTTTAATATGGCGCAAGGAAAATATATTTTCATGATTTCCGATGATGACATGATTATGAATACGACTCTTTTTGGTGAAATCGCACAGGTGATGGATAAAACCAATGCAGGCTATGCACAAACAGGGTTAGTTTATTATGACAAAGATCATTACAAACCATCTGTCATAGATCATGTTGCAACTAAATTGATTTTTGAAAAACCAACACCTGAAATTTTCTACAAAACTTCAAATTGGCACTATGGCTTTATGTCGGGTAACGTTTTTAGAAAAGATTATATTAATATTGATCGCGACTTCCATAATACAGACATTTGGTGGCCATTTTTAAAAGCTGCGTACAATGCGATCAAAGATCATGGCGCCGTTTATTTCGGTAAACATTTTATTGTCGCTCGAACGAGTACCACCGGTCTCATTGCCTGGCTTGATATTAACAAGAATGGCAGTTTTTACATGGATTTACTTTTCGACATTTATAGAGAATTTGATAAAGACCCAGCTCGATTCCAAAAGTTTTTAAAAAATCGCCTCGATGTAGTAGTGGGAACATTTCCGGGTATCAAATACTATACATCAAACGAAAATATTAAAGGCATGGCGTATGCAATTGTTAAGCATCGACCTGAATATATTTTTGAAAAAACATTTTGGCTAAATGTAATTGGAGCTTTGATAGCTCCAAAACAAATACTTGGGGCATTACGTCCTATTCGCACATTTCTTGGTCACAGAAGATTGGTCGCGTTTTTAGAAAAAATTCAACTAACTAAAAATTTGGATTTAGCATTAGCTGAACCTTCAAAAAAATAATGCGCGCTCACAAGCAATATCTTATTACCGGTGGTTTTGGTCTTATTGGATCGACACTTGCCAAACAACTCAAAGGCAATGTAACGTTGGTAAGCCGTTCAAGAAAACACATCCATCGAATTGACACAAACAAATTCAACGTTATTCTTAAACCTATTCAAAAATTATCTGTTGAAGATATTAAGGATGTTGACATAATTTACCACTGCGCAAGTACTGTTGATAACTATAACATTCTTACAGATCCTTATATCGATGTCGAGACAAATATTACTGGCACCATTCATCTTTTAGAATTGTGTAAAGAACTTAAGAAAAAACCGAAAATTGTTTATTTTTCGACATTCTTTGTATATGGCAATACGTATGAAAACACAAATAAGAAAATATCCGAAACTTCTGCAACAAATCCTCTGGCAATTTATCCAGCAACCAAACTATGTACGGAAAGTATTATAAAAAGCTATCATGCAATTTATGACATTCCATATTTAATTGTTCGGCTCACCAATGTATATGGTGAAACTGAAGACTTTAATAACAAGAAAAAAGGAGCACTCAATTGGCTGATAATGCAGGCGGTTATGGGAAACGAATTACCAATTTACAAAGGGGGTAACTTTTATCGAGATTATATCCACGTAGATGACGTTGCAAAAGCCGTAATTTCTCTTAATTCAAAATCGAACGACACATACTTAATTGGTTATGGCAAACCCGTTTACTTTAAACAACTTATAGAATACATGCTCAAGGGCACCGGCAACAAATCGAAAGTTAAAGAAATTGATCCACCCACTTTCCATAAGCATGTAGGAGTACGCAATTTTGTTGCAAATACAGCAAAGTTACAAAAAACTGGATGGAAACCATCGATTTCCCCAAAAGAGGGGATCAATCGGGTAATACAGTACTATAAAACTCTTGTATGAAGAAACAGCCCCTAATATCAATAATAATTACAAATTTCAATGCAAAGCGATGGCTTGATAAATGTATCGGATCAATCCGAGAACAAAAATTTACGGATTACGAAATAATATTTGTTAATGATGGATCAACAGACAAATCATTTGAGTATGCACAAAATGAATTTCCCGAATGTGTATTTGTAAACAGCATCGCAAATGCAGGTTTCGCACGCGCAAACAATTTAGGAGCAATGTCGGCACGGGGCGAGTATCTATTCATTCTGAATGCCGATACCTACCTGGAAAAAAATACACTTTTACAGTTGGCACGGGTACTTAAAAAAAACCCCCGATACAAAATTGCACAACTTGATATACGTCGTTACGATAAAACAAATTTGAAAGGGGAAGCGTGCACATTTCAAATAGATCGATTTGGATATCCCATATGGTCGGGAAAAGATGAAAATCCGTTTTATGCCGATGCAGCAGCAATGATTATTAGGAAAGATTTATTTTTCAAAATCGGGGGATTTGATGATCGCTTTTATATCTATCTTGAGGATCTAGACTTAGCTTGGCGAGCTCGCTTGCTTGGAAATACAGTATATTTTTTACCTAAAATATATGTGTACCATTACGCAGGGGGGACTTCTGTTTCCACTCAAGTCAAAGAGGGAACGTATGCAACTTCGCTGCGACGTCGCTACGATGCGCAAAAAAATAATTTACGAACACTAATAAAAAATGCTGAATTAAAGAATCTGATCTGGCAACTGCCCGGATCGGTGGTTCTAGCCTCGGGGGAAGGCTTTTTATACTTACTTAAAGGCAATATTGCGGGTTTTTTGGCTTTGCATAATGCAATAGTTTGGAATATACTGAATTTAGTTGATTCACTACGGGAACGAGCAAAAGTTCAAAAGATGCGAAAAGTAAGTGACGAGGAAATTTATAAACGCGTAGATCGACGCATTTCTAAATTTGCATCACTTATTGCATATGGTATCCCAAAAATGAATCAATAATGGTCATGAAGAATTTTCTGATAAAGATTTATCCAGCCCTTATTATCCTATTATTCCCGCTGTTCTTTGTTTATCGACTTTTTGATAAAGGCTACCAGTTCTATGGAGAAGAACGAGGATTTTTGAACTATGACTTTGTAAATTATCGTTATGAAACGATATGGGAAACTACAAAAAATTTTGGCGCAATAACATCAAATCATTTTAATATTTTTACCACCGGAACATTTTGGAAAATCACTTCGTATTTTGGACTTTCAAATCTGCATGCAGAAATGTTCTTTTACTACACCATTATTTTTACAACGATTTTGTTCAGTTACTTAGCATTTAAAAAAATCTCTGGAGAAAGAGGTTTATCTATAATGATGAGCTTGGTTTATGTAACGACATATAATTACTATGCAACTATTACTACCACTCCAAAAATGTTGCAAGTCATCATACTACCCATGACGCTCTATTTCTGGTTGCAGTTTATAGACACTAAAAAATTGATTTATTTTATTTTAAATACAATGCTACTCGGCTTGTTTTTGGGTATTGGTATCAATCCACCACAAATGGTAGGGGCATATGCATTTATATTTATATACATCGCGTTTTTTAATTTGCAGCGGAAAAATATTCCCTACATCATTCTTTTCCTTACTCCCTTTGTATTAAATGTGCTGCTGGTATTCGCATTAAATTCAATCGTGATTCGTTATAGCGCACAAGTATTCTCATATGATGTTTTTAAAGAAGTTTTTAGTGCAACAAAAGCGGTAGCCTATGAAATTATGCGTTTTTTTGGCGCATGGTGGGACTATGCCGGAAGCGGTGGACTTCTTTATAATCATATCGGTCCGTATTACCATTCATTTCCCGGTATTATTATTTCCTACATTCCTTTTGCCTTATTTTTGTTTCTTATTGTCGAGCAAAAAAGAGAAAATATATCACTGAGAAATAAACTGATCGCGCTCACCCTGCTTCTATTATTTTTTGTAAAAGGTGGCGCAATGCCTTTTGGAGCATTGTTTGAAAAAGCATATCAAAACATTAGTTTGCTTCGGGTATTTCGTGAACCGTGGGCAAAATTCATTGTTAATTTCATGTTTGCAATATATATTAGTATTGTATATTTATATACCACAACATACGAGCGAACAAAAAAAATCGTACTCTACCTACTAACATTTCTTTTTATATTTCAACTTATTCCACTTGCCCTTGGCCTTGTAATAGATCACCGTAATATTTCTTGGAAAATAAGTGATGCAAATGTCCCTCCTTACTGGAATACCATTCAGCAATGGACCAAACAAAATACGCAAGATAAGCGAGTACTCGTAGTACCTGCTCGCATAGACGATGGAGGAACCATTATTCAAGACTGGAGACCTTTTTATTTTATCGGATACCCAGATGACTACTACATTTATGGAGATATTATAAACAGTCAATATAATAGCGAAGAAGATAAATACATTACTCAGAACTTTTTAAAAAATCTTACACCACAGCTGGCAAAAATGGCCTCAGTCGAATATGTTTTAGACAAGCTTGATGTAGCAGATCAAGATAATCAGGTCTTAGTCGGAAGCAACACCGTAGATAACATTCTCGATATGAGTAGCGAATTGAATTTTGATGGAGTAAATATTTTTGCTGTTAAAAAATCCGATGTGCTTGAGCGACTACGGGTGGTGAACGAAATATATTCAGGACCTTCTGATTGTTCGGTTTTTTTCAAAAAACACAAAAAATCGGATTTTTCTAAAAGTGCGTACATTCATCAAAACGTATCCTCGCTTGCAGGAGACGTTGCAACTTCAAAGCCAAAAATTACCAGACTCGGTAACACCGAGTATCGAGTTGACTTTGATGTAAATTCAAGTTCCAATACCGCATTGTTTTTAGCAGAAACATTTAATACCGGATGGTCTTGGTATGATTCGAGGAGCATTTTTGCTCGACCCGTAACGATACAACACAATCATCAAAAATCAAATTGTTTTGCTAATTTATGGATTTTCCCACAGGATGAAGTACGCAAGTACCCAACGCTTTACTTAAGATATTCGCCACAATTGTTGTATGAGCAAATGAAGATAGTGTACATATCGATTTTAGTACTTTTGCTTATTTGGGGATTGTGGTTGACGCGAGCTCGTACACCTTCAAGCTCGTTTGATAATCAACCCAATATGTTATCACCTCATCGCATCGTTGCATCGCTTTTTATGCGGTTCAAACCAAAACAGTTTGGAAAAATCAAAATAGAGTATCGATTGCTATTTTTAGTAATAACCCTCTTGATGATAATTTTTGACTTTATCGATCCACGTGCATATCACGATCTGTATATTGTTGCATTCGCGTTTTTTTGGCTGATTACAAGCATCGCGTATAAACTTAATCCAAAGATCAACATGTATATGGCTGCATTTTTTCTTTTCTTAATTATTGTTAATAGACTTGCATCATTTATTTATTTAGCAGACAAACTTGGTGTATGGACGATCATGTTTATTGCATTCATTGGTATTTATTCTCTTGTGTACGACTACATTGAAGTTGAACGAACCGACACATTTGAAATGTTTTCCAAAAAGGTAAATCAAGATATTGCATACTTTGAAAAACACCACAACACCATTCTTTCCAAATCACTATGGTTCTTACATGGCACGCTTGAAAAAACCCGCTATTGGATTATTCGAATTTACGGAATGAAAAATAAAACGCCTCGAGATTGGATAGTACTATGGATTAAAATCGCAATTACTGTCGTATTATTAAGCATTTGCTTTTTTATATTTAAAAAGATCGATAGCAAGATTAATCGTTTTTCATTTGATCCTGTTATAAAAAAGGTTGAACCATCAATTATATATCCATCCACTAAAGTTATCATTTGGGGCGATAATTTTGGATGGAAAGAACAAGATGGCTCAATTTTACAAAACCAATATGGTGAAGTACAAACTGAAGTATGGACAAACAACAAAATAATCTTTGAAGCACCTTTATCGTGGCCAACAGGTCCTATGCAATTTAGAATTGTAAAGCCGAGTAACTACGAGGGGCGCCATATTTATGCCACCAGCAAAATTTTCAAAATTCTACTAATACCTCGGGGTACAGAATTCACTCCCATAGATGATGAATTTTTTAAACAATTAAAGGACCTTGACCCTGAAACAAGAAGAATAAATGGATACTAAAAAAATCTCAGCTTTTATCGTACTACTTCTCGTATTGATAGGATTTTACTTTCGGGTTGTTGGTATACAAAAAAATCTTTCGTACTGGAATGATGAATCCCATGCCGCAATATATTCCCGAGGAGTTTCTCAAACAGGACTTCCTCACGACACAGATGGACGAGGACGGGGCATATACCAAATTGGTTTATATTATGTAACAGGCGCTAGTTTCAAACTTCTGGGGATTTCTCAAACAGCAGGTCGAATACCGTCAGTGTTGGTAGGGACAATCCTTATAGCAGTAATATACTTAGTAACGAAAAGTATTACTCGAAAAGAATTGCCAGCGATTTTGGCCAGTTTCATAATGGCTTTTTCACAAATTCAACTTGCATGGTCAACTCAATTACGACCCTACATTTGGCTTGAGCTTTTTTCGCTATTAGTCTTTTATCTTGGCATCAAGTCGCTCGAGAAAAAAGAGATAATTTTTGATAGGCATTTCCTAATCGCAGCAACACTCGCAGCGATTTCTTACTTATTTCACCCCATTGGATTCTTCAACATAATTTTTCTATTCTGTATTTTTTCTTATAAAAGCTTGATCGCCAAAAAATGGTGGTACTTACTTTCCATTATTCCACTTGGATTTGTTACGTTCTTCTTAATATATTTTGCAATTGGCCGCAATATGGCAGATTTACTTGCATTCGTTTTTAAAGTAAACACCAACACACTTCACTATCGAGTTTTCTTACGTGCAAATTACGATTGGCTTCTTTTAGGGGCTGGATTTGGGACTCTGTATTTGTACACCATCCAAAAGAGAGTTACCATTGCATTGACTGGTTTTATTGGAATGATATTAGTATTATCGATATTTAAAATTAATGCTTCATATGTTCGATATTGCTTACCTGCATTCCCATTACTATACATATTATTCAGTGTGGGAATGGACGGACTGAGCACATACTCTGCAAAGTACCTAACTAAAAAACGATTTTATATTCTATTCTTTTTCTTTTTCTCCGGGCTTTTTCTATTTATTCCAATAAAAAAAGACAAAATTCTTATGTCTGCGCGCTTTTTTTACACCATAAATGGGGACATGCGCGAGAATCCAATTCTAGATTATCAAAAAGCATTTGAAAAAATTTCGGTGCTAATAGAAGGAAAAAAGTCACTCATATTAATGGATGCATGGAATGATCGTATCCCATGGTACTTACCAGGAAAAAAATATATATTCTTAGTGAAAAATGAAAAAAGCATTGATCCAACTTTCAACGAACCTATGATTGGCACCATTAGTGGTTTTGAGGGTGTAAAAAAAAGATACCAATCAGGAGTTGTAATTGTAGAAAATTGGGAAAGCTTAACTCCATATGATTTACAACAGCACATTCGAAACACTTTAAAACATGAGTTTGATGTGCAGAATTTACCGTATAATGAAGCAGACAGATGGGGAATTAGCATATATAGCTGGGGACTATGATAAAAAAAGGATTCACTACAACAATAATCTTTGCTCTAAGCACTTTTGTACAATTGGTTAGCCAAATAGTTGTTACACGTGTATATGGCGCATCCCTTTCACTTGACATTTTTTTAGCTGCAGTCGCTATTCCAACCGTCATAGTAACCATCATCTATGCGACTTTAAATGATACATTTCTACCCGAACTTGCTTCGAAAGAACATGGTGAGAAAGAAGAATATCTATTAGGAAATTTACTCAGCCTAACAGGAATATCTTTTTTCGCATCAGCAATGCTAAGCTTTTTTTCAGATCCTATTAGCTTGCTTTTGTACGCTCCACGCGGGGCAGAATTCGTAGCACAAGTCTCTTTTCAAATGCGATTTTTATTTTTAAGTATTCCACTTGCAGTAAGTGCAACAATTTTAGGGAGCTATTTTTATGAAAGAAAAGATTTTGTGAGATTTCCTATTGCTCAGCTAGTCGGAAGTTTGGTAAATATTCTCATAATAGTTGTACTTGCTCCTCTATTTGGTACATGGGCGCTTATTAGTGCTTTTGTAGTCAACATTCTTATACAAATTGCGTTCGTTATTCCAAAAGAGCTACTTTCAACCACGCCATTATTTTCCAATCCTATCGCATTGCTTTTAACGTGGTTTCCATTAATCGTTGGAAATTTTGCTATGCGCTCTGATGCAATACTAATTCGGTCAATAGGAGCAGATTTACCAAGTGGTTATTTAGTTTATCTAAACTTAGTGACAAAAATATTTTCACTCGCGACTAGTGTTGCAACTATAGGAGTGCAAGTTATGCTTTTACCACATTTGGTAGAGTACTTTAACAAACAGGAACTCAATAAAGCGTTTTCTACCGTTAGAAAAGCAAAAATCGGGGCCATACTTATTTCAATTGCAATCACAGTAATTATAGTCTTTATTGCTCCTATCATCGTTTCATTAGTTTTTGTTGGGGGTCAATTCACAAAGCATGACGCTCAAGTAACGAGCTCATTAATTCCGCTCTTTGTAATCCCATCAATCGGCTGGGGCGTAAATGCTATTTTTATGCAACCATTGGTGGCGCTCAAAAAAAGATACCTTGTTGGAACTATTAATGTTGGGTCTATGGTGATGGGGTTTGGGATTGGAAATTTAATTAGTTCGCAACTGGGTCCACTACAAGGAATTGTTTGGGGCCTAACCGCGCTTATTTTTTCTGGTATCATTGGTAATGAATTACTATGGCAATATTACAAACGAAAACTCCAAAAGTCTCAGTTGTTATCGTAAACTTTCATACTGACCAACTGGTGTTAGATCTCATTGAAAGAATTGGAGAGAATTCTCAAATCGAGATTATACTTATTGATAATAGTTCTACAAGGTCTATTGAAAAAAAACTTCCAACATTTAAATCACTTATATACGTACCTCAAGATCATAATCTCGGTTTTTCAGGTGCAAATAACATTGGAATTAAACGAGCAAAAGGGGAGTGGGTATTATTATTAAATAGCGACACAATAACTTCGGCCAAAGATATACTTAATCTGGTTACTGAGTGTGAATTGGCACATGCACTCGTTGGAGCTCCGCAACTTATAAATGGTGATAAAAGCATTCAGGAGTCGGTGGGTTTTTTTGATACCCCACACAAAGGAATCATTAACTGGCTATTAGCACGCCCGCGCTTCGCTCATATTTCATCACGAATAAATGCACGTGTCGATTTTGCTACAGGCGCAGCGCTTTTAATTAATAAGTCTGTCTTCGAAAAAGTGGGCCTA
Source organism: Candidatus Roizmanbacteria bacterium (assembly GCA_038127095.1). Lineage (GTDB taxonomy): Bacteria > Patescibacteriota > Microgenomatia > UBA1406 > HO2-37-13b > 2-01-FULL-39-24. Next base: position 54,684 of record JAYPGZ010000003.1, on the reverse strand, counting down.
TTAGATGAAGACAGTTTTTTTATGTACTTTGAAGATATTGATTTTTGTTATCGATTATTCAAAGAAAAAATCTCTATTCTTTATGTTCCGTCTATAACTATTACTCACCTTGGTGGTAAAAGTGCCGATCAGAATCTTTATGAAAAGAATGAGCACTATACAGGTGCTCGAAGTGCTTATATTAAAAAACATCGTGGAAAATTCGTATTGTTAGTAAACAATATTTTTAAATTATTTGTATGAACGTACTGTCGAGATTGTATTACTTCTATAAAAACACATCTGGTCGAAAATACATTTTTCCACTTACTATAACATGCTTTTCATTTTTTATACTTTCATATAAACTACCTTCTTCATTCATTTTTCATCCTGACTTTGCTCGTGATGTTTTTGACATAACACGCATTTCACAGGGAAAAATTATGCTTGTTGGTCCTAAGCTTACCTTTGGAGGCATATATTCAGGCCCGTATTACTACTATCTATTGCTTCCGGTTTTTGCTATTACACAATACTCAATTAACGCTCTTTTATATTTTAATACCGCGCTTTTTGCTTTTGGCCTTGGGTACTTTTCTTACGAACTCGCCAAAAGATTTTCTCTTTATGAAAGTATGCTCGGAGTGCTAGTACTATTATTTTCTCCGTATTACTTAATAGCGTCCCGTAATCCCAGTAATGCTTTCACCTACATTCCGTTGCTTTTACTATTGTTAGTAATTTTATACTTTTATAAGATTACAAATACTAAACAACTTCTTCTATTGGGTTTTCTGGCTGGAATACTAATAACATTTCATCTGGTAGTAGGGAGTGTCATTGTATTTTCAGCACTGCTTTTACTTAACGATCTTAAGAAAAAACGCACCGTATTTTGGTATTTTCTAGGAATTCCTCTGGCTTTTTTTCCCCTCATACTGTTTGAATTAAAACACAATTTTGTAATGTTAAAAAATACATTTATCGATAAATCATATCTACTATGGATTAAGAATAGCAACATTCCTGGTGGTATTACGGGTAAAAAAAATCCACTTGAAAACTTTATCTTCATTAGCAGCGCAATGCAGAAGTTTACTGCAGTGAATCCGCTTGCACTTTTTACTATTGCAGGAGTAAACCATGTTTTAAAACGATTTACCGGAAAAGATAGATTATTGCTTTTGAGCAGTCTTTTGTCACTTATTTTCATGGCACTTTTTATGCGCTTTCAATTTATTTATCATTATTTATTTGCCACAATATTATTACTACTTTTTACTACTATCGTTATTTTTCTTAAACAAAAATGGCACATTATGCTCGTCATTTTCCTTGCAATTGAACTTGCTAATATTCCAAAAGAAATATATGACAATTCGTGGCGTAAATATCAGACATATGAGCAGGCCGTCGATTATGTACGTGAGCATAAACTACTTCAGCCGGGGGAAAGCTTTAATGTTATTCAAGTTACGCAACCCGATTTACTTTCGCCCAATGGCTTTGAATATCGATTCTATTTACAAAAAAATGGCTTTAAACCCGATTCGGAATTCACTTACAAGACTTCGCAAAAACTCTTAATATTTAGCGAAAAACCAGAATATGATATAAAGAAACTAAGTACATGGGAATCACGTGAATTTGGAACAGAATTTTTAACACAAGCAAAGAAATATAAGTCAGGTTCAATAACTATTTATGTCACAGAAAAATAAAAAAGTAAGTATTATCATTGCGGCATATAATGAAGCTTTGCGGATAGGGGAGTGCCTTTCATCATTACAAAAGCAGGACTATGGATTATATGAAATTATCCTCACCGATGATGGTTCACATGACACCACTGTTTCGATTGCGAAGAAATTTCCAATTAAAATAATAAAAAATGACCACCTAGGAACTGCAAAAAGTCGCAACAAGGCCGCTGCCATAGCAAAAGGCGAAATTCTTGTATTTCTTGATGCCGATATGACGTTTGAAACGAATTTCATAAGCAAGCTTGTACTACCTATTAATAAAGGTGAATCAAAAGGTACATACTCAAAACTCGAATATGTAAAAAATTGGGATAAACCTCTGGCTCGATTATGGAATTGGGTTAATAATCCTCAGTTACCTGATAGATATCGAGTATCGCAAAAAGGCAACACTGGTGAAGATTTCAGAGCAATTCTAGCATCTGAATTCAACCGGGTAGGTGGTTTTGACAATACTGGATATACCGATACATGGAGTTTAGCAAAAAAACTTGGATATCCGCCAACCAATGCCAAAGGGGCACAGTATTACCACTATAACCCTGAATCATACGAAGAAGTACTTCACCAAGCAACATGGATTGGAAGACGAACGTACAAGTTCGGTGTACTTGGAGATATAATAGCGTTTATTCGAGCAAACCTTGTTTCATCGGTACTTAAAGGTGTCGTTCTCATGGTTAAGAAAAAAGAACCACGCGCAATACCATTTCACCTTCACTACGATACCGGCATGATGATCGGGTTACTTTCCCGAATATTTTCAGGAAAGAAAAGTAAGTAATTATTTTTCCCAACCTTGCGGATGATTGGTGTACCAAGTAACAAGCGATTTAACACTGTCTTCAAGTGAATGTGTTGGTTGCCACCCTAGTACTGAAGTAATTTTTTTATTTGAAGCCACTGCACGCGATACGTCGCCTTTTCGGAGCTCACCACTACCAACTTCAAATTCCTTGCCGGTTATTTTTTTTACCGCCTGCACTATTTCAAGAACAGAATTTCCAACGCCTGTACCTAAATTAAACACATCAGGCTCGGTACGTGATGCTAAATATTCAACTGCTTTAATATGTGCATTATTTAAATCGACCACATTCACATAATCTCTAATTGGTGTGCCATCGGGAGTATTCACCTTAGGGCACGTAAGTTTAAATTCAGCAATTCCCAAAGCACCCCGTACAGCATTTTGCATTAAATGAAATGATGGTTTTTTAGAATCTCCAATACTTCCATCGTCTGTTGCTCCGCACACATTAAAATACCGCAGAAAAATATAATTGATACCATATATTTTGTAGTACCAATCAATTACTCGTTCACTCATATACTTCGATTCACTATATGGATGTGATTGTGGACTAATTGGGTGCGATTCGTCAAAAAATTCAGCTTGAGGTTCCCCGTAAATTGCGCAAGTAGATGAAAAGACAATTTTTTTTAGATCATATTCCTTCATTGATTCAAGTAAAGCAACTGTTGTAGCAATGTTATTTCCAAAATATAATTCAGGATGCAGTTCAGATTCACCAACATTGCAAAAAGCGGCATAATGAATGACCGTATCAACGTCCGATTCCTTAGTAAGTACATCAGAAATACCATTTCTAATATCGACATTGTAGAAACGTAGTTTACTTTCACCGTGTTTTTCCTGAAGCGATTCAAGGGGGCCCTTATAACCTCTAACGTAATTATCTACACCAACCACTTCATATCCGTTATCTAAAAATAGAGAACACGCAACTGATCCAATGTAACCTCCGGCCCCAGTGATAAGAATTTTTTTCATAATCCTATGATACAATAGTATGCATGAAAAAACCAATCTGTAGTTTTGATGATTTTGCAAAAGCCGATCTGCGCGTAGGGCAGGTTATGACTGCGGAAAAAGTAGAAGGATCCGAAAAACTAATTGCATTAACTGTCGATTTTGGTGAGGATTGGGGAACGGTTGAAATTTTAACGGGTCTACAAGCCTACTATGAACCGAGCGACTTTGTAAATAATAAATACGTATTTATTGTTAATCTGGAACCTCGAAAAATGATGGGTCGAGTTTCAAATGGAATGTTTTTGGCTGCTGATTCTGCTGAAAAACCAATTCCACTCCAAATGCCTGAGTCTACTCCAAACGGAAGTTCAGTAATATAATCTCATTATTGTCTACTATCTCAAACTCATTTGAAAGCGCGCTGATACTTAATTTCTGCTTGCAATATGCTCCCGATATGATATTCTAAAAGCATGGATAATTCCAAAACAAAAAATCACTCAGATACTATTGGCGGAGCCGTTGTGTTAGCATTCCTTGCGGTACTCGTAATGAACTTCTTTAATATCCGACTTCCTGTTTCGGTAACTACGAGTGCACAAAGTGGAGAACTTGCTGTCGTTGGAGAAGGAAAAGTTGATATAGTTCCCGACGTTGCCTATGTAGATCTAGGAATTAATGTAAACGGGGTCGCAAGCGTACAGGAAGCACAAAATAAGGTTGATTCAGTTAATAATGCAGTCATTGCCGCAGTTCAAAAATTAGGAATTCAAAAAGGAAACGTTAAAACCACAAATTACTCAATAAATCCAAATTATGTATACACTGGTGGCCGCGATCAAATTAATGGTTATAACGGAAACGCAACAATAACTGTTAAAACGTCTAAAACAGATCTAGTCCCAACAATTATTCAGGTAGCAACAGCAGCAGGAGCTAATCAAGTGCAAGGTGCTCGATTTGGCATTGAAAAACCAGAAAACTATCGCGCACAAGCTCGAAATAAAGCAATTACCAATGCTAAAGAACAAGCCAAGACACTTGCGGGAGATTTAGGGATAAAGCTTGGGAAAGTCACAAATATTGTTGAATCAACAGGAGTAGATGGAGGTCCAATACCAGATTTAATGAAATCGCTTCCCATTGGGGGTGGGGCAGGAGGTCCAGCCATTGAGCCCGGAACGCAAACAATCTCTTCAGTAGTAACTTTATACTTCCAGAAAAACTAATAATGTAGAATATATCAATGAATAAACTCATTGTTATAACTGGCCAAACAGCAACAGGGAAAACTTCTTATGCCCGCAAGCTTGCACTTGAACATAACGGGGAACTTATAAATGCCGATTCTCGCCAAATATATAAACATCTCGATGTGGTAACGGGCAAAGAAAGACTAATCGATATTCCCGTATGGCTGTATGACGTTGTAGAGCCCAATACACCCTTTTCTTCAAGCGAGTACGCACATTATGCACGGACTGTTATTAAGGAGCTTTTCACTCGTGGCAAAACACCCATTATTGTCGGGGGCACATATTTATATATCAAAAATCTTCTATATGGTTTTGAAACAGAATTAATCGGGCCTGACTGGAATTTACGTAAGGAGCTAAATAAGGCACCTCTGGAGGTTTTGCAAAAGCGACTTATGGATATAGATTATGACGTATTTAATAGTATGAACAATTCGGATAAAAATAATCCAAGAAGACTTATTAGGAGGATTGAAATATTGAGTCATTCTAAACTACCTGCTGGCGGAAAAGAATCTCAAACTCCACACCGAGATCCTTCGGTCTCCGCCAGCCGGCGGATCCCTCAGGATGACAACCTTACTCGTCATCCCGAATTTATTTCGGAATCTCATACAGAGATTATCGGTCTCCGTTTTGCAGATGATGAAAAACTCCGTGCTACCATTGAGAAAAGGGTACGTGCACGACTTGCAGCAGGAGCTATTGAAGAAACTCGCAACCTTCTGTCGATGGGGTATAAACGAGAAGATCCAGGCCTACAAACCATTGGGTATAAGCAAATTATTCAATTCCTAAGTAAAGAAATTTCAGAAGAAGAAATGATCGCTCTGTGGATTACTGCAGAAATCCAATACGCTAAAAGGCAATACACCTTTATGAAAACCAACTCTGCCATTACATGGCATGCCGTTTAGAGTGATCTTCATCGAAATGTATTGCCTTTTAGCCCATCTTTCGATCTTATCGGCAAACCATGTTTCCCCAACAGGAAACCCATTGTGCGCATCGATCAACAACTGGAGCACACCAGTTTACAACTGGAGCACACCAATTCCATGCCCATCCATATAGATTCATCATAGTGCATTTATTTAACTTATAACTATACTCAGGGTAAATTTTCCTAGAATAAAAGTCAAGAGGACTAACTATATAAAACCATACAAGTCGATAGCTACTTAGCGTCTTGTAGCCGTTTCAAGTCAGCTTCTACCATCATGGCAACGAGTTGTTCAAATGTTACCTTTGGCTTCCAACCGAGCTTTTCATGCGCTTTTGTTGCCTTGCCCTGTAAATAATGAAGTTCGGCCGGTCGAATAAAACGAGGATCAACTTTTACATACTGTTCCCATCCTTTAACCCCGGCTGCTTCAAATGCAGCTTCTACAAAGTCGCGAACACTTCGGGCAGTACCTGTTGCTACAACATAATCATCGGGAGTATCTTGTTGCAACATTAAATACATCGCTTCAACGTAATCTCCGGCAAAGCCCCAGTCACGTTTTGCATCCAAATTCCCCAATCGAAGCTCTTTAGCAAGTCCTAATTTAATTCGAGCCACACCATCGGTTATTTTGCGGGTTACAAATTGAATTCCACGAATAGGGGATTCATGATTGAAAAGAATACCATTACTGCAAAACATATTGTATGATTCGCGGAAATTGACCGTCATCCAATATGCATATACTTTTGCAATTGCATAGGGGCTCCGTGGGTGGAATGGAGTATTTTCGTCTTGATAATCATCGGTTTGACCCAAACCATACATTTCCGATGTCGATGCCTGATAAAAACGTGTGGTAGGAGAAAAAAGCTTAATAGCATTAAGCATGAAAAGAACGCCTAAGGCATTAACTTCTGTCGTTAGTTTAGCCTGATCCCACGAAGAACCAACGAAAGACTGTGCGCCTAAGTTGTATACCTCGTCGGGTGAATATGTTTTAATCAACCGCATAAGCGAAGACTCGTCACTTAAATCGCCATCTACAAATTCTATTTGTTTTGATATTCCCAAAAAATCTAAATGCTCGAAATTTGGATTTGAATAACGTCGAGTCATTCCATATACCTTATATCCTTTTTCCAAAAGCAATTTTGCTAAATACGGTCCATCTTGTCCTAAAATCCCTGTTACGAGTGCTTTTTTTGCCATATTGGTTTACTATACTAGGATCTTTTGTAAAAAACAATAGTTTATAATGAACGTATAAAGTAATATGTCCTTTCAGACATTTTGATGATGTGCGAGCGGGTGGCATGACCGGAGGGAGTCACGCCGGCTTTGGCTTTGCCAAAACGGTGGGACAAGGTCATGACGGGCCTCCGCGAGCAGATACAATATGCACAAACTCATTTCATTAGCAAAAACAAAGACTTCACTTAACATCCTTATCAACACCGTTGGTACCTATATTGGTGTTTTTACTACGGTAATATATTTCCTTGCTCTTGCGCGCTATTTTTCAAAACCTGAAATGGCCATATACAGTGTACTTTTTGCAATTGCAAACGTACTTGCAAATTTCTTTGATTTAGGAGTCAATGCAAGTATTTACGCTTCTGTACCGCATTTTGTACATAATCGGGCACAAACCATGGAATTTGTGAAAAGCAACCTGATTTTCCAAACAGGGATTGCTTTTGTTGCACTATCGATCTTATGGCTATTCATTCCAATAATAAACACAAACTTACTCAATTTAAACACCACCTACGACAACTATTTCTGGACATTTGTTTCGGTATTCTTCTTTATGTGGCAAAATACAATCCTTAATACACTTTTTGCTCGAGAACAATTTCTGTACGCAAATATTGCGCAAACAATTGCTAATGTTTCAAAAATAGCACTCGTATTGCTCCTTATGTACTTCAATTTGTTAACGGTGACAAATACCATTATCGTGCTCGGTGTGTTTGGACAAGTACTTTTTATTATATGCATTCTGATAAAACAGCGATCACTCGTAACCGATTTTATTCGCGCACCCATAAACCGTGCCGATATTAAGTTGCGCTACATGGGAACCTATTTTATCGCCACACAAGCCTTCACACTGGCTTCACGACTCGATTTATTTATGATTGCCCACTACTTGCCTCTTGAACGGGTAGGGGAGTACAGCATTGCCCAAAAGATTATTTTGAACATTATTACAACGGTAAATAGTATTACACAGGTTGTTTCTCCCCAGTTTGCAAAAGTAAAAAGTCGACAAGACATAACTCAGCTACTAAAACATTCGCTTACCTATATTTTGCTTCCCGCTGGAGTTTTTGCAGCTGCAGTAATAACGCCAGATTTTGTGTACACACTCGTACTTTCTGAAAAATGGACACATGCAATTGGAATAACCCGCGCATTAAGCGGAATTTATATTTTCTATACTATTTTAAACATTCCGCTCTTATTTTTCTTATATACCATCAGAAAACCTGTCTACATTCTAGTCATCAATCTTATATTTCTGAGCATTATGGCGGTTGGAAACTATCTATTAATTCCTATATTCGGGGTATACGGACCAGCAATTGCAATGGGAATTGCGATGGGAATCGTGGGGGCATATACCATATTCTCAGTTAAACGAGAATATGCTTCTCTTACATAAATTCAGAAGCGCTCCAGCTTCCTATTTTGGGCACCATACGATATACTATACCTATCAATTAGTCCTTGTAGCTCAGTTGGATAGAGCGTCAGATTGCGGATCTGAAGGTCGGGGGTTCAAGTCCCTCCAAGGACACTGCAGTTATAAGTTAAAACTATATATGTCAAACAGTGAAAGAGAGCATATGTGGGAGCGTATCACTGGCATAACCGGATCAAGTAATCCAAGCGCACATGAAGTCGACAAGCGTGAAGGGCTTATTTCACCCGACTTCGCTCGTGCCGTGCAAGAAGTGGAACATCCAAGAGCTCCAATAATGATCATAAATACACAATCAGACGTAGACGATGCACACGCTGCATAAGTATTGGGGGTGTAGTTTAGTGGTAGAATAGAGGTCTCCAAAACCTTTGACGGAAGTTCGATTCTTCCCACCCCCGCATAATTGAACTGAGATTGTCTCTTGGACAGCATCAATGAAACTTGTTCCAGCCACCTCATGATTTTATGTTGACTAATATGCCTGTAATACAGCTACAATAACTCCTATAAGCTCCTATGATTACCAAAACCATCCAACAAAAGCTTGCTTCCAAATTGAAACTTCTCAAAGTAGGGGATAGGGCTCCGGATTTTAAACTTCCGGATCAAGAGAATAAATTTCATTCTCTCTCAGAGAACGCCGGGCACTGGATAGTGCTGTTTTTTTACCCAGCCGACGATACTCCCGGATGCACAAAAGAAGCATGTAGCTTTCGCGATTCGTATTCCACATTCAAAAAAGAAAATATCCGCGTTTTTGGCATATCAAAAGATCCAGTAACATCGCACGCACGGTTTGCTCAAAAATTCTCATTACCATTTCCTCTGCTTGCAGACCCTGAAAAGACCGTTTTGCATGCATATGGCGTTTGGGGAGAAAGATATTTTATGGGTCGCTATTTTCAGGGCACCCATCGAATTACCTATCTCATAAATCCAAAGGGGGAAATTGCGAAAGTTTATACCAAAATAGATACAGAATTGCATTCGCAAGAAGTTTTGAATTATATCCACATTCTAACGAAATCGATACAGAACAACTACTGAATCATGCAGATACAATTAATTCCCCAACAATCCTGACCAGTCCAAAAAATCAAACAAAAGTGTTAGTAGCTTAGAAAAACTTCTGAGAATTACAATATCTTGTATATAATACATATATGGACGAGCAATTAAGTACAACTACAACTGGTTTTACAACTGAAACAACTATGTGGACTGCCGCTGAAGCTGGACAGACTATTACTTCAACCAGTTTGCATCCAGATTTTTTAGAGCAAATTCAAAAGGGAAACATATTTTTAGATGTCGGTTGTTGTTCAGGTAGGATCACGCAAGAATTTATAGACAAAGGCGCCCAATTGGTTGGCATCGATCCAAACCTGAACGAACTTAGATTGGGTACTCAAAATAATCCGGACACTCATTATACCCAGGCATTTGGTGAAAGATTACCTTTTGCCGATAACTCATTTGACGGGGCAGTTATGTTGGCAACATTAGGAGCAGTGGGAAAGGAGCAAAGAAGCGCAATTCTGAAAGAGACTGTCCGCTGCATAAAACCAGGTGGAATTGTATATGTTGCTGAATTTGCAAGAATCATCGACCCTAATACCCTTACTTCAGATGGGAAAAACTGGCAACATGTTTATCAAGTGGATGCATTAGCAACAGGAGAAGAAGGAAGTGTACGAGTTCTCAGACAAGATGGATCCGTCAGGTACATTTGCCACCATTTTAATCAAGACGAACTCGAGGGAGCATTTTCCATAAATGGACTTGCTGTAAAAGCATGCAAAAACGTAATGACTCGTAGTACCGTAAGTGGAAATCTGCGGCCAAATTGGAATATTTGGGGAACGAAAAAAACCTAATAAACATATTTTCAATTCATGCTTATCATCTTCCAACTATCATATAGTCCCTACAGGATTTATCGAATGTTGTATTTGTTTTGCTGGATATATCTGTTACCAACCTCCTTGAGTAAAAGACTCCTGAGTATACCACTCTACATTAGACTACTACCAGGCTCTATCATGCTATAATACAGCATGTTTGAACGACTTCAACACGAAATGGCATTACATGCGTTTCGCAGCAATATACTTCGTAGATTAGAAAACAAAAGGATGCTCGATAAAACCTTTTATCTACGACATACTGGTCAGGCAGGCGGCATGATGATCGGAACGTGGGAAGTTCAACAAGTATTACAGCGCTATGCTGCTATGCGCGCCATACAAAATCCAACTATTCGTCTTGCAGCAACGCATCAAGACACTCAATTTAGAATCCTGCGTGACCTACATCAGCTCGTACCGATTAAAAAAAGGAAACAAGTAACGAGAACTTTTTTTGGTTATCATTCAGGTTTATTAGCAGATGCACTCGGATTAACTCTTGAACCCGATTTTTTGCAGCATATACCACAGCCATTGAAAATGCCTCAAACTGCGCTGGCTCAATTTGATCAAAATAGTGTCATTGCACAGGGTACAAAAATTCGTTCGAGCTTTCAAGATCATTCAAGAATTGTTTGCATTACTCAAGGTGGTTCCCGGCCACAGAAAAAATTTGGCTCTCAAGATATTCGCGAAATAGGACATGCGGTTCTTGATATGGATCCCTATGCAAAGGTAATTGTTGTTTCTGATCAATTGAGACACGATTATGGAACCCCACCTCCATTTCCAACCAATTTCAACGATATTCACACACAAGATACAGATTTTGGGTCTGTTGTACAATCTGCAGATCCAAACATTTTGAGTAGCTATTTATATGCAGCCAACACTATTGTTGCAACCGATAGCTTCTATGCATGGCTTGGCACTGGATCGCGTGTAATGCGACCTGACCGACAAGGCATACTACAACCTCACGATGCAGTCGTACTTTATACAGTAGCTGATCCTGCAGTTTGGGCTATTCCAGGTGCCACAATTGTTAAAAGCCCATTTATCGATGAATATTGCAACCGAGGTCTTCCAACCCATGAGGGACTCTTAGATCCAGAACGATACCCAATCTCTTTTGAACAACGAGATCATCGACTGGATTCACGTGATATACAACTAGTTACAGAGCAATTAGCTGTAATTCTTGCCCAATAGATGTAGTACTATTAGGATGTAGGAATATGAATTGTTTATCGAGCCAATCATGATTTTACTTGCAATTCTTATACTATTTTTTTGTGCAGCAATTCTTTTAGGATTTGCATATGTATTTATCGACAAAAATCGATATCTTTCATTCTTAAAACGTTATGCGATGTTTTTTGGCGTAGACATAACCAAAATTCCTTCCAGTCCGGTAGTTTCCGATCCACTCAAACCATTTGTGCGTCAAGGACAAATTGGAGGCATTGTATTTTTTATTCTCAGTATTTTTTTCGTCGCAGCAGGATTTTTTCTTTTAAGATATCTCTAAAAGGATTATGGTTCACGGGTTGGTGTAGGAGATGATGTGATTGCTGAAGTTGGCGTTGTTGCTGCTGTTGTTGGTTTTGTTGTTACGCTCGTTTCAGATGAGCTTGTTGGTTTTGGAGCATCTGAAGGAGCATTTTTGCGAGCACCCACAATAATAACAATATCCACATCCTCAGAATCGTCCAAAGAAGACGTATCCGCAGAATAGTCTTCTCCTAACAACTCAGTCAGCTCATCGGTTACCGACGATGGAACCGATGATTTTGCCTGGATTTCAGTAGTTTTATAATCATATTTATCGGCATTTGCGGTTGAGTCTACCACAAAGTCGGCCCCTTCAAGAATTTTTTGCACTTTACCCGCTTCGCCAACTACACCGCTTCCATTTAAAACTTTAATTTTTAAGTCTTCTTTATTTACTGTTGGCTCTTCTGTTGGAAGTGGTTCCTGCTCGATAGGTGCAAAAGTAGGGGTGACGGTTGCAGTTTGACTACTTGAACTTCGCATGAAAAAGAAACCCGCAAGCCCTGCTCCTAAAAGCAAGGCAACAATGATAATGATAATCCATTTCTTTCGTGAGCTTGATTCTTCCATGGTTACCCATAATAATACTTGTAAAATTAAATTGCAAGTACTTTCGCAATACTGCAAGGCTTTTTTTCACCATCTATGAGACTGCGTACTATTCTCTCGGTTTTCTGAATAATATATTTAGACTGTCATAATTGACATTTTCGCAGTTTTATGCTATACTACGGGACATTATGATAAAACAAAAAAGTTTGGTAACCCTTTCGGTATTCGTTATGAGTGTCTTTTTTATGCTTGCCACCCGTAACTTCGTGCAAGCAGTAAATAATAACGGCAAAGTCACTATTTGTCATGCAACCAGCAGTACAACTAATCCCTATACTCAAAACATCGTTTCTGAAAATGCAATTGGAGGCCACTTTGAAAATCCTGGAACTCCAAAAGCCGGGCATGAGCTCGATCTTCTTTTTCAAGGAGAAGTAGCTTGTCCGGGCGGGACAAATCCCACTCCAACACCAACTACACCTGTAGAATGTGATGGAGAATGTTATCCGAGCCCAACAGCCACGCCTACAGCTACTCCAACCGTAGCTCCTACCGGGACTGATGATAATGGAAATATTTACGATCCATGCGTGTTACATCGATGCCCAAGTGCTACACCTACAGCAACACCTACGGCTACGGTAACACCAACCAGCACTCCTGCTCCAACGAGTTCACAGACAGGAACTGGGGGAAATTCTGATAGCGGATCAAGCTCATCAAGCTCATCTAACTCAAGTTCTTCAAACAATAATGGTAGTGTGCAGGGCGCCACAACAACGCTTGCCGCAACCGGTGTTTTTGAAGACATGTTCATGAACATGGTCGGACTTGCTGGAGTTGCTTTAAGCGGACTTTCAGCAATGATGTATGTCAAAAAAAGCTAAAAAGGGCACCGTATCGCACGCACGTGCATTACTACTCTTAATAGGAGGAATAGTGTGCTTGAGCATGTTTGTAGGGTATCGTGTTCACAAAACACAACGTCTTTCATTCACGAAAGCTCCTCTGGCGACCACGCACCCAAATACGCCTCAATCTCCTGTTAGTATTGAAATAATTCCACTTTCAATTACCTTACCCGTCGCTCCTGCTCGTGTGGAAGGTAATAATTGGGAAATAAATGAAACTGGCGCTTCATTCTTAACCTCATCTGCACCTCTTAAAAACAATGGAAATACCGTTATTTATGCCCATAATAAATCGTCGCTCTTTGGACCGCTTACTGAAATAAAGATTGGATATCCTATTACATTAAAAAGTCGCGATGGAAAGATTTATTCGTACTCGGTATACAAAATCGATACGGTTACTCCCGATAAAATAGAAGTCATCAAATCAGTAGGAAGGGAAGAACTCACACTCTATACCTGTACAGGATTTGCTGATACGAAACGGTTGGTTGTGAAAGCAAAACCGATTTGAGTCTCATCTTAAAAACACCTTTGTCATTTCAAACGGAGTGTTAGTGAAGTGAGAAATCTCAGTCGCACAGATTACTTCTAGCATCTTTTCACAAAAAACTTAATAAATATTCCGGTAATTCTCGCACCGAATCTACTTCTTGCACTCCTTCGACAACCCCATTATTCGAATAGTTGTGTTCTGTACGAATTCGTAATATTTGAGCACGCGGTACTCCCACTGCAACAGCAGGTGCAATATCACTCGTCCAACTGTCGCCGGTTACAAATACCTGTTCTGGCATTAACTGAAGTCGATCACTTATAACTGAACTCCATGCTTGTTCATCTTTTTTACCCTTCGGGTCAATACAAAATACACCTTTAAAATGTCCATTGAGTCTTGTAGTTCGTAATTTACCTTGTGTACTCGCAGCGCTTGCATGCGTAACAATGTATGTATCTGCGCTCGTACCATGCAACACATTAAGTGTTTCTTCAGCACCATGAAATCTTTGATAGCCTTTACCTGAATAAATTTCAAGCAGCTCTTCAACAATCCTCTTCGCATGGGGATTATCAGGATCTAAACCCACAGTACGCAGCGTATTATGTGCAGCGACCGCCATAAGATCATGGTCTAGTCCCAAATGATCACGCAGCCCATCAAGAGCGTGACGTAACATATTTCGTGTTGCCGTAGCATCAGCGCCCGACATACGAGCAGCGTCTTCAGAAAATATTCTCATGCGATCTTTAAAAATCGCGTTTGTATCTAGAAGAGTATCATCCAAATCAAACAAGAACGCACGAATCCCGTTCGCTGCAACAACTTCATTTATTAGAGCCTGCTGATAATCTATTTCTCGATGCATGAAGAAGAATTCTAGCAGAAAAATTGTAGTTAGCCCTCATTTCGAGCAAACTGTCCGGATTCTTTAGATTTATTATAGAGATAATGAAAGAACGACACGGCAAGCGTTAAATAGACAATATTTATTGTAAATGCCATGACAAAATATCCATAGTCAATAGGATCGCCTCCTAAAATTTGCCGAGCTACTTCGAACATGTAAGTTGGCGGCAACATATAGGCGACAGGCTGCAGAAACGTCGGCAACACATGTACCGGATAAAAGGCGGCTGTTATCGGCTGAAAAAAGGGCAAAAATCCCCATGCAAATGCTTGAATTCGTGTCCCAAAGCGAAAAATTAACCCCAAAATACCAACTCCTAAACTAAATGCAAACAATGATAAATTAATAATTATAAGTACTAAATTAACCAAACCAATATCGAGCAAGTTAAAATCAAATATGTAAACTGACAAAAGTGAACTTAAAAACAAGATAAACAATCCTTTCATAACCCCAGACATTGTTTGTGCGAATAAATATTCTTTAACTGTTAGTGGTGTAACAAAAAGATTGCTCAAATTTCGTGACCATATATTCCACAAGCTCCCGAACGATACAGTATATTGAGTTATCCAAATAAACTGCCACAATAACATTCCCATGAGCACACTCCTACCGACAGCTGGCGTATTAATTCCCGTTAAGTATTTCGATAAAAAACCAAAAACAACAATTGACATTACTGGAAATACAACCAAATCCATTAATATCTCAATCGCCCGATATGACATGTAAAATTCCTGGGCAATTATGGCTTTTATTCTAAGAAAATTCATGTTTTTTGCGTGCAAAAAGTAAAAATACGTCTTCTAATGACGGTTTAATAACATCGATATCGGTAATAAGAATGTCAGTTTTACTAATGCCAAAAATAAGTTTCGGAATCTGTTTTTCTTGAGCATTAATAAGAACTACGTTGTTTTTCTCAAAATCATATTCAAATTCGTGGTCATCAAGATATTTTTTTATCGCTGTCTTATTATTGTCAAAAACGAATCGCACCTGTGCATTAGGAATCATTTTAGTCAATCCAAGTGGGGTATCATGAGCCACAATGACCCCTTTATCAATGATAATTACTTCATCACATATACGAGTAATTTCGTTCATGTCGTGGCTGGTATACAGTATTGAAATATTTCGACTTTCACGTAAATACTCGATTAACGCAAGCGTTTTATCTGCAATATCAGGATCAAGCGATGCGGTAGGCTCATCCATCAGTAATATTTCCGGGTCGTTCAATAGGGATTTTGCAAAATTTACCCGTGTTTTTTGGCCGGTTGAAATGTCTTGATACCGAACATTAGCAATATGCGCAATTTCAAAAAAGTTAAGAAGTTCATTAATTTTATCCTTTGGGTTCTTCAGACCATATAAATACGCAAAAACCATCATGTTCTCAAAAACAGAAATGCGGGTAAGAAGCGTGTTAAAAGCAGATGTAAAGTTTATGCGTTGTAATATTGCGCTCCGGTGTTTTGCAAAATCTTTCCCAAAATATTCAATCTTCCCGCTTGTTGCAGTAGTTATTCCCAACAAAATCTGAATTGTAGTTGTTTTTCCGGCGCCGTTTGGTCCTAAAAACCCCACAATTTTACCCTTGGGAATTGTGAAAGAAATATTATTGACCGCACGAAAAGATCCGTAATCTTTAACTAAATGAGAAACAGTAAGTACTGAGGAATCCATATTTATAGTATATCAGTTATCGATTTGGCGTAGGAATGCGAATTGCGGAAGTAGGGGAAGGAGTTACGGTTGGTGTTGCAGCCAACTCATCAGGATCGGGACTACAAAAACAGGTACTCTTTGTACAATTTGGTCTATCACCACATGCTCCATCAACACACATAAGGCCACCAGAACAGTCTTTATCGGTCTGGCAAGACTTCTTACAATCTGCTCCTCGCTTGCAGCAAAACCATGTTCCGTCTCGTAATTTTTGAGGATTTGAAACAGCAGACCGACACGACTGAATCATGCATGATTCTTTCGTTCGAGCACGTACGTCCCCTGAAACACACGATGTGGAATCTTTATATTGACCACACAATTCCGTGCATTTACTAAAGTTATTTTCTCCGGCTTCGGTGTATGTGTTTAATACCTGACATCCGGGTGGGGGGACTTGTGTAACCTTAGGCGTTACAATAGGCGGACAACCCGGCACGGTAACTTCAAAAAAAACAGGTGATGAAGATGGGCCGGAATTACCACCCTGACGATTACTTCGATAATTCAAATAAATTTTACAGATACCTTTGGCAACCTTAACATTATATATGTCAAAATAATGAGGCTGAACCGTTTTGCTCGAGTTCGTTAAGACTCCTTCATTTTCATGGGGAGCAGGTGCAGACTTTCGTTCACCAGAAGCCGGATACGAACCTGAAGCATCGGCAGTAAATAATCCTGGATTTTTGAATGGCGGTTCCGGAGGGTACAATTGTGCATTTCCTTTTGGAAACGTCGTTCCCACGATTTTCTTTCCTTTGGTATCAGTTGAAGCCCATACGGTCCACAGTTCACTGCCGCTATTAAGCGTTTTTGCAAAAATAATATTTCCATGGATACTTAAGGTTCCCGTATCTTCGTCTTGTTGCACGCGAAGCGTATTTTTCTCGATCATTACATTTGGAAGCGATCCATACGGCCACTTAACAACAGCATTTTCAACTGTCGCATTTGTGGAAACAGCAGCACGTGTTGCTGTTGTTTGCGCACTATTTCTGGCTTTATTTGCACCTAAAATTCCCAAAATACTCCCTGCGAGTACCACTACAATACCAATTCCGAGAAGAGCCCATTTAAGCGGAAATGGGTTTGATGAAGGCGGAGTAGCTGGCGGTGTCACAGACGGACCCATTACCGGATCTGATACAGGAGCAGATGATTCAGATGGCGACGTATTTAAAACCGGCTGGGCAGGAGGCGTGGTAGGCTGTGGAGTTGGCGGGGGTGAAATAGGAGGTGTAATAGACGGAGCTTGCGGTATGTTAGTATCCATGTCTATTATATTGAACTATTACAAAACTATTGTCAAGCACTTTGTGGCTTGCATATATTTTATTCGGGTATACAATAGTGATATGCGCCCCAGTATAGCCATAAAGGAAACCACCATCGACGACGCTGTGCTTTCTCGGCAGACTTCAGCAGAATTTGGAGAAACGTATCGGAAGGAAGACTTTGAAAAACGCTACAAAGGTAAGAATCCACTGATCATTGCCGCCTACATCGACGATGGCACTAAACCAGTTGGTTATTTAATCGGTTTTGATCGATTTAAGGATGGGTCTTTTTATTGTTGGCTTTCGGGTGTATGGAGCGAGCATGGCAAGCGTAGAATATTTCACGCACTCATGATGTATGCCCAACGATGGGCTCGCAAGCAAGGATACAAATCGGTCAAAATTAAAACACGAAACAAGCGAATGAACATTTTGCACTATTTAATTAAATCCGGATACTTCTTTTTGGAAGTAACACCAGATCCTAATCCTGCTGAAAATCGAATTCTACTCGAAAAGAATATTTAATCCTATAAAAATTTCCTCACTTGACAAGTGAACAATCGTTCACTATACTGATTTTGTTCGATAAAAGGGGCACGACGTTTGTCATTCCGAGAGAGTAACAACGACCAAGAAATCTCAGCTCTGTCATTTCGAGGACGAGCGTACGCGAGGACGAGAAATCTCGGGTGATTTTTCATTCTCAGCACAAACATATGAATACTCAAGAATTAGTACAAAAAATGCGAAAATTTTTCCGGGTAAACAAGCGATTGCCATCGTATCAAGAAATGGCAACACTATTCGGATTTGCATCAAAAAATGCGGCTTTTAAACTTGCGCAAAAATTAATTGATGAGGGGTTTTTAGAAAAAGATTCTGCCGGAAAATTAATTCCTAAACGGCTATTTGCACCACTTCCAAACACTGGCATTGTAAAAGCCGGATTTCCTTCCGCGGCAACCGAAGAATTGAACGACTTAGTATCGATCGATGAATATTTGGTCACAAAACCTGAACGAACTTTTATGCTAACCGTTTCAGGAGACTCTATGATCGATGCGGGCATTCATCCAGGTGATATTGTACTTGTAGAACGAACAGAAAGCGCAAAAAATGATCAAATTGTAGTCGCATGTGTCGATGGGGAGTGGACATTAAAGTATTATCAGAAAAAGGGAAATAGCGTGTGGCTAAATCCGGCAAATAAAAATTACCCACCTATTTATCCGCAAAACAACTTAGAAATTGCCGGCATTGTTGTTTCGGTTATTAGAAAATACACATATCATTAATATGAAAAAATTTATTTTTACAATCCAAAATACATACCGGGCGGTTAAATTACTTTCAAATCCACAAGTAGCACATGCCATCGAGAAAGAACTGTACGAAAAGTCAAAGAAAGTCTCGCCATATGTTGCGGTAACACCACAGGTGGGAAAGGGAAGTATTTTACCCCACAAGCATTACATGGTTCAAATTCTGAACTAAGTATGGTAAAATTGTTGACACCGCGGGATTAGTTGAGCGGTTCAACACCTCCCTTCCAAGGAGGAAAGACGGGTTCGACTCCCGTATCCCGCTCCAAAAAAATTAAATACCAATTCTACGAGGATAATTTTCTTTTTTTGAACAGACATCCACTATGCCAAAGCGCATATTGCCAACACTTGATTCTTCTTGTTTTACAAGAATACGATGTTGACCAACTCTCAGTCTCCACATTCTATCTCCATTGCGCCTAGTAGCAATCGATCTAAACCGCCCTCGTTTTCCACTGTTATACTGAGCAATTCCTTCTTCTAATGCATCCTGTATTTCCAATGAATAATGTGCAAAATAGCGCTGTCTATCTTCATCCGTTACAATAATCTCATAGCGTATGCCAGATTGTCTTTCCGTTGTTGCTTCTCGTTCCACAATACTTGTACTCACTGATGGTGATGTTTCTTTTTTCCGAAGTCCATATATGGGATCGTAGTAATGTTCTCTTTTTTTATGAGGACTTTCAACAGATGGTGACTGTGAAAACCTACCGAGCCTGAGCTGCTTTTGATTACGGGCAATTTCTTCAGTTTTTGCAAGAGTTTTGGTTGCAACGGCTAAAACTGCTGTTCGCATTTCATAGGGAAGGTCTTCCAATACATTCCAATCAATTGTTTGATTTTTACTATCAAATGAAAACACAAGATCAAGAACTTCTCCTGTTTGATCATTTGAATACAAAAACGCAACTGTAAAATGCGCAGGATTATTGCCTATGTGCACGGCAATTGAACTGGGAGCCACAAAATGGTGTTGAGTAATTCTGTCAACATCTGCATCTTCAATATCAAAATCAGTTGTTCTAACTGTGCCTTTTATTGAGCGAGCATGTTTGCCAAGCGATTTCCAAAAAACATCCTCAGTCGTTTCCGCTTCATCGTTTGCTCTATCACCAATAATCACTTCTACATCGTCAAAAACAGGTACATCTATTTGGGAAGCTTGTGTATATAAACGATCTAGAATCGTAAATAAACGCGTATCTGCTTGTGGGTTATTAGAAACATATTGAGCTAATAGTCGATATATCTTCGTTATATTTTCTGGTTCATCAAGCATGCATAAATGTAAAAATCGATCAGATACGATACCCGAATCGTTTAGATATAAATCAATTCGATCAAGCAGACCATATTCATTAGCATCTAAACTTGCAGGATTCAAAAAAAGGTCTAATAAGCCCAATCTGGTGGCTTTCACCTTTTTAACCACATCTTTTGCTGAGTTCAACGCTTTTTGAACCGTTTTCGATTCAACACCGTGATAATGTGATTTTGAAACTTTTTCTAGTAAACGAGTGTCTGATTCAGCATCTACCACAAGTACAAGATCGCCAATAAGATCACTGGCAAACATTTTCAAGGTAATGGGGAATCGAGCGGCAATATTATTAGTGACACCAGCCACAAAAGGCGCATATATCTCATCCTCAAATATACTGCCATCCATAAGACTCTTTAAACCATCGTCTCGATACATAATTTCAGCTAGAGCTAATTTATATGCTTCCATATGCACAACCATGGCATCGCGCAATTCACCAGCTGAATGTGCCTCATTTGTCAGCACTTGAATTATGGGAACACCACCCAATGGTGCTTCCAAAAGAGCCACATCGGGAACTCTTTGTATATCGCAGTAGCGCGTACTTTCGACATCAAAACCTTTTTGCCGAAACAAACGATTACATTCTGTCAAAGTGCGCCCATACAATATCCGCGAGCCTAATGATAGTGCAGCCAATGTGGGAGCATTATCATCTATACTTGAAATCTGTATGGCGCCATCTTGTTCATCTTTCCTTTTATTTCCATATAAACCTGTGCTCGGAACTGATCTAAACGCTAAATATGTTCTTTGAACTGCTTTTTCTGCCTCATTAAGCTGGATCAAATCGATTCTAGAAATCGATCGAGTCTGTTCACCTTCATTCACTGCGTCGGTCAAATCTCTCAAATACTGCGCAAAAAGATCGATCCTGCCACTTTTCTCAGTGGCAAAAGAATTGTTTAAACCGTCTGATTTACCATCTGGACTTCTTTCCATAGTAGATATTTTGTAGCTTAGCTAATAAGTAGGGGAACATCATCAATACTCACAGTTTGTTCAGGATGTGGGATAGTAGATGTTACTATAAACGCTGATCGATCTCGACCATACCTATTCGCTTCAAAAAGCGCATACACAGCAGTTCTTTTTTCTTCGTCTGCAAAAAGTTGATTCATGCGATTGTTCGTAAACTCGATCATGGACCTCAATGACATATTCCAATTTCCATTTTCTTCTTGAATGAGCCCAGCCACAAGCTGCGCATTTGAACGAGTTGAGAAATATGCCGAACCAATTTGATCTATGCTTTGGACAAGCAACCAAAAAGGAGTATCTGTGCGTTGGCCGATACCAAATTTGGTCTGATCTATAACATGTTCTACTAGCTTCGAAATTGTTTCTTTATGCGGATGCTCACCCACAACGTCATCGATAAATCGAGATGCTACCACCTTACTTCGATCTTCAGCACCCTTACTTCGATACGCATCAGCAAATACAACTTCTCCATTATTATTAATCGGTTCATCAGCCGTAATATTTCCTACATCATGACATGCAAATGCAATTCGAAATGCTTGTTTCAATAACGCAAGATCTGTAACTGCATGCTCAGGATTAGCTGCATTCCACGCTCGCATTTGAGCTTTCAGTTCAAGAGGATCACTGATATTGCAAGAATCAAACACTGCATCGACTGTTTCAAGAGCAGCCATTACATGAAATTGATTATGATAGCTCGGCTTGTCCCACTCTTTATCAAAGAGTTCATGCATAGCAATACACCTAGCGATAATAGTAGCGGCAGAATTTTCCAATTCTACAGGAGGACTTGCAAGCACCTCAGTTTCTGTGTCAAACATATACTATAGTATATCATGATCTATGTCATTTCGGATTGCTACAAAAAGCTTTTCCATAAATACTAAATTATGAATTGTTGCAAGTCGATACGCCAATAGTTCTCGTTGTTTAAACAGATGGTGAACATAAGCGCGGGTATAATTTTTACATGTGTAGCAGTCACACTCCTCGTCGACCGCGGATAGATCAGTTTTGTACCGAGAATGTTGGATATCCAATAAGAAATTCTTTGCACTTCGATCATTTGTATATAAAGTTCCATTTCGTGCATGCCGAGTTGGCAGCACACAATCAAAAGTGTCGATGCCCAGTTTAACCAAATCCAAAATATCATCAATCCCTCCTACGCCAAGCAGATGTCGTGGCCGACTATCATCGGCAAGAACATCAATAACCCACCGTGTCTGCTCTCGCATTTGCTCTTTTGTTTCTCCAACAGAAACGCCACCGATTGCCAAGCCCCAGAAGGGGAGAGAGGCTATGTACTCCGCGCTTTTTTTGCGCAAATCTTCAAACATTCCCCCTTGAATTACTCCATACAAAGCTTGAGTAGGTGAAAGTCCAGCACCCTTATTAAATGCTTCAAGCGAACGCTTTGCCCAATCGTGAGTACGATTAATAGAGCGTTCCGTCTGTTTATGAGTGGCGCCGACTGGCAAACATTCATCAAAAGCAACAATTAAATCTGCGCCAATCTTTTTTTGCGCTTCGATTGAAAATTCCGGAGTAAACATGTATAGCGTACCATCGATAGGAGAACGGAATGCAACTCCATCATCGGAAATTTTTACTCGATGAGGAGACTTTTCATCTTCCTGTTCTCGCCCAAGTGAGAATACCTGAAACCCGCCTGAATCGGTAATTATCGGTTTTGTAATCTTCGAGAACTCATGAATCCCTCCGTGCGTCGCTACGATCTGGGGGGTAGGGGAAAGTACCATGTGATAAGTATTTACAAATAGTAGCTGCGTTCCGATCATTTCAATATCTTCGGGAGTTAGTGACTTTAATGTTCCTTTGGTCGCACACGCAACAAACGAAGGTGTCTGAATTGCTCCATGGGGCGTTTTAAGCACACCGCGCCGAGCTTTTGACTTCGTACTTTTACGAGTAACCGAGAATGAAAAATCGCTCATGTAAGTATTTTTTTAATTCTATGTAACGGATGCCAGTGAATTCTTTTCTCAGCGACAAATATACCAAAAAATACAAGTATGGCACCGAGCAAATAATATGACGTTGGTTTTTCGCCAAGCAATAAATACGCCACCGTAATAGTAGTAACCGGATCCAAATAGGTAAATATTCCAATTTCCTGAGCATCAATTTTTTCTATTGCCCAGTGGTACAAACAGTACGCAATTGCCGATGAAAAAATTGTTCCGTAAATAATTCCAAACATTCCGGCATTATTTAATTGCGAAAACGACCATCCTCCTAGTTCGCGCAACGCAAAAGGTGAATAGCTTATCGACGCAATTGCAAACATTATGAAAGTTGTTTGGAAAACATTGATTTTTTTGAGCACAGTTTTTGTTAAGATCACGTAAATTGCATGCGCAATCATAGTTATTACAAAAAATAAGTTCCCCTGTATTTGACTACCCGAAAATGCAGCAGATGAACTAAATATCAGCGGAGACAAAACAATAAACAAAACACCCATCAGAGAAATAAATGATCCAATGAGTATTTTGCTATGTGGTCGTTCCTTCATTATAAAAACAGCCAAGCAATACAGAACAATTGGCCCCGCAGATGCAATAATGGGGAAATTAATGCTCGGCGCTTTTTGCAAACCCATAAACAGAAACGACACCGCAACGCTAAAGCCAAAAAATGCCGCCAAGACGATTTCACCTAGTTGCTTTACGGTAATATTTTGCCAATACTTCACAGCAAGTGGTAAAAAAAATAGTGAAGCAATTGAAAATCGAACGAAAAGTAACGTAAACGGAGGAATATTAGTCAACGCAAACTTGAAAATTGGAACTGCCGCACCCCACATCATATTAGCAGAAATAAGTGCAACAATATGCCAGTTTATATGTCGAGTATTCATTTGTTACGTGCGTGATTTTTTTGTAAGTATACAAGCAGCTCTGCAACAATTCCCGTCATAACGATCTGAATTCCAACAATGACAAATACCAATCCATAAATAAACGCTGGTCGACGATATAAAAGGTGACCGAAAAAAATACGATCGACAAGTAAATATCCCGAAATGATTGATCCGATCAACAGTAACAGCCCTCCAACAAAACCAAAGAAATGTAATGGTTTTTCAGAAAAGCGGAAAATAAAATACGCGGTTAAAATATCGGCAAAAACAGTAAAACGTCTGAAAAATCCAAATTTAGAGCTTCCATGTAAACGAGGATTATGATCAACGACTACTTCGGTAGTTTTAAATCCTTTCTTCTCTGCGACTATTGGTAAAAAGCGAAAATTATCTCCATATAATTGAATTTCTTCCAAAACAGTTGCCCTCATTGCTTTATAGCCACAATTTATATCGTGATATTTTGATTGCAAAATATGCTTCAAAATAATTGCGTTGCCAATTTTAGAAGGAAGCGTTTTGATTAATCCATCACGACGTTTTTTTCGCCAACCATTTACTAAATCATACCCTTCATGAATTTTGTTTAAAAATTTTGGCAAATCTGCAGGATCATCTTGTAAATCCGCATCCATAAAAATAACAATATCGCCTCTGGCTTTTTTTATACCTGTTTTGAGCGCTTGACCTTTTCCAAACTTTTTCCGATGTGTAAGTAGACGAATGTTTTCAATAGACTTTTGAAGCGTTTTTATTACATCAACCGACTTATCAAACGACCCATCATCTACAAAAATAATTTCAAATTCTTTGTTTTTAAGTGTTTCTTTAATACGAATAACCAGCTCCTCAAGATTTTCTTCTTCGTTATGAAATGGAATTACTATCGAAATCATAATTAATTTTTTTTGTAAACCTCAAACGATTGATATTGATGAATTCGAATAAAGTTCGAATCCATGATCAGTTTTTCATACGCTTCTCGAGACTCTTCCAAGTCAAACCAATCATTTAGAACTTCCTGTTTCAATAGTACCACATAGTCCGCCTCAGTGTACTTGTAAGAAAAAGGAATCATAACTTTCCGATTTGTAAACTTCGGTGCAATTCCCAGACTTGCAGAAACTGCGATATTTTCGTCTTGCAACTTTTTAGACCATTCTTCTACTACTTTAACTTCCGGTTTTATTTCAGAAAAAATTCGCGAATCGTATTGTTTGGAATAGGGAAGTGGACTTGCATAGTAACTAAAAAGCACTGTTAAGATTAGTTGAACGGATATAATGAATTTATATGTTGTATTAAGCTTTGTAGTTATGTATTTTATTCCATAAATTGCCGCAATAAATAGTACCGGGGTAAGTACTGCAGTGTAGTGGAAAATAATACTTTGCATGTTTGAATTATTACTTAAAAGGTTAATTGCAAGTTCGGGTGCCAAAATTAATACGAGCGGTGAAAGAAGTGACACAAACAACAAGGGACCGAATAACGCAATTACATAACTAAGCGATGCAGGCGAAAACACCGCACGCATAACGCTTGCCGGATCTGTAATATCTGCATATCGTTCCAAAGCAAAATGCTGGGCTTGTCGAAAATACGGAATGATCAGCCAAATAGACGCACCAAACCAAATAATACTCGTCAAAAAAATGGTCATACCAAGACTCTTAAACACACCACTGCTCGCGTTTGGGAAAAGTACGCGTGACCTAAAATAAAGCAACATTCCAAACATCGCCATTACAAGTGATGTTTGTTCCTTTGCACACAAAATTAAGAAAAAGCAGAGCATCGCGTATCCCAATCGCTCCTTGATTAAAGCATAATAAAGCGCCAAAAACAGTGTAGTAACAAACGTTACAATGTGAAAATCATACGTATTAGACCACTGCATCGCTGGGTACATGAGATACATAAATGAATAGGCAAGAGCAACATATTTCTTTTTTGTAAGCTCAAGCGCAATCAAATATATAAATATCGCTCCAAGCCCTAACACTATTGTTTGGGTAACAATGAGCGTTTCAGGTCCCGAATAAAGTAGATACAGTGGGGCCAACGCTGCAAGTAGAATGTCATTGTGAATAGCCATGCGTTTAATTGTTGCAGACCCTTCTGGACTGGTAAGTTCTAAAATACGACCCCGCGAAGTGTTATATACCGTTTGATCCATAATTCCCAAATCATAATAGTTGGCATGAAGTGAGTTAAAACGATGGAGAGTAAAAAACAAAAACCAAGCAACGTAGATCGCCACAAGAATCCCAAGTAAAATCTCGTACTTACGTCGTGCAATAATTTTGAGCATGCTTCATTATATCACTCATTTATTTCCCGAATGAAATTTTTTATGCACCTCACGTAAACCAAAGTTAGTTACATGGGTATAAATCTGCGTGGTAGCAATATTTTTATGCCCTAACATTTCTTGTACCGAACGAATATCGGCTCCGTGTTGAAGTAAATCAGTAGCAAACGAATGTCGCAAAACATGTGGACCAATGCGAAACAAAATTCCTGCCATAAGTCGATATTTATCGACCAATCGCTCAATCGAGCGAGGAGTAAGACGTGATTTTTCATCGGTCAGTTCATCACTTGCTTTGGGGCCACTGTATCGAATAAACAACGGTTTGTACGGATCATCGCGTGCATCTAAATAATCAGAAAGGCGACGCACTGCATTGTCCGACAAAAATACTACTCGAGCATGTCCACCTTTTCCAACAACTCCAAATTCGCCTTCAGCCAAATTTACCATTGTCCGATCAAGTCCAGAAAGCTCTGAAACACGCAGGCCCGTAGAAAATAAAACTTCCAAAATTGCTCGGTCACGTAAGCCCATAATTGTACTCACATCGGGAGCGTTTAATAGCTTAGCAACTTGCTCATCTGTTAAAAATTTAATTGTCCGATCATTCATTTTTCCTAATTCTATTTGTTCGGGGGAAAGGACTTTGTGATTTTTCTTAATTAAAAAGCGGAAAAAAGATCGCAGAGCAACCAAAAAATAATTTTGGGTTTGGCGCTTTAACTCGCCCTTAAAAGGATTAAAATATTCACGAGACAAATGGAGACGAAACTTACGAATTGTTTCTTCATCGATATTTTCCACTTCCCAGTTAGCACCATCTTTAAGCATCCAATCCTGAAAAAAGTGGAGGTAGTACGCATACATCCGCACCGTTTTTTGGGAAAGATTTTTATCAAGCTCACAGTATTCCAGGAATCGATCAACACCTTCTTTAAGCTGCATATAATTCATATTAAACGACGTTAGGAAAATAGTCAAGAAAAAGGTTGTTGACAGGGTAGAAATTAGGTAAAATACCTGTATGACCGAACGAGAAAGGGGAGCTCGACCGGCAGATCTAGAACATATCTTTCAAGATAGACCTGACATTCTTGCAAGGCTTCGTGTTGTCCAACCCCTTATTCAAGAAATGCTTGCTGGGAATATTACTCCTGAAGAAGTGAATAGATTACTTGATCAATACCTCGATCAAGACGAGGGATACGAGGATTTATTTAATCCCAATGCTGAATTACACAATAGAACACCTTTAGCTGCGCTACGGAGGAATATTGAACTTGAACATCCACTTATTGAACCTCAGGCTGATACCACAAATGGACTTGATCAAAAAGCGGCTTAGATTTCAAATTCCTCCATAGCTATTTTATGTTAAAATAGAGCTCTCAAGGAGAGGTCGCATAGTTGGTCTAGTGCGCACGCTTGGAAAGCGTGTAAGGGTCAAACCTTCGAGGGTTCGAATCCCTCCCTCTCCGCCATTGCCCGTCAAAGCTCAAAAAGACAAAAAGGGCTTCGCTCTAAAAAGATCAAAATACTTAAGGAGAGGTCGCATAGTGGTCTAGTGCAGCGGTTTACTAAACCGCCGTATCGCAAGATACCGCGAGTTCAAATCTCGCCCTCTCCGCCCTTAAAATAAAATAACATCATTAAATAACGCTTTCTATGATAAGCAAATCTACCTCTCCCACAAACAAAAGAAGAGATGTTGCAATAATTATTTTGTACGATATTGAAAAGAAAATTTTGCTTCAGCATCGTTCAGAGACTGCTTTACGAAACCCTGGTTACTGGGCATTTTTTGGAGGAGGTATTGAAGAAAATGAAACACCAATCGACACGGTAATGCGTGAAACGTATGAAGAGTTACGGTATAAACTGAACAAACCTAAACTGGTATTAACTCAAAAACCAGTAAACGCGAGGGTCATGTATGTGTTTATGGAGCAGTACGATGGTTTGCAAAAACTTGAGCTACACGAAGGACAAGACATGCGTTGGATTTCATTACCTTACCCTAAGGAACTGAAAATTTCTGAACACGACCAGGAAGTACTTGAATACATCCGTGGTAAATATTGACTCGAGTTTCAATTTTCCAAGAATGCAATATTAAGAATAAGTATATTCTTAATGTGCTTTTAGACATTCTCTCAATTATGCCTCACTCTTTATGCTTGTCCCTGCAAATCCTTTATCCCTTACATACACATACCACACCATAATACTTATGTATGCAATGTAGAGCGCAATTTGAAGCATATCCATATGCTGCGTTACTCCAAAGATCGCTTTAACCATGTCGGCTATAAATGAGCTACTAGGCATGAAAGGTATCTTGATATATGCAAATTCGGGAATTAAACCAACTTCTGCAAATTCATGTACTCCTCGAGCTAAAAGTCCTGCCGCAAACAGAATAAGTAATCCACTCGTAACTCGAAATGCATAGTACACCGGCAACCTCAGTGTTGCACCAAACAGCGCCAGTGATACCAGTAGTCCACCTACAAGTCCTGCACTAAATCCGGTAAATACTTGTTGTGGACTTGATGAAAAATAAATAGTCGTTAAGAAGAGTACAATTTCAATTCCTTCCCGAAAAACTGCCGTAAAAGCAAGCACAAACAAACCTTTTTGCTCTTCTTGTTCAACCATTGCTTGCACTTTTTGCAACAATTTCACTTTGTATCGCGAAAAATATTTATGCAAAAAGAAAACCGCCCACGTTATAAAAACCGCAGATGTTACCATTAATATCCCTTCGATAAGCTCTTCAACTTTCCCTGTGTAAATTTTTTGTATTTGGAATCCAAATACACTACCTGCAACTAACAAAAGAATAGAGGTGAGTCCTGCGGTAATAGTAGCAAACCACACTGTTCTAATTCCTTTTGACTGATTTAATTTAGTAAGAATTCCTAAAATCGTGGCAACAATTAGTGAAGCTTCAATAACTTCGCGAAAGGTGATCAGAAATGCTGGTAGCATAGAGCGTCAGTATAAAGAATTTTCCGTATAATTTCAACTCAACAATCACGTGCTATACTTGAAACTTATGAAGCTTGCCGACGCTAAAAAAATTGTCTTTGAAAAAAAACCTACTTTTGCTACATTCTACAATGAATGGGGGAGTGAGACATGGATGAAATACGCAAATAATAATTATCCAGAAAAAGCTTCCGGACAACTCTTACAGGAGCTCGTAGATGCATTCAAGAGTGTACTCACCTCATCATTAGATGAAATAACAGTCGACAACGCACTCCAAACTCTACTTACTACCAAATTCGTTAGCAGTGCCGATCATCATGGAATTTTATGTCATCCATTTTTTTCGAATAACACAATACTACGATCGAGTAGGGAAGACACCACCATTACATTTGCGTGCTCAGGTATTTCATTAACTAATTCTTCTTATCCGCGAGGAATATTTTTTCACGATAAAAACTTGAAAGAAATTCGCATGCCATTTGTTTCTCGAAAAACTGGAAATTTACCAGTATACGGACATGAACCAATTAATAAAAGACAGTTACAGAGCCACAAAAAAATGGCTCGTTTTATGAACATATCAAAACAAGCCCGCAAAAATTTGATGATTTTTTTCGACACTCTTTTAGAAGATGAAACGGTGTGGGAACTTGAATCTCTGAGTGATCAATTTACCCGAATAAATAATATGATTTGGCATCAACTCTTTGGAGAACGTAAGAATCTTATTTATGTCAGTTGCGAGGATGTAGTAAGAGAGCTTTTGTTGAGTGTTCATCTAATTAATAAAACATCGATTCACAACATGCTCTTCGATCAAATCGCACGCGAGCGATACGTTGAAAACTTCAATGGAATAACAGGTGCGCATAAAGAGCACGAATACGGCACCCATTTTTTCTGGCATATTAAACACAAACACCACATGCGAGTACCATTATGGATTAACGGTAACGAGCTTGTTTCACCCGATAATCATGTTCGAATTTCACTCGATCCAAACGCTATTGCACGGGGTCTAAACGAGAGAGCACTGCTTCCGAGTACCGCACTTTGCTATAGCATCCTGTCGTTTTACTACGGAATAACACTCGGTGGGGGATTTTCACAAATTCAGTATTTGGGAGAAATGAAAAAAGCCTATGAAAAAACGATTAGTCATTCTGAGCGAAGTTCTCTTCGTCATCCTGAGCGTAGCGAAGGGGCTCCGTTTGATATAAAAACTAACATCTTCACTGGTGAATGCGTTCAATTAGGGCTCTCTGATGGTACAAGAGTTGTACCCGCCACACTCTTTGATATACTGTTATGGAACAGGGAAGACATTGATCAACTCTATGAAAGTTTTAACACAGCCCCACTTAAAACTTCGCTCGATCGTATGATGCCCGAATACGTACATATCATATCCGGAAAAAAACCAGACATTACT
Organism: Candidatus Roizmanbacteria bacterium; assembly: GCA_038127095.1. GTDB lineage: Bacteria > Patescibacteriota > Microgenomatia > UBA1406 > HO2-37-13b > 2-01-FULL-39-24. The sequence continues at coordinate 23,625 of JAYPGZ010000003.1, read as the reverse complement.
GATTTACCCGAAGTTCCAAAAATGCTATATGTCGACTAAACCATGCCCCTATTGTGGGAATAATCAAGTAAATCATCGACTGATGAAAATTGCCGAGAGTCTTGATTTACTCATGACTCCACTTCTGCTCAGTCTTAACAAATTTCATCATCCCATTCTTGATGCTGCTGTAATAAATACGCTTAAACTCTCGGCTTTTTCGCTTAAACTTCTTGGGGTCTGGAACTTCCATGAAGATATTAACCAATCTCGCTCAAATCGCTCAAAAGTAATTTGGAAAGAAGCACAAGATCGGGGTATTCGAATGCAAGGCATTGCTGTTTGGGGAAAACCCATTGAACAATATCGGGCGCATATTAATGGAAAATGGCATTATTTTGAAAGCCTTCCCATTCCAAAACAATTTAACCAGCATGCATTTACCTGGATCGATGATAAAGCAAAATTACGGACACATTTACAAAAACATCATATACCTGTTGCACATGGCGGATATGCAAAAACATTTGCAGAAGCACTCCGTATTTTCAAATCTGGAACACCGCCGTTTATTGTAAAACCTCGCACCGGATCGCGAGGACGACACACTACAACATATATCTACACTGAAAAAGAGCTCAAGAAAGCGTTTGATATTGCAAAACAACTCTGCTATTCCGTAATTGTAGAAGAGCATTTACAGGGCAGTGTGTATCGGGGAACCTATGTAAATGGGGAAGTGGTGGGCGTACTACGCGGAGACACAGCATACATAGTAGGTGATGGAAAAAAAACCATTCGAGAATTAATTACCAAGAAGAATTCTACAAAACATAAAAAGGTTTCTACTGTCGTTATAACCCCCAAACTTAAAGAGTTTTTAGCACGTCAAAAATTGACGCTGACCACGATTCCAAAACGAGGAGAAAAAATAGCGCTCTCAGAAAAAATTGGCGTTGAATATGGGGGGTTTAAAGCGGAAATGCTACCTAACACGCATCCTAACATGTTGAAATTCCTTAAAAAAGCAGGGGACAGTATCGGTTGCATAGTTGTTGGCTTTGACTTTATAATCAATGATGTAACAGTCGACCCAGACACGCAAAAATGGGGGATTATTGAAGCAAATTCACTGCCTTTTATCGATTTACACCACGCGCCTCTTGCTGGCGCGCCCATTAACGTTGCGGCTAAAATTTGGAATTTATGGAAACCTCCACAACACACCCGCTCCAAGACGGATTAACTCAAGAGCACGCACAAAGGTTATTGTTGCAATATGGCAAAAACGAGTTAAAAGACGAGTCAGGACCAACGCCACTCATCATTTTCTTTGCACAGTTTAAAAGCATTTTAATTTTGTTGTTAATAATTGCCGCAATCGCGTCACTTACATTAAACGACGTCATTGATGGCATGCTCATATTAGGAATTGTGTTCCTCAATGCAGCATTTGGTTTTTTTCAAGAATATAAAGCGCAAAAATCAATTCTAGCACTCAAAAAGCTCACGATTGCGCAGGTACGAGTAAAGCGGGGAGGGGAAGAGCGTGAAATTCCTAGTACTTTGCTTGTGCCTGGTGACATTATTATTCTCGAAGAGGGAAATAGAATTCCTGCAGACTGCGTTTTAATAGAAAGTGCACATTTTGAAGTTAACGAATCAGCGCTCACCGGAGAATCACTGTCGGTAGCAAAAGAATTTTCTCACACAAAGGAATCTCGAATATATATGGGAACAACGGTTGCAAAAGGTAGAGCACTTGCGCAGGTTGTCGCCACAGGCATGCAAACACAATTCGGCAAAATCGCTACAACGCTTGCCAAAATGCCCGAAGAACAAACAACAACACAAAAACGGCTTGCCACCCTTGGTACTCAATTAGGCATATTAGCGCTTGCAGCCAGTGGTATGGTATTTGCTGTCGGATTCGTGCGTGGTCAACCGGTTATTGAATTACTACTTACCAGTATTAGTCTAGCTGTTGCTGCAGTTCCAGAAGGACTCCCGGCAGTCATAACCGTTACTCTTGCGGTCGGTATGCAACGCATGGCCAAAAAAAAGGCCATTCTTCGCAAATTAGCAGCAATAGAGTCGCTTGGAAGCACAACACTTATTGCTACCGACAAAACTGGTACCCTTACAAAAAATGAAATGAGCGTATCTAAAGCCTGGTATGAAGGTGAAAAAACTCTTACACAGCTTCTTAACGTTGGAGTTTTATGCAATAATGCCCAACTTATTTATAAGCACGATCATGGCTCATTTGATGTACTGGGCGACACAACAGAAGGAGCGCTACTTATGTTTGCCCATAAACATGGTGTAATTGAGCAGGAAACAAAAGCGAAGGGTGAAATTATAGAGGAATTTCCGTTTGATCCATCGCTCAAAATAATGTCAGTTGCATGGAAGCAGGGGAGTACGCTTCAATTACTCACCAAAGGAGCACCGGAGTCGCTACTGGAACGGTCGACTAAAATTTTTAGTCATGGTAAAGCACAAGTACTAACCGACCAAAAGAGAGCACAAATAGAAAAAGAATTTACTGCATTTGCTAAACAGGGACTACGTATCATCGCTCTTACATCACGAGAATTGCATGGCAAACCAAGCAATCGAGCTTCAGTTGAGAAAGGTCTTACCTTCCTTGGCTTTGTAGGTATTAGCGATCCTCCGCGCGAAGAAGTTGCGTCTGCAATCGCTATGGCTACTAAAGCAGGAATTAAAACCGTCATGATTACCGGAGATAATGAACTGACAGCAAATGCTATTGCGTCAAGTATTGGATTAATCAAAGATGGTGATGAAATAATTACCGGCAAACAACTACAAGAACTTTCAGAAGCTGAGCTTTTATTAAAACTCGATAAGATCCGAGTATTTGCTCGCACAACTCCTGACCAAAAGGTTTATATAGTGCAACTTTTTCAGAAACGTGGGCACATAGTCGCCGTTACTGGCGACGGCGTTAACGACGCTCTTGCGCTTAAACAAGCCCATGTAGGAGTAGCAATGGGCATTACTGGAACCGACGTTGCAAAAGAAGCCGCAGATATGGTTATTACCGATGATAATTATGCAACGATAGTTTCGGCTGTTTACGAAGGAAGAATTATTTTTAATAATATTAAATCGACCATAAAATATCTTATTGGAAGTAATTTGGGCGAAGTAGTTATTACCGTTTTAACAGTAGCCTTTGGGTGGCCACTGATTTTTTCACCAATACATTTACTGTATATCAATTTAGTTTCCGACGGTCTTCCTGCATTAGCGCTTGCCCTAAATACATCGTCCAACGCGTCTATTCAAACATCCAAACCATCACGTCTGAAAACATTTGATCGATTCGATGCGTGGTGGTTTATAGAAGTAAACGTTGCAACTGTACTCGTTACTTTATGCGCATTTTTTATTGGAAGTTTTACCGATATGCAAACTGGTCGCACACTTGCATTCACCACGTTCATTTTTGCACAAACACTCGTGCTGCTTGATGTGTGGCTTGCTCAGCGTTCAGTACTGCGTACCTCTCTTGTACAAAGCAATATGTTTCTTGCGGCCTTCGTGCTTCCAATCGGATTACAGCTTGCACTCTTATATATCGAACCATTATCACTGCTCTTTAGCCTTGCGCCTCTTTCATCTATCCACTTATTGTATGCTTCCTTACTCGCAAGCATTCTTTTAATTGTTTCAGAATCGCGCAAGGCTTTTGGTAAAAAATTATTCTACAATTAACTGGCCAACCTGGCCATTTTTACGATGTTGTCCAACAGAACAATAGAATTCAAATGTTCCCGCCTTAGAAGCGGTGAATTCTACTTCTTTTGTTTCTCCGGATTTGGTAATAGGTAATTTAACCCCCAATTCGTCGATTACAAAATCATGCATCATGTCTTTACTCGTCATAACAATCTTAATCTTTTCTCCAACTTTTGCTTTTATTACATTTGGTTTGTAATAAAATCCACCTGCTTCCATAGTAATGGTTTGCATGTCTGTCGAAGCTGAATCGGTCGTTTCTTTTACTTGCGTATCAACATCGGCAGGAATATCAGAATCCTGCACCACCATATCTGCTTGTATCGATTCTTGCGCCTCTTCACTCGCGGCCGGGTTGTTCTGTACATCACGTGAGCGCATAAACATAAAGCCTCCTACCAAAACGACAATCAGTAAAAGGATTCCTCCCATTACCTTCATGTTGCTATTTTGAGTTGTTGTTTCTTCCATACTATTCACCTCCTTTCGCAAGCTACAAAGCCCAGTCTAGAATAAAGTGCAAAAAAAAGCAAGCGAAGTGATCTTAATTACTACTTAAACGCATTTATTACAAGTTCCCACCCATTAAGAATGTTTTGCTTAAGTCTTTGCAAAAATGGCACTTTTTCTTGATCCACACCACTTGCTCCGTGAGGATTCGAAATCGTAAGAAGATTTATATCAAAATCAAACTTGAGCCCGTTTGTTATTCCTGAAATTCTTTCACCTCGATGAGATTTACTCACAACGTAATCACCATTTTTAAAGTTTATTTGTGCAAAATCGATAATATAATTTTTGTATGGCTGAATCAAATTTCTTTGTGAATCTTGAGTTATGGTAAACTTTGTATCTCCCAGTTCAACCCCTTCATTAGTACTCAAGAGCGCGGTGCGATATGTCTTTCCACCGAAGTCATCTTTATAAGCAAGATATATAGTTGTGCCTTTCAGGTCTACCTTAATTTCTGATGCGTCATATTTTATATTATAGATTCCTTTGAAGTACCCGACATTGAAATCTGAAAGATCTAGATTATATTCTAATCCATCAAATGGAGCAATGACATTCTCATGCGCGCGATCGTGAGCTTCCTTTGAGTATGCATAATTGTCGAAATTATATAGAATAGCTTGTGGATAATATCGGTCGTTTGCAATCGGATTACCTTGATCATCTTCGAAAATTATAAATCTATTTGGTCCTACCTTCATATCTCTAAGAGTGGCTGAAACAGCATAAGGCAAATTTTTGTCTTTCTTAAATAGAAGTTTGATTTTTGCACCATCAAGAGGAGCATTTTTCGGATTATATATATTAAGAGTACCCCCCAAGTAGTTACGACCACCCGTGTAGTCAGAAAGATCAAGAATATGATTAATTCCATTATAGGGCAAAAACGATTTTTCAGACTGGATTGTATGCTTATTTTCTTTATGATATGGCTTTCCTAGGTATGTATAGTTAAGAGTAGTTGCAAGAATTGTATATTCTGTGTTAGCTTTCAGCAATGCATTTTTGTCGTCTCGTAAGAATCGGAACTGATTTACACCATCCTTTAATCCACGAAGTGTACGTACTTGTTGATATGACGATGTAAGCTTATCCGTTTCTCCGAAAACCACCGCAATTTGCGCATTATTAAGAGGTAGGTTGTGCGGGTTTACAATATGAATAGTTCCCCCAATGAAAGTATTCGGACATTCCTTTGGAGGATTTTCCGATTGGGTAGTTTGAGATCTTCCTGAAAATACACCAACTCTCTCACATTCATCAACAATAGGTGTTGGAGTCACGCTTGGTCGCAGTCCACCATTTGTAGGTCGAGGAGCAGGTGTTGCGGTAGGAGCAGTACAAAGGGCCATATTGCTTGGCGAATTAACACAACCCTGATACCCCCAATATCGGTCAGCTGTACAAACATATTTGGCTCGTTGTCCTTGAGGACACGTTACTCCTGATGCTGGGTCGCGGTGACCACAGTTTCCGTAATATACGTCGCCGGCAGTACATCGGCTATCAAAATTGTCAGCACATTTAAAATCTGCTGGTGTTTTGCCACCTTTGGTGGTCGGACAACATAATACCTTTCCATTTGGATTTGGCCATGCACCATTCGTTATCTCGTCAACTTTCCCACCTCCACATGCTTCACATGAAGTCTTGTTCCTAGTACCCTTACAATAATACGTATTCATGTTATACATTATTCGATAGGTATATACATTACTTTCTGTTACTGTAATTTGATTTCCATCTATCGGAGGCGAATTGAGTCGATATCCATCGTTACCTTCCTTAACCGGCAACACACCCTGAGGGAAGTTGTAAGCTACGGAATAGCTTCCAACCTGCAATTGAACATCGACTGTTGGCTGATTAATTACAACAGTTTTTGTAATACCTTGGTTGCCTGCAGAAATACCTGTAAAAGTAACAGTGCTTTGTCCGGCATACAATTGAGTTCCTGGATTAACTTGTTCAGAAGTAAATGGAACATTTTTGGCCGCATCTGCACCTGATGAAAGCTGTACCGAAACTCGTGCTATTCCTGTTGGTTTTTTACGAACTGTGTATTGAGCTTCTACATGCATATTACAAAGTAGTGCAACACCAGGAATTTCACCAGCTGCCCCTGCAGTTACAACACCTGTATAGTTTCCAAGCAACTCTCCATTACTATTCACTGATGAACATCCTCGAATAGTTCCATTTAACTGGTCAAATTCACGTTGACAATGGGTAATCATTCGTTTTTGTACAACTTCATACGAATTGTCATGTGTAAGCGTTAGCGAAGTGGTTTTTTTCGATGGATCCGGGGTGTAAAGGGGAATAAATGCCGATGACTGCATCAATCCATCTGATTTTTTATTTGGTTTTATTTGCCCATCTCCCCATTGAAGCGGACTCATACTACCATAGTGAGAATCAAATTGTACCGCTTGCTTGGCGTCATTCACCAAAGTCCACTGACCCTTTTGAGAACCCAAACTTGCGCTGGTTATTGACCTACCTGACGTGTCAATTACCGACACTTTTGAATCGTAAAAACAAGGCAGTGCTAATGGCTTAGTTGTAGGTGTGGGGTAAGTCGTTAAATAAGGGGTTGGTGTTTTACCCGTTGAACTGGTGGGAATTGGCCTTACACAACCGCACGAAACATCATTGATACATTCAATCGCTCTACATACACCTCGATTTGACGGAGAACAACCAAGCTCACCCTGCGCACAGGTATTAACACATGTATAGCCATTTGCGCACGTTGAAGGTAATTCAGACTGCCCAAAAGTGGTTTGTCCCACCCCTCCATTGGGATTACAGCGAGCATTACAAAGATATCCTCTATATATACTTGTAGTTGGGGTAGGCGAAATCCTATTAGTAGCTACGGTGGGAGTGAGATTTTCCGAGATTCCAATACGGCCCTGGGCAGCAGTAGGAAGTGTTTTCAACGTACCGGTAACCCCACCCACTGGAGGCAGCGCTGGGTTGGTACTGACAGGCTCAATTATCCACCCATATTCAATATCAACACCGCATGCTAGATGAAATGGACCCATTTTTTGCTCAAAGGGAGTAGATTTTACCAGAGTAGGGTTCCGGTCGCATCCAACTTTAGATCCATTTCTTTGTTTACAAAATACAGATTTCACTTGCCAATTTTTAGTTTCTAGGCGTGCCAGACTTACAAAAGCATCGTCATCTTTTTTATAAGGTGCAAAAACATGATTACTTGTGGAATACGTAAATTCACCTTTCTGTCCTAGGCTGTTCGTAGCTTGATCTAATAATTTATCTGCGACAACAGCGAGTCTGTGACTTTGCCCATAAATATCAACAGACCCATCAAGTGGCTTTCCATCAGCTCGAATCACTTTTGCCGTAGCTGAATAAGGACAACTTTCAGCAGCTTTATTTCGAATATCTTGTGTAGTTTTCACGCCCACAAGTGTCCCTGCAAGCATGAATAATAGACTTACAAGGGTAAGTGTGGTAGCAATTTCTCCCGCATTAGCGGGTCGATTCATGCGGAAAATAGAGCTGAGGATTTTCATGTATTTCCTTCAATATACTCACATTTTTTTAGCCTGTCAATAACTACTTATGATTCTATAGTTCTGTGCAAGAATTCAATAGTCTCTTGCGCATTTGTAAGCGTCATAAGTTGCATTCGAAGTTCTGACGCTTCATCAAACCCAGAAACATAAATTTTGTAGAATTTTTTCATGATAGCATAGTGTTTGGTTGTACCCCAGGTTTCATGAAAGAGTGAAACGTGTCTCAGTAAATGCTCCAATTTGTCTTTTCGTGAAAATGTCGTGAAATCTTTTTCACCATCAAAAACATACAGGTTTTTGAAAACTCCACGACCAATCATAACGCCATCTACTCCATATTCTGCGTGTTTTTGTTGGGCTTCTTTATAACTTAACACGTCTCCATTACCAATAATCAGGGTAGGGGAGCCGAGTTTATTTCTCATATCCACTGCTTTTCCAATTTCATCCCAATGCGCTGGAACTTCAGAAAGCTCGGAAACTGTTCGACCATGAATAGTCAGTGCATCAAGTCCTTGTGAAAGCAAGAAACCAATCCATTCTTCAGTTTGAATTTCTCGTATCCCCAAACGTGTTTTCACACTAACCGGTAGCGAGCCAGCGGCTTTTTTTACAGCAGAAATGATAGCTTCTGTACGATCGTAGTTCCCAATAAGTCCGCTACAAGCACCTTTTTTGACAACCGATTTATCGGGACAACCCATATTTATATCAACACCTTCAAAGCCCATACGTGCGACAATCTGTGTTGCTTCGTAGAATTTTTCCGGATCCGTTCCCCACAACTGCGCGACAAGCGGTTTTTGACGAAGCGGCGCAATCTGCAAGCGATGCATAACTGCTTTAGCTCCAATTGAGAGCATGCCATCAATATTAGTAAATTCCGTAAAAAACACATCAGGCGCTGCACAATTGGCAACAATTTGCCGAAAAACCATGTCGGTCACATCTTCCATGGGAGCAAGCACCAAAAAAGGGCGGGGGAGTGTTTTGTACATACGTTACTGAGCAACCTGCACCAACCGTTCGTAAACAACCGATCGATCAAGCGCATTCACCTCATTATCTTCATCGGCAATGATATCACATAATTTGTTTCCAACCAAACAGAGTGCATAATCGTTTGCACGAATTTGACCATCTTTATTTACGTCTGCCGCGTTTTGAAATGAAATTCCACCGCCCGATACCTCTTCATCGGCTACCGACAATTCAAACCGCACACCGTCGTCATTTGTTGCTTTCAGTGGACATGCAAGCGATGTACCATCGACATAATTAATGTCACACGTCAGCAATGCTCGATTTTGAGCAGGTATTTCTGCAGGAACTGTTTGTGAAAAACGACCAACGGTTCCTGGATCAATACGTACTTCATGAGGATATGTTTGGCAATTATTTCCGGCGGCATCACATGCTTTGACCAGAACAGACTCAATTGTCTTTTGTGTTGAAGTATTATTAATTACAAATGTTGATGTAAGCGATCGCACAGGCGATCCAGATCCACCTCGAGAACTTCTGCTTGTTCCACCTGAATTTCCACCCGTACCTGTGCCACCGCTTGCTCGACTACAAATTTGGTCAAAGATCGTGCCGATTTTCTGAGTAACTTCTGAAACATCAATTACTTCTGCAGAAACAGCCGACAAGAAGTTCCGATCTGCATTAGCATCGGTATTTACAAATATACTGTAAGTAGAATTCTTATTACGCGTAACCATTGAAGCCTGCCGCGCATCTGCATAAGTATTTATATTACATTCTGCGGCACAGTTTTGTACACCTCGTCGATACCCATCTTTTACTCGCTCATCAGGTGCACAGCCAGCGGCTGCTACTGGGGAGTTTCCTTTCATTTTATTACCATCAGAATACACACAAAATGCCGATGGATTATTAGTGTATCTCACCACTGACGGTAGACCATCGGAAATAAAAATTGTCGCGCCCTCACTTTTTTCGAGTGCTTCTTTAATATTTGTCCAATGTAATCCAAATTGTATTGGAAATTGAAATGTCGAAGCGGTAAATGGACCTGCCGGATTGCGTACATCTCGAGCAAAGTAGTTTGTATAGAAATTAACTCTATCTGACGGATGTGCTAGGCCATATGCTCTTACTGCTTTATTAATCGCATCTTGATGTGGTTGAAGCGCTTTCTGTGTTGATTCTGATGCATCAATCATAAAGGTAATATTTGCACTACAAGATGGGGGAGTAGGGGGTTGCTGTTGAGTTGGAACACGTGTTGGGGGAGTTGTTGGCGGACGTGACGGCACTGTAGTTGGGGGAATTCGCGAAGGGACAACAGTTGATATACGAGTGGGAATAGCAGATGGCGCTACAGTATTGCGAGGGGTTACAATTCTCGCAATCGTAGGCTCAAGTGGTATAGTTGGCCCCTGGGTAAGTACTATTCCCGGACATGCCAAAGACGAAGCGTTAATGGTAGCATCCGATCGAACCTGCTTACTTTGTGCACCAGAAAGCGTATAGTATGAAAAAGATACAGAAACTGGACTTCCATCCTTCAGCCACGATGACACATTTCTGAAATAGTAGAAATCAATTTGGGGATTTACTTGAGAATGAGGATTTGATGAATTTCCGCTTCGAACTCGTACATGGAGCGCACCTTTTGGAACCCCTGGCACATTATATGTTGTTGCAGGGTTCCACTCAATAAGTAAGTTGTCGGCTGCATCACTTTCTGCAGGCTTCCACATACGATACGCCTGAGGCGAAGCAGGACCAGTAAATCCACTTGAGGCAGGATCAACAACATCTGCAATTCCAATATCATACGTCCCACCACGACCGGTTAGTGTAATTTTATTTATTAACGGATCTACAACAACTCTAAAGCCTACACCACATGCGTATTGAGACGACTTAAACGCGCCTTGCGCGCCACCTGAAGTACCTGTGCTAGTACGCGGAGTAGGGCGGACATATCCTGGGCATTGGCGTGGGTCATTAACGTATTTTTGCTGACATGTTTTTGAACTTAAATCACACGCAAGGGTAATTCCGGTAGCGTTATCTGTGCCATTACACTGTTCATTTTTAGTACAGCTTTCGTTACATTGACCCAAGCTGTTTGGCCCCGTTGCATTACATGGAGGATTTTTTGGATCACGAACCGCAATACATTTCTTAATAGATAGATCACAGGTGGTAAGCGTACCTGTAGTAGTGTCGGTTCCACAATCACCATTAGAAGCACATGTTTTTCCACATACAGCACCAGCCGCACGCGAACGAACATCTTGAGATTTATTTACCCCTAACCCAAATATGCTTCCCACAACCATAAGAACCAACGAGGCAACAGTAAAGGTAAGTGCAATTTCACCTTGGGTACGAAATACACTACGACGCGTAATCATACAAACATTATACACATTATTGCGATGATTGACCAAGCCGTTCAGTCACAATAGAAAAGTCCTGCGCGTTTATGATATTGTCGGGAATAATATCACATGTTTTTGCTCCTGAACCCGCGATCTGCCTCTGACAGAGAACATAATCGATTGCATTAACTTTCCCATCTTTATTCACGTCGGCAGCCTGCAAAAATGTCTGAGCTGTCCCGGAAATTTGCCGACCATTTGACTGTAATAAGAAACGAACGCTTTCATCGATTACTGCTTTTTGCGGACAGGGCAGGGAAGTACCATCAGATAACTTTACATTACATGTCATTACTGTTCTATTTTCTGGTAAGACTGTTTCTGGAATTGGCTGAGAAAATTGTTTAGTAGTCAAGGGCTCAATGTTAATGGGGTTGGTGAATGTTTGACATTGCTTACCCGATGAAGAACACGTCTTAACTTCAACCGATGAAATACTTTTCGTCAATGATGTATTTTGAATTGAAAATGAAGAAGTAACTGGCCGCATAGTAAGTGGTTCAGGACGGCAAGGTGCATTTTGAATAACTCCTTCTAAGGCCCCTATAAATTGACTCATATCATCATAAATTATCTGCGCCCCCGACTTACGAAGATTTGCTACAGAAATTCCTTCATTACCTCCTAATCTAACAGCATGAGTTGCAGTGGATGTACCTAGTGGATACGGTACTTTGCAATACTGATTAAAGTTCGCTCCGAACATGTCGTCTTTTTTACAATCATTAGCCTTCATATAATTATCATTGCGTCCAGGTGTGTCTGCGATAGGGGAACACCCTTTTGCATTTGTACCATCTGTATCATAGGCACATTGCAATTGGATACTACTATTTCTAGCTCGAACACTAGCAAATGGTCCAAGCACAGATGGAATTCCGTCAGAAATGAGTATCCTCACATCTTCTTTACGGGTTTGGATTACTTCAAAGGCAGCGTTTAAATTGGTCCAGTTTTGATTATCTGCTAAATTGAATTGTATCGTTTCATTCGAAGGCCCTCCTGACTGTCGGGGAGCGACGATATTAAAAGTATTATATGAAAAAGTAACGTTTTTGAATGTTTTTGATTTGAAAAAATCATTCAAAGGCTTTTCGATGAGTGGTTTAATATTGCTCTGCTGAGTAGATGATGTATCGATCATGAAATATACTGATTTATAACAACGCGGTGGTTGGGTTACACTTGGAGTAGGCACGGTAGGAGTAGGTGTTTCTGTTGGTGTTGGAGTCTTGGTAGGAGTAGGTGTTTTCGTAGGATCACACGTATCCGAACCTTTTGGCAAACAATACGTTGTAGTATCGAGAGGATTGTTGATTTTCCTTCTACATTCAAAAAGCGGGTCACTATTTATGTTAAATGGGCATTGAAATGTTGACGTACACTGATCGCCACATTTTTTCTTAAGTAACGCTACGGTAACTTGAGGAGTAGGTGTTTTTGTAGGTGTTGGAGTAGCCGTTACCGTAATCGTGCTTCGCACACATGGTGAAACTTGTGCATCTTGATACCACCAACGAGTTTGACTCGCAATAGGATTGCTATACTTTATATATGCTTTAGTTGTTTCGGAACCAAGCCAATCAGGCGTCGGTCGATTAAAGTACCATTGTCTTACCTGACCGCCCCCTAAGTTAATTTGCAATAGAATATCGGGACTCCCATCTCCGTTTTTATCGTTTCCTGTTGCCGGATTAAAATCAATATATACACCGCCATTTTTAAACGAGACAACTGCATCTGCAACATTTCCTCCGTAAGATACACCTGGAATTGGAGCTTCAAGTACGAAGTCAAACTTCTTATTTCCGGCCTCTAAATAAAGTTCTTCAACTCGTGGATCTTTATCAAAACTCCATGAAATAACACATTTATTATTATTGGTAAGCGTAAAACTATTGCCTAAAAATGGCCTATTCCTATCGGTACTTCCCTGATACTGAATACCTGTTGGGATCGGTACTTCCGGGTTCCCTCCAGCACCTCCACCAGCACCTGTAGGCAATGTAGTCGTTACTGAACATCTACTATTTGTACAACGTAAGCCAGATTTACATTCGCTGTCACTACTACAAAATGACCCAACATCTTTCTTAACCGAATCTACACGAGGTGTTCCGCCTGGACATGAGTCTGATGACAACAACGGTCGACATTGTCCACTTGCAATATGGCACAGTGTTTTAATTGGTGTTTGTACACAGTCGCTATTCTTAGTACATCCAAAGCTTCCACATTGAACTGAAGCTGCAGCATTTGTACGCACTTGTGTGGGACGATTTAATCCAATTACCGTTCCAAAAAGCATGGTAACTAACGAAATTACAGTTAATGTGAGTGCTATTTCCCCCTGCTTAGGAGCTGCAAGGATACGTTTAAAGATACTGGCAAAGACCATATATCTACGATTATATACATATAGGCATGTGCGTTTCAAGATACAAGTTTATGCCTAATTTGTGCCTATCTGGCGGCACACAAGCCTAAAAATGTGAGTCCCCGACCCCAGTTAATGTCAGGGAACAGGGGAGTTTAGACTGTTATATCAGCATATTAGCACTTCCCCAAATGGCCTATAATAGGGGGAGACCCAAAATTATGAATAATACCGGTTAGGGAGCAAAAGGGCTATTTCGACCAGCTTCACAAGGGGAGAAATTAATGCATTAATTAATAAAAATGATTCAACTGTACAATTGGCACTTCCCCGGAACTACCGAGGCAAGACGTCGTAAAAGATACAATTTACGACGTTGTAGATCCTTGTTTCCCTGGCCATGTTTATACTCATAATACAAGTAGCCGGTTATGTGGATATTCGGTGCAAAACCGAAAGGAGGTAAACAATGTTATTGATGTAAATTAGTGTTCTCTTTTATATGCAACGCTACTTTACTAGTTTGTAATTATTACTGTATATAGATACTCCCCATGAAAAGACAAATTCAATCTTTACTTGTGTTTATTTAGCGCGTTATAACGCTCCGTTCTGTGTTTTTTGTGCCTAATTTTATATAAAATGGCACATACCATACACCTCATTTTAGAGCGTAGTATCAAGCTGTTTCAATGTTTTTATGCGTAAATACATACATATTGGCTTTCTATGCCCACATGCATATTGAAAGAGTATGTATCAAAAAAACGTGTCACAAATTGGTACTTAATTTAGAGCGTTATAACGCTCCGTTCTGCGCTTTTTGTGCCTAATTTTATATAAAATGGCATATTCCTTTCCACATCGCTAATATACAATTTAGAGCGCTGTATCGCTCCGTTTTACTGTTTTTGTGCCTAATTTCATACGTTATACACATTGTATATATCGGCTTTAAGAGTGTAGGATGTTTGCTATTACCGTATAAAAGAACAGGTATTCTAGAAGTATTTTTCTGATTATTTTCGATTTTAACGCAAATTACGCATTAATTACGAAATACTACAGGACAGTATATGTCTTATAGCAAATAATACGGAAAACTCACGTCCGTTACTTTTACTACTCCCCTCCTCCCTATCTTGTACCTAATACCGCACACGTTAGGCATGATTTTTTTACAATTATATGAAAATTTTGTGCGTAGTAAGCGTTTTTTTTGGGCAAAAGTATATAAAATTACGGAGTTTTTAGCATATGAGCAAAAAGAAAGGTTTTCAGGCACGAACTAGGCACGAACTAGGCACGAACTAGGCACAAATTACCACTTTACTGTTAGCAACATGATCGTAAACACAGCACCGAGCACAAACAAATATTCTCGAATTCGTTCTCTAAACAATCTCGACGTCAAGTGCGCGCTCAGCAATCCACACAAACTATAAAATAAGGCAGTTACAACAAGTGAAAATACACTCGGCGTTATTGGGATGAATGAAAATACCATAACAGCTTGTGAAAGAATAACAGAGACCACAAGTGCGTGTTTCAACACTGTTCGCTCAATGTGTTCTTGAGGATTTATTGACCAAACAAAATGCAGCGCCAACGGTAACGATAATACAAAAACAAGCAATCCATTCACCACAAATAGCAAACGCAACGAGAACAACAAGCTAGTGGCCAGAAACATGGTAAGCGTTAAAAATAAGTAGTTAATTGAAAACGCAGCACGGAATAACTGTAAACTCTTCTCTACACCAACGTTAAAAATATTCTGAGTTAATAGTAATGCATAAATCGAGATTGAATATAGCACTGCAAACGGTGCTCGTGCCAACCACCGTTGAGGTAAAAAGAAATAAAACAAGTAGAATACTAGAGAAAAATATAGTGGAGGAATAAATAACGTAATCCATTCTTTACTAGAAATTCCTTCTAGAATAGAAAAATACGTGAGGAAATACACACTTACAAATATGGGAATTACAAAAAAACTGGCAGCTTCAAAGCTGAAGTAGGTAGACACAATCATCAGAAGCGTAAGTAAAACAGTAGCAATAATGAATCGACGTCGCTTCTCTATCTTTAGAAATACCCTAAAGAGATTCTTTGAGATATCTTTTCTTTTAAGCATAGTTTGTATATACCTTTGCAACGTCATCCAAATCTTCCAACACATCAAGCAATCGACTTACCTTCTCGTGCGATTCTTGTGCAAGCGGCACTACTGTAAGTGGGCGGTAATAAATTTCCACATCATATTCTCGTACTTCACCAATCTTTTCAAAAGGAATATACAGAATAAACGATTCTTCATCTTCTTCCAAATCAAGAATTGAAAACTGTTCGCCTATTTCAAACGCCTTACTTTCATCTACTGCACTCTTCGACAACTCAATTCGACCACACTTTTGAAAGTTATACGCTACCGAGTTAATATTCCCCATCTTTCCGCCGTTTTTTTCAAGCGCTGTTTTAATTTCAGCATGCGATCTATTTGAGTTGTCAGTCGTTGCCACAATCAATATTGAACCTCCGGCTGGTCCAAATCCCTCATACACTACCTCTTTTAGCGAATCTGCTCCCCCACCCTTACCCTTTTCAATTGCTCGCTCAATATTTTCGCGCGGCATATTTTCTGCCTTAGCCTGTGTAACCGCCAAACGAAGTCGAACGTTTTTATCGGGATCACCAATTCCCCCGCCGTCTTTAACCGCAACGGTAATAAGACGCGAAAGTTTCGAGAAAATAAGTCCCCGCTTCTGATCAGCAATCCCTTTTTGACGTTTAATTTGTGACCATTTAGAATGTCCTGACATAAGGGTATTATACAATATTGACATTCTCTACAATTCCCCTATACTGATATGCTATGTTGCA
Source organism: Candidatus Roizmanbacteria bacterium (assembly GCA_038127095.1). Taxonomy (GTDB): domain Bacteria; phylum Patescibacteriota; class Microgenomatia; order UBA1406; family HO2-37-13b; genus 2-01-FULL-39-24. The sequence goes on along the minus strand of JAYPGZ010000003.1, from coordinate 7,135 downwards.
AAACGCGTTTTGCATGGTATAATGCCCAGGTCTATGAATAAACAATTATCACAACTACACGATCAGGCCAATAATGCAGCTATAGCAGGAAATTTCCAAGAAGCAATCCGATTAAATGAGGAAATTATTGCACTCGCCCCGCATGATGTAGATGCATATCTGCGGTTAGGTTTTGCCCATTTACAAAAGAAGGATCTTGAAAATTCAAAAAAGGCTTACAAACAAGCCCTAAAGCTGGAACCTATCAATCAAATCGCACGTAACAATCTTGATAAAATCAAAATTCTTGAAAAAGGTCCTAATGCTCATCTACTTGACCACTCTGACCAAGATATTTCGCTCAATCCTAATCTTTTCTTGAATATTTTAGGCAAAACAAAAGAAATTACACTGGTCAATATCGGTCAGGCTGATGTATTAGCAAAACTTAAAATTGGTCAATACGTTGAACTTAAAGTAAAGAAACGCCGAGTAGAAGTCCGAGATAATAAAAATGAATATATCGGTGCCCTTCCCGATGATATTTCAAAACGACTTATATTCTTTTTAGATGCTGGAAGTACATTTATTGTATACATAAAGGCAGCTTCAAAAAACTCGGTTGATATATTTATTAGAGAAGAGAAAAAGGGCGCAAAAGTAAAGGGCTATACTTCGTTTCCAAAAAATATCCAAGATGATTTAAAAGATATGGGATCAGATCATGATGAAGAACATGAAGCAGATGAACATGTAGAAGCCACAGCCGATGAAGATGAAGAAGTTGGAATACATGAATCAGAAGTCGATTTGGAAGCACTTGCCGACAAAGATGATGATGAATTTATGAACGTCGGTCATTTAGATTTTGATGAAGAAGATGAATGATGATAATGCTTAATCCCCTCGTCAAAAAAAACAATTGCTCCCCTCGTTTTGCGGCGATGAATAATATTGCGGATTTCTACAGCAAAATCAAGATCGCGCATTGAATACAAAGCCATCAAGAGCGACAAAAGAAAGATAATTATAAGTGGAAAAATAACTTCTATCATACTTTATTCCCAATCGCGCTCCAGACGACTTCCTAATATAAACTGAATATCGGCTCCTTTAACTGTGCCATCTTTTATTGCACATTGATAAGTTTCTGCCAGATATGTTGCCGTAAGTGAGCGTGTTCCGTGCTCAATTATATAACACTTTGGCTCGGTTTTTGGATTATAGCTCACATCAACTACCCGAATTCCCTCCCCTTCTATGATTCTTGAAAGCGTTTTAGCACTTGAATACGTTGCGTATACAACAGAAATATTTTTTCCTTCCATACGCAACTGTTTATCATAAAAAAATCCTTTATATTTTTTTTGGAAACTATTTTCAGAATAATCAGCAGCATTTGAAGGATCTACGTATCGAGTATTCAAGGTAATAAAATCACTTTTTTTCTGCCTCAGAAGTAGGAAGTATAAATAAATTCTATCAAGCAACGGTATTTGCGCATTATTGGTCATAGTGTAATCTACCCGCGCAGAAATCGCACTCGAAAATGCTCGTGTGAGCAACTCTGGTTTCTTTTCAATCTCTGCAAGGCGTGCCAATGCCCCAATCCGATATCGCCCGTACCCACCCGGTACTAGAATCCGCTTATCAGCGTTAAAAAATAATTCGTAATTTACACCGTCGGAACGCCCTATAGACACAATTTTGGGTACATCTGAATAATACAATAAAGTAATTCTGCCCTTATGCGAAAGAAATAATGACTGCGTAAATGAACGAATTATGCTGAAAAATACATAAATACCCACAATGGTCAGCACAAAAAAAATACCACGTTTTTTATTCAAAGTTTTCTCTTTCATACGAAGTTACTCCATACCATGCTCAATCTTCAAGCGTTTAATTTTACCGGCAATTTCTTCTTTGGGCACATTAAATGACATGAAAATCTTACGAATCATTGCCAAACTTGCTTCAAATTCTGGTTGAATCACCACTTCTGCACCCAAATCCTTCATTCGTTGTTGCTGATCTTCATCATTAACCCGTGTAAGGAGTAATAGTTTTCGATTGAGCATTTTAGAATTAAGCAATATCATCTCTTGAGCATGTTTACTCGGAACAGCACAAATAAGAACGGCTGCAGCATCGACCTGCGCATAGTCAAGAATGTCAATATCTGTACAATCTCCATATATGATATCAATCCCTGAACGTCGAGCATGTTCAACAGTGTAATAATTGTAATCAATAGCAATGTATGGAATCTTAGATAACATGAGAGCACGCCCAATATACTTCCCTACACTGCCATACCCACACAAAACTACATGATCTTTAAGCTCTAATACATCGATTGGAGAAATATCGCGATCAATATGTGCGGTCAGATACGCGTCAATGTCGGGTAAACGACGTTTAATTAAGGCTTTCGTTCCGGTATAAATTTTACCCCGTTTTTGAATAAGCATCGGTGAAATCGCAATCGTAAACAATGTGGTCGCAATTGCAAAATGGTATGTTTCTTGTGTAATAAGCTGTGTGGTTGCGGCTTGAGTAAGCAATACAAAAGCAAACTCCCCCACCTGCGTCAGCAGCAGCCCAATAGAAAAACTGCTTCTTGTATGAAACTTGAGCTTAGTAAAAATAATAAATACAACAACAAATTTAATGAGAGTTAATAAAAGAACGAACAAAAGAATAGCGGGCAGATTCCCCAAAATGCTTCCGATATTTGCAGTAATACCCAAATATACAAAAAATAGCACTGTAAATAAGTCGCGAAGCGGCCGAATTTGTGAAAAAATATGATAATGCTGCATTGTTTGGCCCACTAATACACCCGCAATAAACGCAGCAATACCTGCGGAAAGTCCAAGAACAGAGAAAATATACACTGCCACAAAAATAAAAAACAGCGTGAAAAGATTGAGAATTTCTCGAGAAATTTTGGTGACTTTTGCAAATACAAACGGTACAATTTTCTTTCCAAATACATAAATAGTTATTAAAACAAGTGCTGCACGTAATGAACCGGTCACAAGCGCCTTAAAAAATGCCCCTACTCCTTCGTTATTCCCCATTGCCGCAACTAATATAATCAGCGGAATTGCAGCCAAATCTTGCAGAACCAAAATTCCCAGTGCAATATTGCCGGTTAGTGAACTCTCTTGTCCTTTTTCTTGAATAATTTTGGAAACAACCGCCGTAGATGATAAGCTAAACGCCAACCCTAAAATTATTGATGTTTTTATGTCAAATTGAAATAAAAATGAAAGAAAAAAAACCACCAATGATGTTATTCCTATTTGCAAAAGCCCCCCGTATATCGTATATTTCCCAAATCGCTTTAACGTATCTAAATTAACTTCCAATCCAACCGTAAAAAGTAAAAAAATTATTCCAACACTTGCAAATTGACTTAAAAATTCTCCCGACAGTGCATGAGAACCCAAAAACCCCAACACCATTCCCCCAAATATGTACCCTACAATTGAAGGTATTTTGAGTTTATGAGCAACATAGCCTCCTAGAAGTGGAAAAAGCAGCATCAGCAATAGTGGAATTAAAACATGCGGTTCAATTTCGCCCATGTATTAATAATAGCACAAAGGCTCATGCCAATAATGAGGATGTGGTTCAGTCGCAGCGTCTGTTACGGATTTTTAGGATTATTGCACAAACTGTCCTTCACAATCTACGCAGTATTTAGCTTCTGGCACTAATTCTAATCGTGCCACTGGAATTTCTTTCTGACAATTTTCACACACTCCATATCCTGATGTAGTAATCTTCTTTACTGCGCCATGAATATTTTCCAATCGTTTTTTTAGAGAAACTATCTGCGCTTCAATCGTGTCGTGCCCTACTTGCTCACGAACATCGGTATCAACCGCAGCATTGTCGGAAACATGATCGGGATTAGTAAAAGGATCATCAACATGCAGTTCTGCAATTCTATCTAAAATAGCTTTCTCTTCATCAACCAGTTTTTTGTGAAGATTTGTCTTTACTTGTTGCGTTATGTTTGTCATGACGTTTGATTTTTCCCTTTAATGTATATAACGTGTCCTTAATTTCCTTACGGAAGTAGTGAACAAAATATGCGGAGCTTCCAAGGAAAACTAGTAAGCTCGTCGCAAAGTTCAAACTGAACCCAAAGAAGTATAAATGATTTAATTTTAGATTGTCAAGTAACAGATTCACCCCTGAGAATGTTAACAAAAATGTGTAAAGCGAAAAACCAGGAACAAATTTACCGCGTCGAATTGCTCGAATTACGCGATATGAAAGGAATACCAAAATAAAAAAACAGACACTTTCAATAATGGCTACCATCGACTCTTCTCCTGAAAGAAAGCTTCCAATTTTTCCTATTCCCAACGCCAAAAAAAGCGGAGGTATAAAATAATCAACAAGCTCAATAAAGTTGATTTTTTTTCTAAGAAGGTAAATATAAAACGTTAGCATTCCCCCATATAAAGCCCCAAATAGTGAGAGTCCCGGATAACCATTAATAAGAATAAATTTCAAAAAATCAAACCCAAACTTATTAAAATTTGCAAGAACGTATACAAAACGAGCAAAAAAAAGTCCACCAAATAATGAAACGAAATATATGTCAAAAACATCTTCTTCGCGATAAGAAGTAAGCTTCACCATTTTCCACAAAAAAAACAGACTAAAAAAAAGCGCAAGGACGAAAAATAATCCGAGTGTATAAATTTTTAGCGCTCCTGAAACATACAGTATGGGTAGCATTGAGTAAGTATAATCCAGCCAGCCCCATTTGGCAAATCGTGATATAATTAAGGCCAAAGCCGGGGTGCTGAAATGGTAGACAGACCAGTCTCAAAAACTGGTGTTCGCAAGGACGTGAGGGTTCGAGTCCCTCCCCCGGCACACTATATTCCAGCAGTGTGGTCAACTGAATAGAACTTCACACGGTCTCCTCGGAACATGAGGTCGATTTCACCTGTTGAACCGTTTCGGTGCTTAGCGATATACAATTTGATCATTTTTTTTGTTTCATCCATTAAGTCTTCAGTTTCTTTTTCGTAATACAAAAACATAACAACGTCGGCATCTTGCTCAATTGATCCTGATTCACGCAAATCTGCAAGTTGAGGCTTCTTTTCACCCCGATGTTCAATGGCTCGCGAGAGCTGTGAGAGCGCCAATACTGGAACTTTGAGTTCACGGGCAAGATTTTTAAGATTTTGAGAAATATACGAAACTTCCTGTACGCGGTTCTCTACTCTTTTGCCCGGATTAACCAATTGCAAGTAATCAATAATAATCATACGTAGTCCCTTTTCTATTTTAAGTTTTCGGGCTTTTGTACGCATTTCCAAAATACTCGCTCCAGGTGTGTCGTCAATGTAAATAGGCGCATCAGAAAGGTCGCCCATAGCTTGCGTAAGTTTTCCCATATCGTCATCGGTTAATTTTCCCGTTTTAAGGCGCCAGGCATCAATATCTGCTTGCCCAACCAACAATCGATCTACTAATTCTTCTTTACTCATTTCCAAAGAAAAAATACCAACCGGCTGTTTTTCTACGAGAGCTGCATGTAGAGCAATATTGAGTGCCATACTTGTTTTTCCAATACCAGGGCGCGCTGCAAGAATAAGCAAGTTAGAATCCTGCATACCAGATAGTTTATTATCTAAATGGGTAAAGCCAGTACCTACTCCTCGTACTCCGTCACCTTTACTTGCCGATTCAAGACGTTCAAAACTTTCGGCCAAAATACTTTTTAACACCACAAAATCTTGGTGCAAATACGCTTGTGAAAGAGCAAAAATACCCGTTTCTGCTTCATTAAGTAAAATCTTCACATCGCCCGTTTCTTCAAATGATCGTTCCACCAAATGAGAAGCCATCGAAATTAATGAGCGCTTTATATATACTGCCTTAACGATATTTGCATAGTGTTCTACGTACGCACTGGTCGGAACGGTATCGATAAGCTCGGCCAAGTACGACCCGCCACCAATTTTTGTAAGTTCCCCGTGTTTTTTGAGTTCTGCAGAAAGTGTAACTACATCAACTGGCTGATTTTTTTCAAACAGGGTTAACATGCTTGAAAAAATAATGCCATGAGCAGGTACGTAGAAATGGTGAGCACCAATAATTTCAGCAACCAGAGAAACTGCAGCAGGATCAATCAATATACCACCTAAGACGGCTTTTTCTGCTTCTAAATCATGAGGAGGAGTTTTAGTTAACGAACCACTAGGCATAAAATTATACTTCCATGACGACTATTTGCATTTGGTCAGTCAAATCTGCTTTTTTGATCGTAAGTTTTTTTACCGGTTCAATAGCGCCAGCCCCCATTTTTTCCAAAAAGTCAGATAACGGTGCTACATCTTTAAACATTTCTGCGCTATGCGAATCTGTTTTGTAATGCATCGGAATTACTATTGAGGGTTCAATTTTAGAAATTACTTTAGCAGCTTCTTCGGCAGAAATAGTATAAAAACCTCCAACGGGAATCATAAGAACATCAACAATATCGATTTCTTCAAGTGCTTCTTCGGTTAGTGTGTGTCCTAAATCACCACAGTGAAGAACCGAAATATCTTCCGCAACAATTTTGAACATGGTATTTTTGCCTCGATCCGCTCCTTTATTGCTATCATGATACGATTCATACCCATATACACGAATACCATTTTTTTCGTATTCGCCGGGAATATTTACCAATAACGGATTTCCCGTTATTCCAGCTTGGTAATTATGATCGGCATGTTCATGTGAAATCGTCAAGATATCTGCATCTTGAGCAGGAAATTTAATCCCAACTTTTTTTGAATCAAATGGATCTAAAACAACCGATCCCAATTTTGACTTGATTGAAAATGAAGCATGTCCGAGGTATTTAATATCCATGGTGGGAACATGATAGCAGTATAATAGGTGCATGTCAACCAGATTTGTACTTATTTCCAGTCCAACAACTATTTTTTATAAAACCAGTTTTGGCGATCCATTAAGCCGAGAACGCGATGCTTGGATGCTACTCGATGATAAAAAAGCGTATTTTTTTACCGATGGACGGTTTGAGAATAAAACGCTGGTAAAACAGCTTGCAAAACAAGGTGTCGAGTTTAGACTACTATCGGCACAAAAAAGATTGGCGCAACAC
>JAYPGZ010000002.1:126370-145721 GCA_038127095.1 Candidatus Roizmanbacteria bacterium | reverse complement strand
ATTATAGCGGACACGTATTCTTACCCAACGCTGCATAAAATCCACACCAGCTAAAAAATAAATCCTACGAGCAAAATTAAAAGTGATTTAACAAACATGTTCGCTATTATTGTAACAAACTCATCAGGGTGCTTGTGAGCGAAGAAACTTTCAAGTTTTATTTTTACCTAATAAGGACTTGCTACAGGAAACCATTCCCCTTTTCATACCTTGTTACAATTAACACCCATCCACCTGGGTTCCACACTACTGATAAACTGCAAAGTTATTTTTCTAGAAACACATGGTGAATCCGCCTATATGTCTTATTTTTTAAGTAGATAAACTCGCGCGCCGAGTATATAAATTTCCTTCATGAGGCAGTATTTGAATAACAGCATTCCTCAGAGCTTCTTCAAGACTCACCTTTCGGGCGATTTGACCTCCGGAATACGTTCCCCACGTGTCATTTGGCAGTTCACCTAATTCTTTCTCGATTAAAGCCATAGCTTCATAATGCTCCATTGCTTGAGTCTGCATTCTATTGGTAATATAATCCGGAACTGTCAGACCACTTGAATATCCAGCAAATTCAGTTCCTTCAGAAGTTACAATGACTGCCCAAGCCTCCTCATATAAATGACCATATCGTTCAACAAGGCCACTTTCTAATCCTACATAGTAGTTGGCGGAAGATTCTTTTTTAATGAAGAGCGCTCGGTTTTTAGCCCCTTGGTAGGTTTCCTCGCCGTAAGGAGTTTCCGATACTCCAGAGTTGGCTTTAATTCCAAATATTTCGATTTCTTCCTGTTTGAAATATTGCTTGAATACTTGTTTAACAACATCAATCTTTCGTTCACTATCTGATCCAAGAAGAATTTTCATAGAAGCATTGTATCAAAAAAGGTTTGAGACTAGATCGATTTGCTCCAGAGACTGGACCAAGTTCGGACTTATTATTCAGAGTGGGTTTGAATTATTTGAACTTTATTTCTATCAGGATCAAGAATACTAAAATTTGTCGCCCAACTTTCCTCGGTAAGTTCTTTAAGAATGTTGAGTCCAAATTTTGGGCTTTCTTGTACCAGACTCTTACATCATCAACCTCAAGGAATATGGTTTGAGCTCCGGGAATTTCACGATCCTCGGTTGCTTTCTTTATTCCCAATTTAACTTTGTTCGAAAGCTTGAAAGAGATAAATTTTTCGTCTTGGCGGTAATCAAGTTCAAGCCCGAGTTTGTTGATGTAAAAGTCATAAACAGCATCAATATTGTTTGTATAAAAGACAGCAGAGTGAAGTTTCATAGAGGTATTGTATCAAAGACTGAATTAGAATATTGGCCAACAATCAATCTTACCCCATCTTCTAGAAGGTTCCAGAACTTATTTTACTGGAGAAATCATATGACCATGAGCAAATACTTCTCTTCCATTCAAGGATATCGATTCATATCCAATCGTTAGTGGGACCTCTTCACTTTTTTTGAGTATCTCGTATGTATAAGTCCATCCGTCAGGAAGGTCTAATGAAGCAGGTTCGTGTAGTCGTGTTTCCCCTTTTAGCTCTCTGACACTAGTAATTAGACGAGATATCACATCTTTTGTTGTAATTCCGAGTGTTTGAAGTTCTTCAATTGGTATCACTCCTCCTGCATAAAGTCTGGTGGCCTTTTCTTCAGCTGTTTCTACTAATTCCTGTCCACCACCATTATCGTCTGCAAACCATTCATCATGATAATGTTCACCTGTTTTGTTTATATAATCGTTTGACTTTCCAGCAAAACTTGACCGGTGAATACTCTCAGGCTCTTTTGTTCCTGCGTATCCTTCTATCAATCCATCAGTAAGCAACTTGGTGATTTTCACTGACATGAAGTTATTGTACCAGAAGGTTCGATCGTCGTGTTCGGGGTATGAAAATGAGGCTAAGAAAATTTGCTCCAGAGACTGAACCAAGTTCGGACTTATTTCCCGACTTTATAAAATTTTAACCATATCTATAACCCAATCTTCATCTCCATCATAAACACCATCTAAATAACTTTCAGATTCCGTTTGTTTGTATCCTAACCTTTCGTACAATGCTTTTGCTCTATGATTTAACGTTGGATTTACTGCAACACTAATCTTGGAATATCCTTTTTCTTTTACAATCCTTTCTGCTTCTTTAACCAATTCTGATCCAATCCCAAAGTTACGTTTTTCCTCCAACACATAAAGATCATTCATGTTAGGATAACCAGACTCAGTGGTTATACCCTTTAGTTTCAGAAGCAGATGAGCAACGATTTTCCTTTCTTCTTCTGCAATAAGATAGAGTGCTTCTCCATTTTCTACTTCCTTTAATCTTTTAAGTTGATTATCATGAAACATTTTTACATGATGCTCTTTTTGTGGTCTCTTTAAGTGAGTTAATTGAGAAATATCTCCGAGTGTCGCTGTTCTTATTTTCATAAGAATAGTATACCTCAGGTTCGATCGTCGTGTTCGGGGCATGAAAATGAGACTAAGGAAATTTGCTCCAGCGGGTGGTCCAAGTTCGGACTTATTACTTCTCTATATATCCCATTTCTCGTATCCGTTGACTAGCTTTATCAAGAAAGTAAAACCAATGATCCAACTCTTGTTCTTGATTATGTTTTTTCCAATTATTACGAAGCTTTTCTTCAGAAACCCAATCTAAAGTGAATTTTTCATGATCCTCATGTTTCACAGGAACACAATCTATTGAATTGACGATTATAAGCAAACAACTTGTTTTGGCAACGCGATTAACCTTTCTTAAGGTATTATGATAATGAGCAAATGCAGAGCCAATATTTTCAATGCGTTGAAAGTCATAAAGACCGCTCTCTTCTATAACCTCCCTTTTTATTCCTTCAACGATATCTTCATTCTCAGCAACCCCTCCAGAAAATAATCGTAAAAATCCTCCATCTAAATGTTTTCCAACAGCATACAGATACGTAATTGGATAAAATATAACAGCACAGCCCCCATCTCGACGTTCTTCGCTATCTCTTTTAACACCAAATTCGGGTAGCTGACTATCGGATGTATTCATGAAAAAAGTATAGCAAATTACAATTGCAAGCAATTGACTCCAGAAGCTAAACTTGCGTTCGGACTAATTATCTATTTTTGTAATTATTTTTAATATATTGTAATAATTCTGAAAATTCGAGGAAATCTATAAAATGTCCCGCCCGTGGGATTTTGGAAACCGAAGGATTCAATTTTGACGTAATAAATTCAAATTGTTCTTGTGAGATGTATGGGTCATTATCTCCATAATACAAGGCGATTTTTGTTTGATTATTTTTTATACTTTCCCAGTCCCAAGGTTTATCATAATATCCACTTTGCTTCTCTAAGTCATCTCCCAAATCTGTGTAACACGGAGAAATCAAAATTGATCCTTTAATTTTGTTCGACTCAGCATATCTCATTGCCGCTACCGCACCAGATGACCAACCAACAAGCACATCGTTATTGACAATTGGTACATAAGCCAAAAAATTCTAAATGGTGACGATCAATTTTGAAATTGGACTGTAACTTTGCTCTGTTCAGTAGTGCTCGCTCATCGACCTCAACATCATCAACATCACCGCAGTTAGTACAAACAACATGATGATGGTGAGGCATTGAAGATAATTCATATCGACATTTACCTTCACCAAATTCAATCTTATACAGAATGCCTTCTTTGATGAATGTTGTTAAGAATCGATATATAGTTGCCAGATCAGTCGATAATCCTCGCCCGGTTAAATACGATTTAATATTCTCTGCATCAAGTGGCATTCTTGATTCACTAAAAAGCTCCAAAATTGCAACACGGCTTTTTGTCGCTCTAAAACCTTTAGATTGTAATTCCTGAATAATTTGTTTTTTCATTTTTTTATACTCTCTGGGCGGGATAAGAAAGGAGGTGAATCTTTCTTTGTACTTCCCGCCCATTATATTGTGTAAAGTGTCGAGAAAAAGACACTTGGCCAAGTAACCTTTACGCTCCTAATCTGACTGCATCCTCTTTACTTAGAATTTTAAACAAGTTCATTCCATTTACCGTCGCTTTTGCTGCTTTTCTACCGTTTTTCATGGTTACCACGGTAACCTGAGAATCATCTACCTCAACTGATTCCCGAGTTTTAACGTTATAAAATCTCAAACTTAATACACCTCCTTTCAATAGTCTTGCAAATAGGAAAATTTTCTAATGCAAGTTAATTGCATTAATAATATGCGAATTATTTGCATTTGTCAAGTCCAATATAAGATTATTTCTTTCGGATTGCAATACACGCAAGAAAAGTAGCAAGAGGGACTGCTGAGATGATACCAATGCTCGAGACGAGTGTTCTCACAATTTCTGTTGCAATAATTTCATGATTTATGACAGGTACGAGTGATAAATGTTGATCGGAAAATAGTAGTAACAGAGGCAGCGATGCTCCTGCATACACAATAATAAGCGTATTCACGAGCGAAGCAATATGATCGCGCCCCACTTTCATTGAATGACTGTATAGTTCTTTGAACGTATATTTTGGATTTGCATGTTGCAATCGCTCAACAATTGATGTCTGAGAGATGGTAATATCATCCAAAACTCCCAATGCTCCAATGATAATACCTGCCAAAAGTAAATTTTTAATGTTAATCACTGTTCCTTTGATCGATTGAATAAACATTGCCTCTTCCATTGCAAAGCCGGTAAGACGGGTAAAATCGACAAAGAAAACAGCAAGAGCACCTGTCATAGCAAGCGTTAAAAACGTTGCAATGATAGCAACGGTAGTGTGCTTATTAATCCCATGCGCCATATAAAAAGTCAATGGAATAATGATGAGCGCACCAACAAGTGTAATACCAATCGGGTTAACCCCATTCATTATTTGCGGAATAATAACGTTCATAATGATTAAAAACGAAATGATCATCCCTCCAACGGATAGAAGACCCTGCAATCTTCCAATTATAAGAACAAACGAAAGAAATACAGCGAACAATATGAATAACTGATTTTTACGTACATAGTCAGTCATATAAAACATTTCGGTACCGGTTACGAAGTCAGTATTTCGGGCAACAATAATATGATCGCCTGGTTTTAGCTTTTCACCCATGGTATTGGGGACATTACTGTCTTTCATGGTAACTGTCTTACCTTTAAGCGACCCTGTATCCATCTTTACCACCAAATCCACCGTAGAAATGCCTTCTATACCTTGTTTTATAATATTCGATGTATGGTTAATTTCAAGTATCGTTGCCTCTGAGTATGAAGTAATAGGATTTCCGCCACCATGAGCACTAACTTGTGCGGTAAAATACGACAACAGCAACAATACAAATGAGGGTATCAGAAAAAATTTCTTCATATTAATACAGATTTTATATTATCACAAACTTTTGATTATCCCTCCATATTATTAGAAGAAAATAAAATTCATCGTTATCCATTGATACAATCTAGCATTTCTATGCCCTTGTGATAGATGCTGAAGATATGCAATTTGAATTCCACTTGTGATTGATCAAATTGATATAGTTACTTGAGGCTAATTTTTTTTGCTCAGTAAGTTGGGTCACGTTTGGACACATATCAAATCGATTTAATATATCGATCAAGTTTTTCCAAAGCGAATTTTCGTGGGCTTGTTGCATCATAGTCTTCTTCCGACATTGCTCCTCGAGTCTCTGTATATCCATCCGGAATGAAAATTGCATCCCACCCGAATCCCCTATCTCCTTTTGGTGAAGAAGCAATAGATCCGTCAATAATCCCAGATGCTACTTCAAGATGCTCTCCATCAAAGAAACCGATACATACCTCAGCTTGTGCAGATTTGTTTTTAAGATGTTCAACCAGATTGCAAATTCCCTCATTTCCAATCTCGCCAATGAAAAATTTGATGAACGGTCCTGGTAGTTTGCCGAGTTCATGAATGGTAAGTGCAACGTCGTCAACAATGACTGGGCACTTTATGACTTCATAAGCTGCTCGCGCTTTGTGTTCGATAACTTCTGAGAGAGAAAGTGACTGTATTTCTGGTAAGTCGACGTTTTGATGGCCAACTGGAGTACCAAGATACTTACCTAACTGTTCTGCTTTGCTTGCGTTGCTGGTAATGAAAGTTATGTTCATGAAGACAGTATAGCAGAGTGGGTTCCAGTCCAGTTTGCTCCAGAGACTGAACCAAGTTCGGACTTTACATTTCCACTCCTCTTGATCCATAACGCTCTCTTTGAATGCTTCCTTCGATTGTATATCCGGACAAATTTCGTGCGGCGATTTCATCTACTTCTTGCACCAATGAACGTGCTGTCGGCACAGCAGTATCAAATAATATTCTCACTGCACACTCGTATGCTTCGGGCTCGATGTCACCAGCAACTGCACCTGCTAATAATTGAGAGTACTGAGCGTCCAATTGCAATCCTTTTAAAAAATGCTCCATAGCTACATCAGTTTCGGCGTATTGACCTAAAAATTTACTGAAATCACCGATAACTATTCCTTTATCTGCACGATATTTGTCTGGAATGAGTCCTTCGTTTCCACAAACCGTGAGCGTTTTTCTACCAAGATTTACAGGTAGCTCAAATGCTTTTTGTAATGTAGCGTGGGGACTTTCTAAATCTGGCGTAAGAATTCCTTGGGTAAACCGTCTTTTTTTTGCAGCAATGTAGTGTCGCAAAAGGTCGGTAAAATTTTCTATTGAAGGAACGACAATATCAAGTGGATTTTGGCCAACTAGATTACCATCTAAAGACGACGGAAAATGTGATAAAAAAGCAGCGTCCATAGTGTGGCGGCCTTGGGTAACCTCATCAACTGTCCACACATTCGCATCATCAACAGAAACACGTGCTTCAGTTACAACTCTGCTGAAAAGTTCTTTTAAACCATACATTGCAGCAGTATCATTACAAGTTACCACAAGAATATCGCAATCCGACCTAAGATTTGCAGTTCCTTGTGCTACAGAACCGTACAGAAGTGATCCATAAATAACTCCGTTTTGTGTAGTTCGATTGCACCATGATGCAACATTTCCCGTGCTAAATCGAAATTAGGATATACCCCTTGTTTGGGTGATACTAATACTCTACCCATATTAAGAGGGTATTATAACAGAAGGTCCGAACTCCACTCGGGGTTGATCGGTTTGATCTAGATATTTGAAGCTAATTTATTTTGCTCCAGCGGGTGGACCAAGTTCGAACCTTTTACACTGCAATAGTCTAAGTGATATAATCTATTATGCTCAATCGCATAAAAGACCAGGAACGTCAAGGAGAAGCATACATCTTCCTTGAGATATTATTGTGGTCTTTATTCCCAGTAATAACGATACTTTCTTACAGTGAGGTTTCTCCCCTTGTATCTCTTGCCTGGAGTACGTTGTTTGCAACAATCTTCTTTACAATCAATATGTCGGTCAAAAAAAAGTGGCATGAGTTAAAGAACAAAGATGCGCTGAAAGAGATCTTTATGATTGCCTTGATCATAGGTGTTGGCTTTTATGGACTCTTTTTCACTGGATTGCAGTACACAACTGCTGGGAATGCCAGTATTGTAGCCCTTTCAGAAGTTTTGTTTAGCTATTTGCTTTTCAATGCGATCAGGAAAGAACCGTTCTCAAAGAATCATACTTTTGGGGCGATCATGCTCGTGATTGGTGCTGGTACTGTGTTGTTACCTAAGGCTGGAGTATTAAACATTGGAGACTTCCTTGTTCTAGCAGCTGTCGCAACAGCACCTTTCGGAAACTATTTTCAGAGAAAGGCTCGAAAGCGAGTGAGTAGTGACACGATAATGTTTGGTAGGAGCTTGTTGAGTGTACTGTTCCTTTTTCCGCTTGCGTACTTACTTGGTAATAACATGGATATTGTCAAAGTTCAAAATTCACTTCTTTTCCTTCTTATAAATGGAGTCCTCCTTCTTGGTGTATCGAAGATATTGTGGCTTGAAGGCATTCATAGAATAAGTATAACGAAAGCAAATGCCCTTAATAGTACTGCTCCATTATTCACTCTATTATTTGCTTGGCTTCTATTAGGAGAAATTCCAACTATGTACCAACTCATCGCCTTCTTCCCTATGTTTGTTGGCGTTTTGCTTGTGACAAGTAAAAAGTGAATTTATTCAAGAAGTTGCATTGCTTTATCTGATAGCGTTAAATCCATAGAAGCGAGGTTTTCATCGATATGATTTCTAGATGTTGCTTTTGGGATAGAATATGCTCCCCCGCGTGGATTCGAACCACGAACCTTGATCTTAACAGGATCCTGCTCTACCGTTGAGCTACAGGGGATTATTCGATCTGGAGCCTATTATACACAATACCCACTTCAAATTAAACCGAATTTTACTATAATAACGATACTCTCCTTTATACATCTTTGTATGAAAATTATTGTTAAAACACAACCCAATTCCTCGGAAAATTCGGTTACACTTATCAAGCAACCATCGCTCGATTTTGGATATATCGAGACTCATTTACCGGTGTATCGTGTAAAAGTTACTGAAATTCCTTCTGGAGGGCGTGCAAATCAGGCAATAGCTAAATTATTAGCCCAACATTTTTCTGTTTCAAAGTCGTGTGTGCATTTAACAAGCGGTAAAACAAGTAAGCTAAAAAAGTATATAATTGATGTATGAAACTTCCTCCACAGGCTAAAAAAGTATTTACCGGAAACATTTTCGACGTATACCAGTGGCAGCAAGAAATGTATGATGGGTCGTATGAAACGTTTGAAATGCTTAGCCGCTCTGCGACAGTTGAGGTAATAGCAGTACAAGGCGATAAAATCATACTGAGCCAGCAGGAACAACCCGCAAAGCCAGTATATTATTCTTTGTTTGGAGGGAGGTGTGAGAAAGATGAGGATTATGAAAGCGCTGCAAAACGCGAACTTCTTGAAGAATCGGGTTTATCTTCACCCGATTGGGACCATTTTAAAACTATTCAGCCGATGCATAAAATTGACTGGGATATTGCTATTTATATTGCTCGACACTGTACAAAAATTGCTGATCAAAAACTAGATTCGGGCGAAAAAATCAAAATAGTTCCATGCACTTTTGAAGAATTTATAGACATTGTTGTAGATCAAAAGTTTAGCGGAAGCGAACTGGCCCTTGAAATATTACGCATGAAACACTTGAATACACTCGATGCTTTTCATGCTCGACTGTTTTCATAATACCCTCGCGTTTATGACATAAATGTGTTACCATATTCGATGAAAGGAGAAAAATATGCATCATCATTCACACGACGAAAATGATACCGACCACAAACACAGTGCCTGTTCATGCATGAGTGGCACCTGTGGATGCACACAAGAATCAGGATGCAAATGTAATTGCGACGATAAATGTGTTTGCGATGAAAAAGAATCACATGGCGGTTGCTGTTCATCAAAAAAAGGTTGTTGCAATGATTCAGACGATGATTGTGCTTGTTCCTCTGGAAATGAAGAATTTGGTTCGGAAAAAGATCATTTGGAAGCTAAGAAGAAATATTTAGAAGAAGAACTTGCATGGGTTAATGAGCAGCTAAAGAAGCTCGACTAAGCAGCTCTCTATGGAAATTCACGCCGAACTCTTTGCACTTTTTGCAACAGTTATTGGTGCCTTTTTAGTATTCGATTTAGGATATTTTAATAAAAAGGCACACATAATTACTCCCCGATCCGCATTGATTCAATCATTGTTTTGGATAGCAATTTCATTCGCTTTTGCATTTCTTATTTTCCTTTTTATTAGTAAAGAAGCAGCAGCAGAATTCATGAGCGCATACGTTACTGAAAAAATGCTTTCGGTAGATAATTTATTTGTTATCTTACTTATTTTTAATTTTTTTAATCTTGAAGAAAAGTATCATCACAAAGTTCTGTTCTGGGGAATTCTTGGTGCTATTATTTTCCGCGCAATTTTTATTGGAGTTGGTGGATTGATTATTAGTCAATTCGCATGGGTACTGTACATTTTTGGAGCTTTGCTGGTTTATACCGGCGTTAAGCTTTTTGCAGACAAAAAAGAAGAGCATATAGATTTAGAAAAAAATCATGTTTTTAGAGCTGCGAAAAAATACCTTCCCTTTTCATCGGCTCATCACGAAGGTCGATTCATGATAGTTGAAAATGGAAAACGTGTGTTTACCACCCTTTTTATGATTGTTCTCCTAGTTGAGTCTACCGATATTATTTTTGCAATCGATTCAATTCCCGCCGCTTTTGCAATTACCCAAGATCCATTTATTATTTTTACATCGAATGTATTTGCGGTAATGGGTTTGCGAGCCTTGTTCTTTTTACTGGAGAGTGTTTTGCATAAGTTCCACCATTTACAAAAAGGCCTTTCATTTATTCTTATTTTTATCGGAGCAAAAATGCTTGCGGGTATTTTTGATATTCATATTTCTTCTATAACTTCATTGCTTATCATTGTTGGTGCTTTTGGCGCATCAATGGTACTTTCAGTGTTCTTTCCTAAAAAGATATAAGCATGAATCACATAATTCCTGAAGCATTGTACAAAAACTCAAAAACAGGAAATCTCTATAAAATTCACTTCATTGCACAGCACTCAGAAACATTGGAAGCGTTGGTTGTTTACGAATGCTTGTATGAAAACCCGCGCAGCAAATTTTGGGTTCGGCCTCTTTCTATGTTTTTAGAAACGGTAGAAATTAATGGAAAAAAGGTTCCACGCTTTGAACTTATCGAACAGAAATAGATCGCATAAATTCACTCATCAATTTAGTATATTCGTCGAGAATTTTTTCAGCAACAACAATATCGCTTCTTTCCCATGGAAAATCAAATTTTTTTTGAGTCTTTTTTTCAGCTATCGATAGAAATGCTAAGGCTTGTTCTTTACGACCTTTTGCCATCTCAAAAGCAGCTCGGTATAAATATCCAATTCCATCCGCATAGTGACTATGTTTTATGTTGTCCATAAATTCTCAAAAAGATTTTTGACTACCATATTAAATTCCGCTTTTATCTTAACATCAAGTATTTCCATACTATCGTTATTTAAACGGGGTCGTATATTAAGCATAGCAAATGTTTTTACAGAATTATTTGTAAAGTCTATACCTCCTCCCCAAATATAATCTTGTTTCGTTCCTTTTTCAAGAAGTATAGCTTCACCATCCGCATGAAGCTCACAGCCTGCAATAAGCCTGTTATTCAGAATATCTACGGTTACTTTAATATAATCTCCGTAATCTTTTCTTAATTGTTGAATGTCCTCATACGAGAGCTTTGTATCGACATATTTCATACAGCTATTATAGCTCAAATTACCAACTACCCAAACACATAAAAAACGTGCCTATTTGTGCCCAGATATGTCTTATAGTCCTTGACAAAACGAACATCGTGTGCTATACTATCTTTTAGTCAAGCGGATTATATCAATGAAATAGATCTGCTTAGAATGTTTTTTCTCGAAGTCGTTAGCCATACCAGAATGATTGGAGACGACGAAGTGATAGATTGATAGTTTTGAAATGGATCGATAAAGATACCCCGTTTTTTTTATTATTCGTGTCTTTTCCCCATAAGCAAAACCCAGTTTTTTTCATTTTTAGGCAGTTCTATTTTATTGAGCTTGTTTGACTAAAATACTATGTACCAAAACAATAATCGTTCACAAGGAAGTTTCGGAAATCACCCACGCAGTGGATCTCGCTTTGGATCAAATAGAGGATCGGCTCCTCGTTTCAGTTCAGATCGTGGCGGTGCTTCTTTTGGACGTCCTGCATTTAATCGAGGCGGTGGACGTAGAGTAAAAGTACTTGATCCACAACTTTTTGTAAAACGCGCTGTTGAAACTACACAAGAAGTATATGTTGCACAACATACATTTGCCGACTTTGCTTTTGATGCAAAATTGAAAGAAAACATAATTCGTCGAGGATATGTAATTCCTACTCCCATTCAAGACCAGACAATCCCACATCTTTTGGAAGGTAAGGACGTTATTGGAATTGCAAATACGGGAACCGGTAAGACAGCTGCATTTTTACTTCCATTAATTAATAAATTAGTAACGAAAAAAAATGATAGCGTATTAATTATTGCCCCAACCCGAGAACTCGCTGTGCAAATCGACGATGAATTCCGTGAATTTTCTCGAGGTATGGGAATGTTTTCAGCACTCTGTATTGGAGGAGTCAGTATTTCAAATCAAATTCGAAACATGCGACGAAATCCACATTTTGTCATTGCAACCCCAGGACGTTTGAAAGATTTAGAAATGCGTCATGCAATTAATTTCGCACATTATAACAGTATTGTTCTCGATGAAGTTGATCGCATGCTTGACATGGGTTTTGTAAATGCCATTCGTGATATTATTACAAAGTTACCACAAGAACGTCATTCATTATTTTTTTCTGCCACATTACCTAACAATGTGAAAGATATTATGAGTTCGTTTTTGAAAGATCCAATAACTGTTTCGATTAATTCGAATAAAACAACAAATAACGTTGATCAAAATATTGTTCGTACAGATGGAAAAAATAAAATTGAAGTATTACATGATTTATTAATAACCGACGAAGTTAAAAAAACACTTATTTTTGGTCGAACCAAGTGGGGTATTGAAAAGTTGTCTAAGGAATTGCAAGTACGCGGATTTAAAGTAGACGCACTGCATGGAAATAAAAGCCAGTTCCAACGACAAAAAGCTCTTGATGCGTTCAAAGATAATCGCATTAATATTTTAATCGCCACCGATATTGCATCGCGAGGATTAGATATTGATGACATTACACACGTCATTAACTTTGATGCTCCTGAAAGCTACGAAGATTACATTCACCGAATCGGCCGAACTGGTCGAGCAAACAAAAAAGGCGTTGCCCTTACATTTGTTTAAGCCTTGACTTTCTACCCTGAGTATTCAATAATGGTTGCATGGGAATGATCGTTTCACTCATTGTCAATGCACTTTCTGTATACATTACCGGATGGCTCCTGGCTTCAGGCGTCCATATTCCCGATTTACGAACCGCACTTTTCGTAGCAATTGTTTTAGGACTCATTAATACACTATTAAAACCACTACTACTCATCCTTACACTCCCCATTAATGTACTTTCATTAGGTTTATTTACCTTTGTTTTAAATGCACTCCTTATTCTTTTAGTTAGTAACCTTGTAACTAATTTTACCGTTAACAGCTTCTGGTGGGCGCTTGCATTTAGTCTTGTATTGTCCGTCGTCAACATGCTTCTGGAACAGTTTGTAAAATGAATACGTTAGATCCTCGCTACCGTGCGCTTAAAGAGATTAAGGATGAATTACTCGAATTCAAAGCGTCACCACTGTACGAGTATCGAACAAAAAACAACTACCATCCGGTGGTTGGAGAAGGTAGTCATTTTGCAAAAATCATATTTATCGGAGAAGCTCCGGGTGAAAACGAAGCAAAACTAGCCCGTCCCTTTTGCGGTGCATCGGGAAGAATACTCGATGAATTACTTCGATCAATTAATTTAAAAAGAGAGGATGTATATATTAGCAACATTGTTAAAGATCGTCCACCCGAAAATCGCGACCCAACCCCGCAAGAAATTGAACTCTATACTCCATTTTTAGATCGACAAATCACCATTATTCAGCCCATGATTATTGCTACACTCGGTAGATTTTCTATGCAGTACATAATGGATAAATTTCATCTTACCGAAAAACTAGGCCCCATTAGTAAATTACATGGGAAAATTTTTGAGGCAAAATCGAGCTGGGGAATCGTAAAAATCATTCCCCTGTTTCACCCTGCGGTTGCATTATATGGAGCGAGTAAGAAAGTGGATTTGTTGAATGATTTTAAGGCATTGAAACAGTTTGTGTAGATTGCTTAGAGCATACAATGCGAGCGGGTGGCACGGCCGGAGGGGGTCCCATCGGCTTTTTGCTATGCAAAAAACGATGGGACGAGGGCGTGACAGGCCTCCGCGAGCAAAGTCTACGATCAAGAATTGAATGCTCTCAAGACGGCGAACGATTCTTCGAGATTATAATCACGAGCAAAACTGAGATTTCTCGCCTACGGCTCGAAATGACAGGAGGGTTCTCAGAATGACTTACACACTCGCTCTAAACGGTGGCAAGTTAATCCTTTTTTCATGCACCACTTTTTTAATAAACATAGTCGCTCCCGTTTTCACCACTCGCTCTCCGTATCGTTTTGAAAGAATATCGATCGCTTCAAATACTGCTCGTGACTTTTCTTTTTTTACCCGATTTTCCAAAATCGATTCTTGCTCATCGCCATACGGAACTAAATTAGAAAGAATTGCACCCGTTGCCCGATACTCTTTCCCTTTCACAAACAACTTTTCAAAAACAGCCCGTACTTTTTGCAACACATCTGTTGGGCTCGCTGTCCGTTCGATAAGTTCAACTTCCCCATATACATACGAAAAATCTTGTCCCTTCAAAAAAATACTGAAATGGTTGGAATATAGCCCATACATTCGCGCCTTATGACAAGCTTTTTCTAAGTTGGTGATTAATTGACTAAATACAATATCTTTATCACGAGAAGGTGGAGTAAATGTTCGAGTTTTCGATATCGATTGAAATAATGTTTTCACCTGCGAATCAAGCTTAAATACATACGCTCCATGTAATTCCTGCCATATTTCTATCCCTGGTTTTGTTAAAACGGCGCGTATAAATTTTTCTGGTTTATTATAAAAATCACATGCTGTTTTAATTCGGTAGCTTTGCATCAACTTTGTTGTGGCGCGACCAATTCCCCATACATCTTCAATAGCAATTTCTTTTAAAAAATCAGTAATATTTTCAAAGGGAACTACCGTAAATCCACTCGGCTTATTGTAGTTTGATGCTAGCTTTGCCAAACTCTTATTTACCGAAAGTCCTACCGACACGGTAATATCAAGCGAAGATTCAATATGATTTTTTATTTTTTGGGCAATGCGCGTAGCGGCATCATCGGACCGTGCCACACTATCTAAACATACAAAATCTTCATCAATGGAATATTGTTCTACATCCGGAGAATAACCCCGTAAAATGTGGTGCATTTTTTGTGAAAATAATTCATACATTTCATAATGAGAATTCACAATAATACATTGGGGGAAATACCGTTTTATTTCGTACATTGATGTTTGCCGAGAAATTCCCAGTTTTTTTGCTTCCACAGAAGCCGCGGTTACCACTCCTCGCTCACTACCGGTGACAACCGGTTTTCCTTTCAAATGCGGGTACACTGCCTGAGCACAACTTGCAAAAAAAGAATCACCATCGACATGTAGAATAAAACGGCGCATCATGCACACAGTATAAAAGAACGATCGTTCACTTACAAGCGATTAGTCGTTAGGATTTGTTGTTGGAGAAGGCACTTGAGTTGGGGTAAGTATCCCAATCGGAGCACAATTCGGTCCATTTTTACAGGCACGTGTTGCTTGTGCTAAAAAGTATGCCGTATCTTGACACGCAGTGCCTGCAGCAATAAACAACGATCCGCTTTTACCGTTGTTACAAGTATATGTTGCGTTTTTATACGTATCTTGCTGCCCTGCACATGGTGAGCCTACTGCAAATGCTTTAAGCCCCCGTGGACATTGGGCAGGCACACTAATAATGAGCTTGGGCGCAGTTGTAACAGTAGGAGAAGACAGTGGTGGATTCGTCACAATTGGTGTAAGTCCTGGAAAACCTGCTCCACCAGTTGGCACACCCGTAGGAGTTTGCCCAGCACCCGTACACCCACAGCGAGCTTTTGCGGCTGCTTCCAATGCACTTTTATCGGCACATACACTAAATGCACCAATGGTGGATGCGTGAATCACCTGTGCTCGAGCGCCGTCTGTACATCGAACAGAAATAGATCGATACTGACCGAAATAACATGATGATGCACCGTTATATGTCATTCTCGCAGGAATTCCATTTGCAGGGCATGTTCCCTTAACAGCATTCGCACTTGCTACATTTGCAGCCTGAGAATCAAATATAAGTGCTTGCTCATTTTGAATTTGCTTGGAAATACTCATGAGAATAAATGTGATCAAAATCAAAAAGAGAATAATCGCATAGGTAATAATCCTATGATGAAGCATATACCGGCGCATTCTAAGAAGGTCATAATCCATTCATTAATAATAGACGATCGGTGAATAATCTGTCAACAAGGAACTCAGTTACTCGATTCAGCTTTTTCTTCAAGTAATTTTGTAGCTTCGAGCTTATTGCCAAATGAATTAAACGACTTAGTTACCTGACCGGCCTGTTTATTTGCATTCGTTAAATGCTTGTGCAAAACACCAAACGACTCATTGGTGGCATCATAATCCTTCTTCAGGTCTCGCAGGGCAAGGAGTATTTCATGTGCACGAGATTGAATTTTTTCTCCTTCAAACGACATTAAAATTGCATGCAGATACGCATAAAAACTCATTGGCGACACAATCATAATACGCTTGCTTGCAGCATACGACTGCAGCTCTTCCAAGACAATGATTTCATAATATACCGACTCTGACGGCACGTACATGAGCGCATAGTCAACAGTACCTTCATTAACCAGAATATACTTTTTTGCTATATCAGAAATGTGCTTCTTTACATCGCGCACAAATTCTTTTCGATGAACTTCACGCAGTGCTGCCGATTCTTCCTGCATTAATCGCTTGAAATTCTCCATGGGGAACTTAGCATCTATTGGAATAAGTCCTCGCGACGTTTTAACAACCGCATCAACTTTTTCACCGCTCTTAAAAGCATGTTGCAGTACATATGTTCTCGCAGGTAAAAACTGTGAAAGTAGCTCTTTTAACACTTGTTCCCCAATGTTTCCCCGTAATTTTGGCGAACTTAAAAATTCCTGTAATTCCTTCATTCCCCGTCCAATTTCAGCAAATTCCCCTATATTTTTCTGAACTTGTGAAATAACTTGCGAAGTTTTATCGATCCGTTCATTAAACGTGGTCATATTTTGCGCCATTTTACGATCGGTTTGGGCCGCCTGATTTTCCATGCGAGTAGATACATCTTTAAGCCAAGCAATAAGCTCATCAGAATTTCCGGATTTTGAGCTGGTTAGCCATGAACGAATAAGAAAAAGAGAGAGAGCGAAGAGAATAATAATCGTGCCGATAATGAAGTATACATCCATAATTAATTGATCTTTCAATAATAAGTAAGAGCGAGGTATCTGTTTTGCGAAGTCAATTGGGGCCCCTGAGGGGTGAATTGCGAGCAAAATACGATACCGAGCGTTTACTAGTTACGAAGATCAATTAATTATACCAAACCGCCGCCTTTGAATATCTTCGGCTTAAGCCATTCGGTAGAAGATGAATCATCACCGGTCTCTTCAGTTTCCATAGTTTCAGGAGCTGCGGTCATTGTTTCTGTTGTTCCCATTGATCTTATAGGTTGTAGTGGCATAGACGGCTGCATTGGATTTCCCATAGGTGCCGGTGTCATGCCTGGTTGCATATACGCGTTCATTGGCTGACGCACAGGTGCACGCTTTACTGCTCCCAACGAAAGCAATTTTGAACATGCTTCAAAGGTATTAGCATTCACCGAATATGACGTAAAGCTATTTGTTGCAGCAACAATACCCGCATACAAAGTTGTAGCGACATCTTTGTCTACCTGCAGTGAAAGTGAATTAAGCAAAGCAAACACTAATTCCGACGTTGAAGAACGTTGTTTTTCAACTATATTAATAGAGCCGTAATTAGCATTCGTCAAATGTCGATCAATATTAATAATATCAACACCTGTAAACATTTCTTTTTGATTGGTATATATATCACCAAGCGA
Source organism: Candidatus Roizmanbacteria bacterium (assembly GCA_038127095.1). Classification (GTDB taxonomy): domain Bacteria; phylum Patescibacteriota; class Microgenomatia; order UBA1406; family HO2-37-13b; genus 2-01-FULL-39-24. The sequence continues at coordinate 127,888 of JAYPGZ010000002.1, read as the reverse complement.
AGCAAGCGAAGGAGAATCAATGGTAAAAATTACTTCACCTTTTCCACCCTTATAACTGTACTTCACGTTATTACTTTCAAGTCGTGGCTTACCTTCTTTTGGTGCGATAACTAAATTAAATTGATTCCCTTCAATATTGTAGGTGATTTTGTCGATCGCGCCTTCTTGATATGGAAATGAAACAACTAAATTATCCCCACTTGCCACTAATTCACGTTGAATTTTATCGGCGCCAATAATACCCATTGCAGGGTCAATAGGAGTAGAACATGCAATACTAACGCTTTTTCCAATTTTAGCAAGTGACAAATAGAGCGTTACAGCAGCACAAACTGCATCGGTGGTTGGGTTGGCAGGCAACACAACCGAATAGATTGATTTTGTTTCTAAAATCTTAATGATTGATGGAATTACTCCGTCATTGTTCATATACTATAAGATTTTATCACATCACCTACTATAAAGTCAAGTTGTGGGTAAAAAAGTACACCCGCTTCTTCGCCTTTTTTAGCTTCAGGCACTGTTTTTGCTCGTTGCCGCAGAGAAACAATCTTTGAATTTGTTACTAATTTATCATTTCTATACAGTTCAACAGCATCGCCAATATTCAATTTTCCCTTCAAAATGTTGATTCCAGCAATCTTTTCTTTCTCAATAATAAATGTCGCAACAACTTTCGACTCACTTTTAACACTCTTTTCTTTCTGTTCTTTTTCAGCCATTAAATCCGATACTTCCGTAAGCTCATCAAGCAACTCATAAATTATGTTATAGGTTCTAATAACAACTCTCTCTTCTTTTGCAAGTGCTTCAATAGTTTTATTGGTTGCAATCGAAAATCCTATCACAATAGCTTTGCTAACTTTAGCCAAAAATATGTCGGATTTGGTAATTTCTCCCAGACCAGAAAGCACTACTTCTATAGTGTCATTTTTAGCCAACATTCCCAACAAGGCGTCCAACGAACCCTGGGTATCTGTTTTAAGAATGACCTTTAATTTTTTCGACTCTTCAACCGGCTCGGAAAAGAATGAAGCGGTTGTTTTTTGCTCAGTAACCACACCCGCAACACTCTGATCGCCTACGGCTGCTTTGGTTAAACTAAGTCCGACTTCTGGTAATTCACTAAAACCCAGTAAAACACATGGTCGTGAAGGTAAAATTTCTTTCACGCTTTCGCCCAAATCGGTAGTCAGAGCTTTAATTTTTGCCTGCAAATTACCGGCAAACACGGTATCTCCAACTCTCAATACCCCATCTTTGACAATAACCGACAAGGCAATACCGGCCTTCGTTGTTCTTGATTCAATAATGAAAGCTTGCAGCGGGTTGTTTTCGGAATACGTTAACTTATTAAGCGATGAAAGCACTAAGATTGTTTCTAATAAATCTTGTATACCTTCTCCTTTTTTGGCAGAAATCGGCACAACAGGAACATCTCCACCCTGACCTTCAACTAGCACACCCTTAATAGAAAGATCTTTTTTTACCTTTTCCAAACTTGCACCTGGTAAATCC
>JAYPGZ010000002.1:0-126360 GCA_038127095.1 Candidatus Roizmanbacteria bacterium | reverse complement strand
CAATAATATAGGGAATTTTTGCATTTTGAATGTGGAAAATCGACTCCATGGTTTGAGGCATTAATGAGTCCACGCCGTCGACCATAAGAATTGCCAAATCGGCAACATTTGCACCTTGTAAGCGTAATTGTGAAAATGCTTCGTGCCCAGGAGTATCAATAAACGTAATCGTGTCGATTGGATACTCTTTTGAATCTATTTTTGCTTCGTACGCACCAATACTTTGGGTAATTCCACCCACTTCACGAGCGGCCCGATTCGAGCTTCGAATATAGTCCAAAAGCGTTGTTTTTCCATGATCAACGTGACCCAAAACCACTACAACTGGTGAACGATCTTTTAATGTATCCATATTTTTGGAAAGAAGAGCCGGAGTTTACGTAAGAAATATGCTTTTCATAATCATTTTTCTTCAGGTGTTACTTCCGATTCTTCTGACTTTACTGTTTCGTCATCCTGAACCTGTTTCAGGACCTCTTTATCATCATCTTTAGTTTTCTTAGCTTTTGCCACTTTTGGCTCTGTGGGAGTTTCGGGAGTTTCAGGAGTTTCGACCGCTTCTTCAAGACCACCAACTTGCACAATATCGATTTCGTATCCGGTAAGTCGGGAAGCTAAATTCACATTTACTCCTCCTCGACCAATGGCCAACGGAGCCTGTGAAGCATCTACTACAACTTTTGCATATTTTTTGTCTTTATCAAGTTCTACCGATGTTACTTTGGCAGGTGAAAGTGCTTCTCGAACAAAGAATGCTTCATCGGTTTGGTATTGAATAATATCTACTTTTTCCTCGCCCCCGAGCTCATCGGTTACTGCTTTAACGCGCATTCCTCGTTGTCCTACACATGCACCAACCGGATCAACTCCACTTTGGTCAGAATACACAGCAATCTTTGCACGATCTCCTGGTTCACGAACTACGTTTTTCACCGTAACTGCACCATTTGCAATTTCAGGAACTTCTTTTTTAAATAATTCCTCAACCAATTTTGGATTTGCTCGAGAAACAATAATACGCTGTCCTCGGAAATCATCTTCTCGAATTTCCTTAATATAGAAGGTTAATTGCATGTTTAAATCGTAATTTTCATTACGAATTTGGTCTTCAGGAGGCATAACCCCTTCGGCTTTTCCAATGTCAACCACAACTGTTTTGCCTTCAAATCGAATAATTCGACCTTTTGCAAGCGTTCCAACGAGCGTTTGGTAGTGACCAATGATTGTTTTCTTTTCTGCTTCTCGGATTTTTTGCATAATAACCTGGCGAGCAGTTTGAGCAGCAATGCGGCCAAATCCGGCAGGAGTAATATCTACACCGTCTTGAAGAATTTTAGTTTCACCGGTATTTTCATCGAGCGACACAGAAAAAACTTCATCAATTTCTTTGTCTTCAGGAACTTCTGGATGATAATCTTTTCTGTAAGCAGCCAAAACTGCAGATTTAATAGAAGCGATCACCTCTTCAGGTTTGATTCCCCGCTCTGTTGCGACCTGTTGTAATGCTAAATAAAATTCACTTTTTATGACTGTCATGGGGGTAATTGTACCAGAAAAAGGAGGGAAAAGCTAGGAGATTCAGTTATGATATACTTATTCAATGACAGCTAAAAAGCCACTTTCAAACACAAAAGTCGCTTTTTTACAGGCATTGGGTATTATTACCTATATTTCCATCGTTGTTCTTTTTGCATTTGCCACTCAAGGACACGATAACGATTCGCCCCACTTTTTAGCCCCACTTCTGGCGATGTCTTTATTTTCAACATCTGCCTTAATATGCAGTATGATTGTTTTTTATTACCCAATTAAACTATACACACAGAAAAAAGACTTTAAAGCGTCTGCAAACATTGTTATTCAAACCGCCCTGTGGCTTGGATTATTCGTAATTGGGTTAGTTTTTGTAGTAGCTTTTTAAGGTAGAACACACTAATGTCTTTGTGGTTTTATTTTTTAAAACACAACACACATTCAGTTGTACTGTAAAAAACTATTATCACATCTTTTTCCTGAGCCTAAACCAAAAGAAGTGCGACTGCATTTAAAATAAGCCCTGTTAGCGCTAAGTTTTTACTTGAAATAAGCACTTGAGCGCTCTTACCTTTCTTCCCTGAAACACTCACAGAAAGTGGGAGTGGAATTTGTGCAGCCTTTGCACTGAATGCAACATATCCAAAATAAATCCCAACGATCGCCACGACTCCTGCTACAAATCCTCCATAAAAAATCGCGTGTAACAAAAACGCACTTCCTGCCAAAAGAACTGATTTTACAGAATTATGCATAAGTTAAATTAACAATAATATATATGCATAACTTTGTCAATTGCTCATATTTTTACCTCCAACATGCCGTTTTTGGTATGGAAGGCTTGACTTTATCGCTCATTCGTTCTATTATTACTCCATGAGCCACGATCATGACCACAGCCAATTTATGCAAGAAGTAGAGCAAGAATACAGCGAAATTCTAGCCGATTCAGACCAGGCCATATATATTTTCCTCGACGATAGCGCTAAAATTTGTAATAAGAAATTTTCGGATTTACTTGGCTATGAATCTGCACAAGCATGGAGCGAGGCGAACGGGAGCTTTACTGATTTATTTGTCGATGATGCAAGTCAACGAACATTAGTAGGATCCTACCAGGAAGCTATGCAGAGCTACAAAGGGTCAACAAATACCATTGTTTGGAAGAAAAAAGACGGAAGCACTGTTAACACACAGGTAATTCTAGTTCCAATCGTATATAAAGGCCACCTTCTAGCGATGCATTTTGTGGAAAAGATGTAATACCTGTCGCGTAACGAATCTATACTTCAATTACTCAAGCCCTATCTATTTCTACAATATTTTTGACATTATCACCAATTCCCTCTTCCAAAAACAAGTTTTACCTGTTCAAGTTTTACACCATGTTTAAAAAACACACATAATACGCACAAAGGTCGTGATTATGCAGTTTATAATCTTGGTAAACATACGTCTTGTAGTATATTTCCAATAAAATTGATTTCCCTGTCATAATAACGTATACTACGAATTATATCTGATCATTTTAACTATTTGTAATATTTACTATGGTTGAAATAAGAAAAACATCAATTCCATCTCGACTTGCAGTCTCTGCAGGGTTCCTTTTGGGATCCTTACAAGCCGGATGTTCTTCTACAGACTTTGCTCCCACGCACACAACTAACATACAATTAATACAAGCTGAACAATCACCATTCCCACCACTTCCGCTCCTTGACACATTTACTGAGTTTGATCAAGCAACAGGACCACTAAGAATTACTCCTGATTTACAAATTCAAGAACGCGTGCAATTAACAGTTCCACTTATTAAAATTCAGTCAGATACCAGATCATTTTCGTGTTCGGGAAATACTATTACTCCAGATACCATGGTGACTGCCGCGCATTGCTTAGACGATATTCCCCCTGATCAATTACATGTTTCAGTACTTAATTCTGAACAGGAATGGAGTCGAATTTCCCTAGCCTCAACTATTGGCACAACCGATATTGCTTTGCTCCATACAGAGCAACCGGTGAGCCAGGAAACAGTACCTATTCGGCCAACCGGTGATGTCCAAATTGGAGATCCGCTTTTTATTCACGCCATCAAACCTAATAATGATACTATTGATGCACGCATAATTGCGGGGCGATATATTGGACGTGCAATAAACATCGATATTGGTCGGCCAGAAGAAGAACTAGATAACTATTTTTTAGTTATTGTTGAACCGGGAGTGCTTGAAACCGGCTTTAGCGGAGCGGGAATTACCGATGATCAAGGTAGATTAGTTGGGATCTTAAGCGCAATTGGTCCAATATCACTCAATAACGAACCTTTTTTTGCAGGACTCTGCATGCGCAGTGAAATTATTCAAATGACTCTTTCGAATTAATCCAAACCTATACAACCTCCATTCCTAAAATCACGTCTAAATCTCCGCAACTCCCTCTTGACAAATTAGCACTCAATATGATAGACTGCTAATGTACTTGTTAATAGTTTCGTAATTAAAAAGGAGGTGAATAACTATGGCAATTATACGTTTTGATCCGTTTACACAACTACATCGACAATTCTTTCAACCCATTCTAGAAGATAACGAATGGCCAGAACTAACCATGACAGAAGGCCTCAACGTATATGAAGATGGCGCAAATGTAATCGTAGAAGCATCGGTGCCGGGAATTCCAGAAGACAAACTGGAACTTACCTACGAAGATGGAGTCTTACATGTTAAAGGACGGTCTGAAGAAAAAGAGGAAGAAAAGAACAAAAATAAAATCATCCATCGCATGCAAAGAATTTCGTCGTTTGACTATAGCACCTATTTACCGCGCCCAATCGACGAAAAACTTATTGAAGCTACGGTAAAAAATGGCGTATTAATCGTAAAGGCACCTATTGCTGAAGCAGCAAAGCCAAAAAGGATTCCAGTACGAGTAAGTTCAAAATAATACGTCTGTTTTCACAAATAAACCCTCTACGATCGTGGAGGGTTTATTTTATTGACACCATCAATCTTTTTATAACTCCCCTTGTCGAATTTACAGAATCAATATCTATTTGTACAAGAGCTGAAGTAGCAGTAGTTAAAATCACCAGTTTAAATAGGTAATACTTACCTGCAATGCCGTTGCAAACATAACCCACATCAAATACGGAATTTGCATATATGCCACCCATCGTACCCGCTTACTATTAAACGTCATTCGCATAATCCACAAAATTGTCAATAAGACTACGAAAATATCTACGGTAGCAAGCACATAGTTTCGAATACCAAACTGAAGTGGAGTAAAAATCACATTGCTCAATAAGTTTATTATGAATGGGATGCTCAATGATAGCGGTAGTTTTTTCTTTAAAACCTGAATAAATATATATCCAAAAGAAAGCGCAATAAGTAGATATAAAACTGTCCAAACGGGACCGAATAAGAAAGAAGGAGGAGCCCATGCGGGTTTAACCAATTGTTGGTACCAAAGGAATGAGGCATTTTGATCCATGTGTTTAGTATATCAAAACTCTCACACTATGCCGCTATTTTTCCTTCGTATCTACATGTGTCCAGGGAGGAGGATTCGAACCTCCGTAGGCTTGCGCCGACAGATTTACAGTCTGTTCCGATTGGCCACTCCGGCATCCCTGGTATGTACGTAATTATATCAGCTTCCTGGCTAAATTTTGCGTACAAAATTTAAAACAACCTCTTGCCATTTGTTTTTTTTGAATGTATGATGAATTTACAGCTATGATCTACCTATTTATTAGTAACAACTCTATCGAACTTGTTTCGCTTTCAAAAACACTACTCGGGCAATATAACCTTTCCACATTCGAAAAAACACATACCGTTGATCTACTTACTAACGGTCAGGTAGGAAGTGTAGATGTATTGGCAAGCGCCATTAAAGAAGCTATTACCGGCGCAACACCGGTAGAAGTAAAGGATCATGAAGTGTACCTAATTCTTCCTCAAGAACTGTTTGCATTTGCCCGTTACAGTGTTCCTGCAGACATTCAAGAAAACGCAATTGTTCCATTTATTAAAGATAAAGCCCGCTCTAGCTTGCCGTTCGACCTTGATTCATCGCATTACAATTATATGGTTTTGCGCATGCAAAATGAATCTGCCGTGCAATTTTTCGCAGTACAAAAAGAAGCATTTGCAAAATTTCAGGAAGTTTTTAGCCTATTAGGCCTTACCATTAAATCTGTTGTTCCCGAAACAGTTGGATACTTCAAATTATTTGAAAAAACACTCAAAAAAGATAAGAAAGAACGTATTATTTACGCATCATACGACGAAAAACAGTCATTTGCGTTCCATTACGATTCATTAGGGCTCTTGGAAGCTACTCGCATGGATTTAAATACCGACATTGAAGAAACCCTCAAAAAAAAGGCCGACGAATTAAAAGAAAAAGTACAAAAAGTAGACCGCTTGGTACTTTCCGGAGAAAAATCTAAGACAGTTCGTCAGGATTTATTTACAAAAAAAGTAGGCATATGGACAAATCCTCTTGAAAAAATCGTTGTTAATTTTTATCAAGATTATCTCAAACTATTAGTTTCACCCGGCAAAGGTGAACTGCCATTTTTAAAGTTCGATGCGCCGCTAGGAGGATTTATTTTAGCCACAGAAAACCCCCAATTTTCGATTTTAGGAGAAAGTAATTTCAAACCAATGAAAATGGGAAATAATGGAACTGGCAAGCGATTGTCGCTACCTTCCGTATCAGTAGGCGCACGAGATATGTTCATGTTTATAACATCATTCCTATTATCTTTTGTGCTTATATATTTTGGACCAAAAGCGTATCAGGCTCTTAGTAATCGAGGAGACGATTCAAAACCAATTGTATTAGCTCCAACCGAAACTCCTAAAAAAGATGCAGAACCCACAACTGCTCCTACGCCTGCATTTAAGAAAGAAGATGTGCGTATAAAAATATTGAATGGTTCTGGAACCGTAGGAAAAGCTAGTGAAGTTAAAGATATTCTTAAAAAAGCAGGGTATGTAGATATTCTTACCGGAAATGCCGATAAATTTGACTATGAAACAACCGAGGTTCAGGTAAAAAAGAGCGTAACTGGATTATTTGAACAGCTTACAAAAGATGTTGCTGAAAATGTAAAACTAACTAAGAGCACAGTACTCGATGAAGACGATGCGGCAGACGCCATAATCATTATCGGTACGGATTTTGAATAAACACCATCTCTCACACATAATTCCTCGACTCCACCCGCACTCGAAGCCTTATCAGGTATAATACACCTATGGACAAAGCCCAATTACAAGAGCGTGTTAACGCGCTTATTACCAAAGTCGACCTTCCTGCAAAAAAGATACACTTGGCAGAACTTGAGAAAAAAACGTATGACAGTGCCTTTTGGAGCAACCCAGAAGAATCAGGTAAGGTAATGAAGGAAATTACTGCGCTTAAGAAACAAATTGACGATATTGAGTTAATGGAGCTTATGCTCGGAGAAGACGATACAACAGAACTTGAAAAGATGCTTGATGAATACGAAATTCTCCTTTTCCTTTCGGGTCCGTATGATGCTGGTGACGCCATTTTTGCAATCCATGCTGGTCAAGGCGGAACCGAAGCTATGGACTGGTCTGAAATCCTATACCGTATGTACACCCGATATTTCGAGAAAAAAGGTTTCAAAATAGAAATAGTTGACTATATTCAAGGAGAAGAGGCCGGAATTAAGAGTGTAGTACTTAATATTGAAGGACCTTATGCCTATGGCTATTTACACGCTGAAGCAGGAGTTCACCGACTTGTTCGCCAATCTCCTTTTAATGCAAATGATTTGCGTCAAACGTCTTTTGCGCTCGTCGAGGTTTTACCTATCATTCAAGAGCGTGAGGTAGAAATTAAAGATGAAGATATTGAATGGCAATTTTACCGAGCAGGAGGCCACGGTGGACAAAATGTAAACAAAGTCTCAACCGCCGTTCGTCTAATTCATAAACCCACCGGCATCATTGTTACCTGTCAGCAAGAACGACGACAAGAGCAAAACAGAGAGAATGCCCTAAAACTGCTTCGCGCTAAATTATGGCAAATCGAAGAAGAATCTAAAAACAAACATTTAGATTCTCTAAAAGGTGCAAAAATGGCATCGTGGGGAATGCAAATTCGAAATTACGTGCTGCATCCATACAAACTTATTAAAGATACTCGAACCGGATACGAAGAAACAAACGTAGACAGCGTGCTTGGCGGAAATATCGATAAATTTATCGAAACCTATTTGAAACAGTAGTACGACTCATCCTGAGCGGAGCGAAAGATCTCACCCTGAAGAATCCCATTATCTTGATATTGTTTTTCAAATTTGATACCATAACTACATGGATGACGTAACGCCTGTCCACAAAATGGATGACATGGATACTGGACCTATGAATATGCAATCACCTGAACTTTCTACGCAAAAATTGATTGGTATTTTTGTTGGATTAATTCTACTCGGCGCAGTAACCGGCTATGGAATTCACAAAGTACAATCGGTCATGCGTAAATCTTCACTTAGCTCAAATTCAGACACTAAAAAAGAAGCTCCTAAAGACACTGCTGGCATAAAAGACAAAGAAACTTTTAAAGATTCAGCAACGGGAATTTTAAAAGACGGTGGCTTTGAAGGCGAAGGAAGTCATCATTTGGAACGCCCGGGAGGTAAATCTCAAAATGTATATATAACTTCAAGTACGGTTGATCTTGATTCGTATGTAGATCGTAAAGTTACCGTGTGGGGTCAAACATTTGCTGCCGAAAAAGCTGGTTGGCTCATGGATGTTGGACTAGTAGAAGTGTTAGACTAAGTTGATATTCTAAGTATTAACTGTCATCCAATCCGGCCCAAGTCGGAGAAGGATCTCAACTCAAAAATATGATCACATTTGATTCTGTATCCAAAAATTATTCGTACGGAAGTGGCGGACTTACCGATATTTCTTTTGAAGTAGAAGATAATGATTTTATTTTCTTAGTAGGACCTTCAGGAGCAGGCAAAACCACCATTTTAAAGCTCATAATGAAACAATTAAAACCCACTTCTGGTTCGATCATGGTTGACGGGCAAGACATTACCGACAAAAAATTTAATGACACCACCGCATTACGAAGAAAAATCGGCATGGTTTTCCAAGATTTTAAAATACTCACCAATAATAATGTTTTTGAAAATATTGCACTGGGACTTAAAGTTACTGGCACTCATGACAAAAAAATAAAAGAAAGTGTCGAGGAATTATTAACATTGGTTGGACTTGAGGAAAAGAAATTTATGTTCCCACTACAGCTTTCTGCTGGCGAACTTCAGCGCGTTGCTATTGCACGATCAATAATTGGCGACCGTACTATTCTACTTGCCGACGAACCCACCGGAAATCTTGATCCAAAAACCACATGGGATATTATGAAATTGTTCAAAAAACTTGAAAAAAAACGAACTATTATTATTGCTACCCATAATGTAGAAATTGTAAACAGTTTCAAAAAACGCGTAATTACATTAACCGGCGGAAAAATTATTAAAGACCAACGAGGAGGAGGATATCATTTATGAGATCTTTCATGCAATCGATCAAAAGAACTCCGTACCAATCACTCGCTTCATTCATGATTCTTTTCTTTACTCTTTTTATGGCTGTTTTTTTCTTCACACTCACCTCATTTTTCTCTAGCATGCTTAGCTATGTAGAAACTCGCCCACAAGTCACTGTGTATTTTGAATCTACAACACAACTAGAACAAATAAACCGATTAAAGGAAGCTATTATGCAATCCCAAAAAGCAGAATCAATAAAATATGTTTCACGCGAAGAAGCGCTAAAAATCTACAAAACATCAATTAGTCGTGATGAACCGCAACTACAAGAACTCGTTTCTGCAGAAACGCTTCCTGCATCACTAGAAATAAGCGCAAAAAAGCCAGAATATTTAAAAGAAATTGCAGCATTTCTTCAAAAACAGCCGGGAGTCGATGAAGTTGTCTTTCAAAAAAATATCGTTGATCGTCTACACACTTTAACCACTGTTTTGCGAGGAGTTGCAACCGGTATCTTTGCATTTTTACTCTTTACTTCAATCATCGTATTAATTACCACGACAGCATTTAAGATTGCGCTAAAGAAAGATGAAATTGAACTTCTAGACCTTTTAGGAGCATCTAAGTTTTATATCCGCAAACCATTCCTTGAAGAGGGAATATTTTTTGGACTTGTAAGCGGTACTCTTGCATTCGCAACATTCTTTGGAATCTTCTTTGCATTACAACCATTTTTGAGTTCATATTTACGTGGAATTCCCGACTTGTCATTTTATGGACTAAGCCACTTACAACTTTTCGTGTGGCCCCCAAGCCTTGCCTTTATTGTACTTTCATACACGTTAACGGTAGCATTTGGCGTAATAATTGGACTTCTGGGTAACTACTTCGCAACAAGCAAATATATTTAACGCTCATCTTCAAATTTAATAAGAATTTAATAATTACATGGTATGCTATGCCCGCCATGAAGTTGCTTTTTGCCTTTTTTATTTCTTTTCTTATTTTTCACAATTATTCGCAACAGGTATATGCCGTAACTACTACCATTACCCAACCTCCTGCATTTATCTCATCTACCCCATTTACTTTGTCTCTTTCTATAACTGGGGCCAAAGTTGGGAAAAACTACCTTCGTGTTGATATTTTTAAACAAGGAACATCTGAATACTTCGGAGAAACATTTAATGGGCAAGAATGGTATGGTTCAGATGACGGTACAAAATATGCTCCCATTGATATTGCCTCAGCAGACATACAACTTGCCACAATATCAGCTCGCCTTACCACCTTTGCGCCTTCATGGACTACACATGATTCATACATGCTCCGCGTACGTCGATACACATCATCGGGGAGCTATACAAGCGCAGAAGCAGAAGCAAGTGCAATTCCAATTACAATTGTGTTCCCAACTCCTTCACCAAGCCCAATTCCAAGCCCTACAATACAAAGCCCAACATCTTCACCGGTAAGTTCACCCACTCAAATACCTACCCAGTCGCAGCAGGCAGCAACCACCAACACTGATAATATATTTATTTCTGAAGCACTCACGAATCCGCTTTCAGGTCAATATGAGTGGGTTGAGCTTTTCAATAATAACGATTATACGGTTGTACTCAATTCATGGTTTATCGACGACATTGAAAACGGAGGAAGTAGTCCACAGGTATTTACGCTTACCCTAAACCCTCGGTCGTTTGGTGTAATCGATCTTCAATCGGCGCTTTTTAATAATTCTGGCGACACGGTAAGGCTTCTCAATAGTGAAAAAGTACAAAAGGACTATTTTTCATATACTCAAATCGAGCAAGGAATGAGTTTTTCTCGATACAAGTTTGATACTCATGACGTATGCGCCACACTCCCCTCAAAAAATCTGGCGAATACAACCTGTACAGATACTTATCAAGAAAGTACAACCACCACTACATTACCTCTCGACGAAAATTTTGCTGAAAATATTGAAGATAATGTACTCGGAGAAACACTCCAAAACCAATACAAAATGCAGCACACCTTTACACCAGACACCAGTTCCATAACCGGTTTTCAAACAATAGGGCACGAGTTTTCCAATCTTCAACCTTCTGAATATCATGAATACCCAGTACATACCACACAACTTCCCGCTAGTTTATTTTCAAGACCATTAATCACTAACCTAATAAAAACAGGCGCGGCCAGTTCTGGTGGTATTTCCCTACTGAATATTGTGTATATTTTGTATAGAATAAAAATATGGCTTCCTCATTCTCGATTAAGAATTGCATCCTATATTGGTTCCCCTTGATCGCCTGGATGAGCGCAATTTACTACTTTTCATCACATCCTCATTTCACATTAGTTCAGCAAACAAATTTCGACTTCGTGCTGTTTAAATCGCTCCACATGATTGAATATGCATTTTTATACTATCTATGGTTTCGCGCCTTATACCAAACAAATATTGTCCCAAAAAAACAAACGCTTTTATTGGCAATCTTATTAACACTGCTGTATGCAACTACCGATGAATATCACCAAACTCTCGTTCCAACCCGAGAAGGAAAATTACGCGATGTAGCAATCGATTTTGCAGGGATTATGATTATCTGGTACTATATAAAAAGTAACATGCGTTTTGTTACCAAATATCTGCTATGAAATCATTTTTACACCGCTTCTTTATTCCTTCAAAACACAATAATTATCGTGCGCATGGATTACATATTAGTTCACTTACCGTATATTTAATCGGAGCACTTGTTTTATCGTTTACCTATTCCAATAATTCATTACTTACCGCCGGTTCTGTGCTGGGTATTGCACAAGATATCACTGTAGGGGCTCTTTTAGATCTCACCAATAAACAAAGAACAAATAGTGGACTTCCCCCATTACAGTTAAATACGCAGCTCTCTTCTGCAGCGTCGGGTAAATGTAACAAAATGCTTGCCGACAACTTCTGGGCCCATTATGCCCCCGATGGAACTACTCCATGGTATTTTATTAATCAGGCAGGATACAAATATGAAACAGCTGGAGAAAACTTAGCGAAAGACTTTAATGATTCAAACAGCGTTGTAAATGCATGGATGGCTTCCGCAACACATGCTGCTAATATTTTAAATGGAAAATACCAGGACGTTGGATTTGCTACCTGTAACGGCACGCTTACCGGATCAGAAACAACGATCGTTGTCCAAATGTTTGGTAAACCTGTCGGGAATGCGGTAGCCACTTCGTTTACCAATGTTGCCAAAGCTCAAGAACCAATACCTACCAGCGTTACTATTAGGACACAACCAACATCACAACCCACACCAGAGCCTACACAAGTAGCGTACATAAGCGAACCTGCTCCGACACGCTCAACGATTGGATCAAGTCTTCAAGCTTCAACCACTGCCAAACCAGGACTCGTAGCAGGCATTATGCGCTCACTACCCAAAGCCGCCACTTTTACCCTCTTTGGAATGCTCCTTGCCACACTACTCCTTGATGTCTATTACGGATATCGGCTCAAAGCATATCGTGTTGTGGGTAATCACATGGCCCACTTTATATTTGTTGCATTTATTTTGCTGAGCTTGCTTATCGCTGCAAAAGGAGTAATATTATAAAAATACTGTCATTTCGAAGGAGTATTAGCGACTGAGAAATCTATGTCATCCGAGATTTCTCGCCTAAAGACTCGAAATCACATAGTAACTATGAAAAAACATAATCATCATGTATGGTATTTGGTTCTTGCAAGCATAGCAGTACTCTTACTAAGTGCGCTCTATGTTACCCGTGGGAATAATCAAGTGCAATTTTATATTATTACATTGTTTATGGCCATTTATGTGGTGTGGGGAATTTTACATCACATTGCTAACAACAACTTGCGTTTATCGGTAGTATTGGAGTATATTTTACTCAGCGCAACCGCATTATTTTTATTAAAAACAGTGTTACTAAAGTAACTGTCGACAAATTACTTGTTGTAACCAACCAATTATTTGTATAATTAGCCTATGAAAGGTGTCATACTTGCCGGAGGACTTGCAACACGGCTTTATCCATTAACTCACGCTACTAATAAGCACTTGCTTCCTATTTACGATAAACCAATGGTGTTTTACCCAATCCAAACACTGGTGAATGCAGGAATCACAGAAATTCTTATCCTTACATCGGGCCCCTTTGCCGGCCATTTTATTCGGGTTCTTGAAAATGGAAAAGAGTTGGGCATTACCCATCTTGAATATGCATTTCAAGGAAATCCTAAAGGTGGAATCTGCGACGCAATTATGTATGCTGAGGACTTTGCGAATAATGAACCAATTACCGTTATACTTGGCGACAACACAACCGACGCCGATATTTCAGGCGCTGTAAAAAACTTTACCTCGGGCGCCATGATGTTTTTAAAAGAAGTTCCTGATCCACAACGTTTTGGAGTGCCTGTATTTGACCCTACAGATCCAAAAAAGATTATTAAGGTAGAAGAAAAACCACAGAATCCAAAATCAAATTACGCAAGTACCGGATTGTATATTTTCGATAATCGCTGTTTTGATTTCATTCGTACTATTAAACCTTCCGACCGAGGAGAGCTGGAAGTTCCAGATTTACAAAATAAATACATCGAAAAAGGAGAAATGAAGTGGGCTCAACTAGATGGATTTTGGTCCGACGCCGGCACTTTTGAAAGCTTGTTTAGATCAAGCGCCTACTGGGCAAAAAAAGCAGGCGTGCAAGGATGAGAAAGCCATCTTATTTATTCATATTAATCACGTTTTATTCTCTTCTCGTATCAGTCCTAATATTGACCCATCCCATTAAAACATATGCGTATCCTGACGACACTTTTAGTGAAGAGGCGGTCAAATTTTTACCAAGATTTTTATGCTTATATTTTGAGTTGGCCAATTGTGAATCAATCAATTCCACTCCCGACCCAAACACTCCAGACCCAACATATCCTACACCGGAACTATTACAGACACCGATCCCAACAAAACCAGGTTCATGCGCTCAGCCAGGAGGAAGATTTTTATGCGGTTCTCGTGCTGTGCCGCTTGCAGGCTGTGGCCATTGTGGGCTTGGATATCCTGCCAGTCAACAAAAGGCTAACTGCGATAATGGTAAGGCGGAAACTTGGGGAACTGCATATGCTATTGATGTTTCATTAAAACCATATGAACCAGTTTTCCTCCCATCGATTGAAGGTCAAACTGTTACTTGGACTTTTTATGCCGAACGGAAATACTCAGATAATGCCATACAACGCTATCGAGGAATTGCAAACGGCAAAACATTTGTTGTACAATTTCATCACACGCAAATTGGATCAGGCATAGGAATAGGTAAAACTGCAACATCTGGTCAAATAGGCGCAAAAGTTTGCCCATCGTGTGACCATACACATATTCAAATTATGCAAGGTAATTCCTGGAAATCAGCTACAAGTTATTATTGTTTACGATAATGTTCAATAAAAAAAAGATTATTTTCATTGTAGTTTCAGGTCTTATTGGATTGCTCTTTTTTGTATTAGTAATTATTTCCGCGTTTACAAGGAATGGGTCTGATCAGCTCAAGACCCAAATTACCCCAACACCTGAACAAATCATTATTCCAACAAGCTCGATTGGCACAGACAACGAAAACCCTACCAATTCTAATACCCAACTTCAGCTCATAGCCACAGATCCTCAAGATGGGTCTTTAGATCTTACCCCAATTACTCAAATCTCATTTACATTCTCGGAACAAATCAATGAAAGGAAATTCTACTACAAAACTAATCCCCAAACATCTTCACTTATTAGTACAAGTGATAAAACCATCACTATTACACCCAAAGATGTGTGGCCCGTTGGACAAAATTCAATTACAGTCTACGCAGAAACAGAATCGACTTTAGGTAAGCAACTATCTACACCATTCACATATAGCTTCGTCGTGCAAGAAATACCCTTCCCAGACGAAGAATTTAATGAATAATACGTTTGACACTTCATTTACAGTTGTTTTACAATGAAAGTATTATGCACTTGTACTTCAGAGTCTTATTTAGCAAGTTAAAAACATACCTCTTAAGAACTACTATTATTGCAGCTGTCTTATTTGTTGTTTTCGGTCTTTTTATTCAATGGAGCTTCCCAAAGCATACTTCCTCAATTTCAGCTACACAAATCGCGATGAACCAAGAAAAAAAGTTACTTGACATTTTTGCAAGGTCAGAATATCAATCCGAATCAGGAAAAAAAGTTGCAGCCATAGAAAAATTGATATTTTGCAAGCTCATTGGTTCATTTTGCTCTACAAATCCAAATGAACAAGACAAGTATTTTAGACAAAGTATTTTCGGTTCAGTATCAAACCTCTTAATTACTCCACTTATGAATCCTCCTGCCTCTGGACTTGCCTACATACAACATTCATTTCAAGAAGCGGGTTTTGTACCAAAATCATACGCAGCGGAAGGTATTGGCTTTGCTAGCCTTCATCCTTTCTTAGAAGTTTGGAAAGCATTTAGAAATATTGCCTACCTAATGTTAGTTCTTATCATCATAGCTCTTGGCTTTATGATCATGTTTCAATATAAACTCGATTCCCATACCGTACTTTCGGTCCAGGGAGCATTACCAAAAATCGTGATCGCTCTCTTATATATTACCTTTTCATATGCAATAGCAGGCCTTCTAATAGATTTTACCTACATACTCATCTTGCTAATTTTTCAAATTTTCTCTATGACTAATATTTCTGAAATGAACGCAACGGTGCTACAAAATAAATATCTTACTTCCAATATCTTAACAATTGCGGATGGCGGAGGATTTACTTCCTTTACAGGACACTTGTATTTTAAGGCCCTTACCAACATATTCTTCGTTCTACCTTTTTGGATCAAAATAGCTCTTAGCTATATAATAATTGAAACTGCTGCATTTACCGCACTGCGTTTTTCAATGAACAGCGTACCAATTTGGACTTCAATATTCGGCCACTTTGAACTTACGACAGGCGTAGGAGCAGGTATAAAGGCAGGAGACATTGTGGGAGTTATAGCAGCATTAATATTTGGAACTTTATATGGGGGTCTAGCTGTAACCCTCTTTCTATTGGGCGTTGTGATTACTGGACTTCTTTTGCTCTATGCGCGAATCGTATTCATGTTACTAAGCTCGTATATTCAATTAATAGTTAATATTATTTTTGCTCCAATCTTATTATTAATGGGGGCAATACCTGGACAGGAAAGCTTTTCGGGCTGGGTTCGAAAAATTATCGGAAATTTAATTGTATTCCCCATAGTCATAGCGCTAATATTGGTAATACAAGTTATACAAACAATTGGCTTTAATGGAAGCCAAGACGCATTTTCATTACCTTTGCTTTATGGATTTGAAACAGATGTTTTGGCAATGTTAATTTCTGGAGCATTTTTATTCATGATTCCCGACATTGCAAAACAGGTTTCAAAAAAAATTGCCGGAGAATCTTCTATAAAGGCTGGTGCAGGTGCACTATTTGGTGGAGTAGGAGTATTGGCTGGTTCAGCAATGGGTATAGCTACTCAAGTATCAACATTAAATAAGGCAGTTGGGGGGGAAGGCAAAGTCCCTGGTTTTGATAAATTCTCATCATGGGTGTTGGGTAAATTTAAAAAGAAGGAAGACCATTAGTAATATCAAAATTCAATTTACTTTAGTTTGAACCGCACTAAAAAATAATCACATCTATACTTTAGGGGGGGGTATCAAAATATTTCTTATCAATACTCTTATGGTTTATTTCAACTAGCTGAATCCAGGTATTTGGATAATATCTACCCCGATGATACGAAGTAATAGAATTGAGAATACTATCATGAGTAGTCCGAAAATACATGCCTTAATTTGGTCTTGTGCCTGGCTAATTTTTTCAGCATTCCCCTGTGATACCTGAATCATGACAGCTGAATAAATTATACAACCCAAAGCCACAAAACCTGCAAATCCAATTCCAATTCTTAACAAAAATCCAGTAATAAATTCAGAAAAATCGGTTGGCACACACCCTATACCTGTCATGAGAGCGCCTGTTTTTGCGCAAGCATTACATGCAGCAAGCTCCTTTTTATTATAGACATACTTAGTGCAAAGCTTGCTGATTTGTTCGCCTGTTGGGGTCGGAGGCGCTGGTGTTGGTTTAATAACACATGTGCAAGAAGCTATATCCGATTTGTCTGCTGGATTTTTCCATGTTTCTTCACCTATTCTACAGCTTCTATGCAATGTAGACCTCATAGGCAAAATCTCATAGGCATTTCTTACCAATGAAGCAATCACTGTTTCTGGCACAAGTGGTACTGCACCGAGTACAAAACTCATTGGAGCAATGACTTTTTTTTCAAAATCTACTTCTGGACAACATTGATTTGTATATGGCGAATCTCCATATCCACAATCTCTTTTTAATATTTCTGGAACCAAATCACCTGTTCCAGCACTCGGTAATGCATATGCAGTATGGGAATTTATGACAAACCCCAAAAAAAACAACGCACACACTATAACTTTCTTCATTAAATCCATATGTTCATTATATACCTTAATACAAACAACCTAAAGAACTAATGATGTCCTCCGTGTCCTTTGTGACCTCCACCGCCACCACCCCCACCCCCTCCTTCAAGCTCTTTACTTCCTTCCTTTACCGCCAAAGCTCCTAAGGCTACTAGCAAGCCTATTAAAGCTGGAAAATAATGAAATTTAATTAAATTTTTATATCCGGATTCACTCCATTCAAATAACGCATGATATGAAAATGTATTTGCATTATCGTGCACCTCTTTTGTAGCCTTAAGCTTATTACGAATAAATGGAATATGCTTGAGTATTTTGTAAGACAAATCTGGATTGGGAATTTCTCTATGCTTTTCTCCACGTGCTGCTTTTCTTTTCAATTTACCATTGTGATGCAAATGTTGCGCCCATTCGTGCTCGGTATCATGATCCCATGACCACAAAGGGGCGCCTTCGTCAATCAAATTATCTGATAGTGAACTTTTCTTCATGTTAGCCCAATATTTTTGCGGTCCATAGTCCCACCATTTATTCGCTGCGTCATCTTTTTTAAAGAAATAATCAATAAGTTGCGCCATACGAAAACTCATTTCATACGCCTTTTCGCTTCCTAATTCACCTTGCACTTTCCCCTTAAATGAACCGATCCATTCTTCAAGCGGCACAAAGCCTTCATGAGCTCCCTTTGCATGCGCTGCCTTTGCACCTTTTTTTAAACCTTCCCGATACAATGTTTGCGCCTGAGTATGCATTAATTCCGCTGAATTTGCCGCCTGATCTGCGTCACGTGAAACAACATCTGGACCACCTGCAGATACATTAATAAATTTCATAGCTACCGATGGCTGGGTAACAGAATGTCCAAAATAGTTACTATCAAGCGCATGTGCCCACCATGCAACACGACTCCTAAATAATCCTTTTTGAGCTTTTTGTTCAATCGACTCGACCCTGGCTAAAAGCTCTTTCTCTTTTTCGTCTAGCTTTTTTTTCGGTTTAGTACGTAATGTAACTCCATTCGCATCTGCTTTATCTACGTCTTTAAACAACTTATCAATCACCGCGTTCTTGCGAACATCTGCTAAATTTGGTGTAGCGACAATTCGCTTTTGGATCATTGCATACAACCGTACCACATCAGCCACTTTTTGGTCCGACTTTCCCGTTCCAGGCGCAAGTCCAAATCGTGCTTCTAGCGATTTCACAATAAAATCTTCGGTTAATCGATTCCCTTGTCCTCCTAAAATCGAACTATGAAGCGATTTCAAATCACCAAACAGGTTTTTTTCTGTTGCTAAACCATCTTCCATGCTTCTACTTGCATCAATACGTAATTTTTCTTGAGAATACACCAAATTTGCCAGCGCTTCATCTACTTGCTTCTTTACCGCAAGCTGCTGTTCTGGAGTTGCTTTTTTTGGATCACCTAAAAAGTCTGCTTGAATTTCTGACAATAGCGTTACGCCATATTCAGTCATGCGCTGCTTTTCCATGGTAACCAAATGGGCAGGCATTTGTTCAATCGTTAATACCGTTAATACTTTATTAATAATTGATTGCAGGTTTTCTTGACGCGATCCGGCGTGTTTTGGGTCTGTTAATACATGATTAATATGGTGCACAAAGGCATGTTTGTCTGGATATTCTTTTAATAATTCTTTTCCAACCGCAGTCAAATTACCTTTTCCATCAGAAAAATAACGATCAAAAAAGAATTCTCCTAATTGTTCTACCGCTTTTACAAATTCATCCTTATTTGTTCCTTCTGATTTACCAATAACCTGCTGTTGCCAAAAGTTTTCAAGAATAGGAATACCAATATTTTCTATACGCTTCCACGATCGTACAAACAACTCAGGATCACCTTTTACGTCGAAATTATTCAGCGTGCCCCCTTTAAATTCCGGATTCAACCACGTATTATACCCTTCACGTACACGCCACCCCTGATTGGTTCCCCATCCGCCTGTATGAAGATAATTCCCCATATCAATAAACAATCGCTCTCCATCTAAAAAAGTACCTGCATAAGCAGCCTGACCCATACTAAACGACTGCTTCCATCGTGTTTCTCCTAACTTTTTCCACTTTGCATGATCATACGGATTTTTGGGGTCTCCTAAGTTATAGCTATATGGTAACCATACCGCTCCCGCACATATAAGATCTTTTTTGAAATTAAGCATCTTTGCTCCTTCCCACATATCAAAATATCCACGCATTCCTCCTAATCCAGTTAGCGAAGCATTTCCATCGTATTGCAAATTCGGGTCGGCATATGAAACCATTTCATGAAATCCAAAATCAAGTCCAAAATACATTGTTCTTCCTGCCTGAAATGCCCACTCAATTGCCCAATCAGGCACGTCTTCATCTTTAAATTGTTCACGCAATTCTTCTTTTACCCGTCGCTCAGCAGCAGGCATCGATTGCAAAAAACGCCCTAGCATTGAAGGATCTTTTTGCCACTGATTATCTACAAACATACGCGCATAGCTCGATTGAAATTTTTGTTTTGCAGCTTGCACAACGTCGTTATACGGCAATCGGAATGCTGTATCAATTTTGTCGGCACTAAATCGCTTCGCATGCTCCTTAATTTGAGCAAAAAAAGGCTCTGCTCCCCGAGGTCCTTCTCGCGGGCCTAAATTAGTAAGTAGTTTAAAGTTATGTCCATAATCAATGGTATCTTCGGCTGTATCAAAAACCTCACGCAGGTATTCTGCAAATTCCCCAATACCAACTCTATGCTTGTTCGTAGAAGGTAACGTTCGCTCAACCAACTGCCCAGTAGAATCATCCATAACAACAACAACTTCTCGTGCAAGTCGATGGTAACGTTCTTTTGCAATAATATCTTTATTAGACCCGGAACCCATCAGCGCAATAGCAGATTTTTCTCGCAGCGAATTAAGCATCTTGGAAAAGGTACGCGCAGAAGAATACGGATTTTCGAATTGGTTTCCTGCATTTTGTGCCTGTCGATCAAATGCTTCTTTCGGTTCTTCGTCAAGAATCGGTGAATATATGGTAATCAGTGAATTCATGACAAATTCAGTAACTTCGTCAGAAGCCGCCTGTTCTGCTTGTTCACGAGTATACACTTCTCCTGGGTGATTTTTTCTTGGTTGCCCTACCAATTCCGCAATCCTCGATTCAAACTTAGTAGAAAACTGATCAGCCGACTCAAGCGCATCAAACCATTCCATATCTCGCGCCGTTACCCTTCCTTCCAAGCGCTGACGAAGCGCCTCTTCGTCGCGCGAATATCCATTACCCCTAGTAACTTCACGTTTCATCTGTTCATTTTTATTCGCCGGCTCTTCTTGCGTTACTCTTTCTAGCTCTTTAACAACCGCAGTAGCTTCTTTTACAGCCGGATGATCATCGCCGTGTTTGAGCACTAGTCTTGTTTTTGCCTGTGCAATTACTTCCTTAATCTTAGGAGCTATTTTTTGAGCGACAGCTTTGTCAGTTCCTGTAGCGCGGGCAACAATTAAGCCTAATCTAATAACACCTTCTTCGACACCAAATACCCCACTTGCCACATACGAAAGAGCGTCAATAATTTCCCGATCGTGCTTATCTATAAAATCATCCACATGCAACTGACTTACCAAATCTCGAAGCATGGGTGGCATTTTTGTATCGATCTCATTGTCTGGTTTTTCGCCTTTTGCAGCAGCTTCGGCCTGTTGCGCTTTAATTTTTTCGGCAATTGTCTTGAGATTTTTTACCACCGCATTACCGGCTTTTTTATCGGGATCATCTTTGGGAGCAGAGGCATCTGCAAATTTTGCCGCTGCTTTTTGCAACAACTCCTTAAGCCATTTCCACAATGCATTTCCCTTTGCGTCTGCAGGAATTAGGTTCTCTGGAATTCGTCCTTCAGATTCTGCCATAAGAAGTGTTGTAACTGATAACCGAGAAGATTTTTGAAAAAGAGAAGGGCTTGCGTGCCAAAGACACTCGAGGGGTTTTTGCAATGTTGAAACGATCGATTAAGAAATTCATCGTACAAACATTGTAACTAATAATAGTATAGCACACAAGGTTCCCAATTGCCAGTCACAACAATCCGTATACAAATCACTGCCTGTCGACAAATAATGAAGGTACTCTTACAAATTTAATGAGAATTTAATAATTGTTGTATATACTACGCACGAATTTACAAGTTTAGACTACTATGAAAGGTAATTTCATTTACAAACGCTTAGGAAACCAGATCGAAGAATGTCGTCATTCAGCGGGCCTATCACAAGAAGATTTATCAGTGGTATGTGAAATTGATCGAGCCTTTTTAGGACGAATTGAACGAGGACGTGCAAACCCAACGTTCAAAACATTTGTGAAGATTTCAAAAGGACTTCACATTCCGTTACGCGACTTGTTCGAAGGGATCTAATGATGACGAATCATCGCTGGGTAACGATATGATAAGTCGTCGTTCTTTTCCTTCTCCCATTGATGTGGTCCGTAAATCGGGATGTTGTTTACTTACATACTCATGAATTAATTTTCGCTCGTATGCGCTAAACGATCGAAGCGCAGCAGGTCGATGTTCGGTTTTTACTCGATTTGCAACATTCTCTGCGATTTCTTCCAAGCGCTCTTTTTGACGTTCTCGGTAGTCACCAATATTAACGGCAAGCTCAACCTTTTTCCCCATCTTCTTAAACAAAGCTGTTTCCAAAATAGTTTGCAACGAACGCAACGTCATTCCAAATTTCCCAATAAGTAAGGAGCTTTCTTCGTTTTCTGCAATTTGTACCATCCATAGATTCTCTTGTTGCGTAACAGTTACCTCATTGGTAAAACCCATCTTTGCAAGCAAATCGGTCATTATTTGTTTTATTTCTGTCTGTTCTTCCATATTGTTAGGGGACTACCCTTGTATTGAAAAATAGTAAATAGTGAAAAAATATTCCAGTAAAGTGAAAGCCCAACGGGAAGCACATAGGCAAAGTACCCAATCATTAATGGGAAAATATACAGCATTTGTGACGACATCATTGATTGCATGTCAGCTTTTTTCTCAAGTTCTTTTTTAGTGTTCTTTTTTACTAGCGTTGCCTGTTGTGCGGTTGTAACTTTTACTTGATAATATTGCAAAACAGCAGTTAATACTGGAATTAACAAGTAGTGAAACCCTGTTTGTTGAAATGTTGAAGGCGCAATACCAACATTAAATCCAAAAAACCACGGATTAATTGATGTGGTTTTTAAGAAATCAAAATATACAACTTTATTAATTACTCCGGCGACTTTATCAAATGTTCCATGAGCTAAAAAGAGATTAAGTGCATTATATAGTCCAATAAATACAGGGATTTGTACTAATGCATATAAACATCCTGCGGCAGGATTTACTCCCATTTCTTTATACAGCTTCATCTGCTCTTCTTGGAGTTTCTTCTTGTCGTCTTTATGTTTTTCAGTAAGTTTGTCTAGATGCGGCTTGGCTTCTTGCATTCGTTTGGCAAGTTCCAATTGTTGTTTTGATGCCGGATTTAACAGAAGACGAATAGCAACTGTGAGCGCAATGATTGCAAATCCAAAAGAACCAGGCAAGTGTATAGATGAAAAAAGGAAATTAAAAAAAAGGAGCGTATTTACAACTGGTATTACTAAAATAGTGTTAAATAAACCTGGGGTAATCGGAGCTACCGGAGCGGTTGGATTCATTATTGCGTTTTACCAACTGCTAATCGGACTCGCCCAGCAAGCCTTCGTCGGGCAAGAACTTTTCGTCCGCCAGCAGAAAGCATGCGTTTTAAGAATCCATGTTTACGTACACGCTTGAGTTTTTTTGGTTGATATGTTCGTTTGGTCATATTTTTATGTTAATTATGTAGTTGTTTGTTATCTAAAATACTTGCTTCTTTACCGTTAAACACTTTGTACACAGCTTCTGTAACAAACGGTATGAACGGATGAAGAAGAACGAGAGTTGATAAATACACTTCTTCAAGTTTTTTTACTACTGCAATATTACCAGATTGAGCCTCGCTTTTCAACTGCTCAATATAATAATCAGCAAACCGATGCCACAGGAATTCATATAAATTATTGAATGCTTGGGAAAATTTATATGATTCCATATCAGCAATTGTTGACTTCTGAAGGATCGTAAACTCTTTCTCAAGCTCTGTTAAGAGCGAATCTATGTCTTTTCCTAGCTCCGGGGGCTTGGAAGCCGTGTCATTCTGAGGCGCGGCCGAAGAATCTCTATCCGCATCTTTCATCATCCCAATAAACCGCCCCACATTCCATATTTTATTTGCAAAATTTCTCATTGCCCGAACTTTGTCTTCTGAAAATGGAGCATCATTACCTTCTGAATTTCCAAAAACAAGCGATGCTCGCACTGCATCGGCTCCATATTTTTCAACCATCAACATCGGATTAACCACATTACCTTTACTTTTGCTCATTTTTGCACCTTTACCGTCACGAACCATACCATGCAAAAATACAGTACCAAAAGGAGACTGTCCTGTCATATAAATACCCAGCATCATCATGCGACAAACCCACCAGGGCAAAATATCGTACCCTGTTTCCATAACGGAAGTTGGGTAAAAATAATCAAAGTAATCGTCACCCAGTGCTTTTAATGTAGCTACAGGCCACTGACCCGATGAAAACCACGTATCAAACGTATCTGTATCTTGGACAAGCGTTTTACCCGTACAGTGGACACATTTGTCAGGAGCTTGCCCATCAGTTATTGTCCATTCACCACATTCGCTACACTTCCATGCAGGGATCCGAATTCCCCATACGATCTGTCGTGAAATATTCCAATCGTGAAAATTCTCAAGCCAGTCAAACGCGCGCTGCTCAAATCGTTTTGGAATAACAGTAGTTTCTCCTTTCTTAAGCGCAGCAATCGCGCTATCTGTCAATGGTTGCACTTTTACAAACCACTGTTCCAAAGGAAGCGGCTCAAGGGTTCGTGAGCATTTATAGCATGTTTTCACAACCATTGCGTGGTCTTTGGCAATAAGAGATAGTTCTTCAACTAATTTAGGTCGAGCTGTAGCAACTCGCAAACCATCGTAGACAGTTCCTGTTCCGAATATTTTCCCGTCAAACCCAATTACTTGCACCGACGGCAAATTGTGTCGTTTTCCAACCTCAAAATCGTTAAAATCATGTGCCGGAGTAACCTTAACCGCACCTGTTCCAAATTCCATTTCCACATATTCATCAGTAATAATGGGAATTTCCTTATTAATAATTGGAATAATCGCTGTCTTACCTATGACATCTTTATAGCGGGGATCTTGCGGATTTACCATCACAGCAGTATCACCAAACATCGTTTCAGGACGGGTTGTTGCAACGGTAATACTCCCACCTTCTTTAATAGTATATGTAAGTGAATAAAGAGAGCCGGTTGCTTCTTCGTCTTTTACCTCCAAATCAGAAAAGCCAGTACCACAATGCGTACAATAATTCACCAATTTTGATCCGCGATACACAAGTCCATCTCCATGAAGTTTTTTGAATGTTTTATAAACTGTCGCAACAATTTTATCGTCAAGTGTAAAAAGTGTTTTACTCCAATCGAGTGAAAATCCTAATGCTCGCAGCTGACCTTCCATTGTTCCCCTATTTTTTACTACGAAGTCCCAAATCATCTTGTACAACGTATCACGATCATAATCAAATCTACTTTTACCTTCTTTTTTTAAGTGTTTTTCAAAAACAAATTGCGTTTCAAAACCTGCATGATCAGCCCCGGCAAGCCAAAACGTTGCAAAACCTTGCAGCTTTTTCATGCGAATCATAATATCTTCATACACATACATTGCGTGTCCGGCATGAAGATCGGCATTGGCATTAGGAGGTGGCAGAACAATAGAAAAAGGTTTTTTACCAGCATCTTGTTTCGCCTCAAAATACCCGTTTTTTTCCCAAAATTCGTATAGATTTTTTTCGTGATCTGCGGGAATAAATTTGGTATCCATAATGGTGTCATCCTGAGCCAGAGCGAAGCGTCGGCGAAGGATCTCCGTTACGCACAACTATATCAAAAAGTGGTTGATATTTCAATCTAAAAAGACTACCCTAATACTAATTTATATGAACTGGATAGCACAAACCACAAGCTGGTACTTTTTTTTGTTCCTTTTGGGAATTGTAGCACTCCCGGTGACAAAAAAAATTTTTGGGTCGTTTTTTGATGTTGGGTATTCTTTTTCAAAGGCTATTGGACTGCTATTAGTCAGCTACAGTGCGCTTGTTTTAGGCATGTATCATATCCTCCCCTTCTCGCGAGGCGGACTATTGTTCCTAACGGGCCTTCTTGGACTTGCAGGTGCGTATTTTGTACATAAAAGTAACATAAAAACTCTCACGCTTCCCCGTAGTCAATTACTCCTAATTATTTTCCAAGAAATTCTGTTTATCGCAAGTCTATTTTTCTGGGTGAAGGTACGCGGACAAGAACCTTCGATTCACGGTCTTGAAAAATTTATGGACTTTGGATTCATAAACTCAATTCTAAAAAGTACCTATTTCCCTCCAAAAGATATGTGGCTCGCTGGTCACTCAATAAATTACTATTACTTCGGACATTTAACCGGTGCGGTACTTATTAAACTCTCAAACATTGCATCAAACTACGGATACAACCTTATTTTAGCCACACTTTTTGCCATGGGTATAACACAAACCTTCAGTCTCTGTTTTAACATTGTCTATAAAGCATTTGGCCAAAAAATACGATTGTCGTTTTTAGCGGGTATTTTAGGCACATTCTTAGTAAACATCGGAGGCAACTTACATACTATTTATGCATTTACTTCGGGCTACGGTGCCGACAAACCAGTGCCCTTTTGGAACATATTATCAAAGTTCAATCCTGCTACATACTGGTATCCAAATGCTACTCGGTTTATACCGTTCACCATTCATGAATTTCCAATTTATTCATATGTAGTAGCAGATTTACATGGCCATGTATTTGATATTCCCTTTGTACTCTTAACCCTTGCCTTTCTATTCTCGGTATTTACGGCAGAAAAATTCACATCAAATCGACCATTGCTCTCTCTATCCACATTCAAAGCTTCCAAAGAGCTCTCTACAGCGATTACCGTGGCATTCTTATGTGCCATACACTTTATGACGAACGCATTCGACGGACCTATTTACATACTTATAGGTATGTCGCTCTTTCTATATACGCATGGCTTCACAAAACGGTTTATTCAGCTGGGAATCATTACAGCAATAGGATTCATAGTGTTTACCTACCCATTTTCATCTCACTTTGTTCCTTTTGTTTCTGGAATCGGTGTAAATTGCGCACCAGATTACTTAACGCAATTTAAAAAAATTGGCCCATTCATATTCGAAAAGGGAAATTGTCAAATGTCGCCAGTATGGATGCTGTTAACTCTGTGGGGATTCTTTATTTTCCATTATATCTTTCTTACGCTTCGTTACTACTTCGCCAGCAATAAAGAAACGAAAGGTAAAAACTGGATTTCACTAAGTCGAATTGATCATTTTATGCTCATTTTGTTTAGCATAGGCACCGCGCTTCTTATAATTCCTGAATATTTTTATATTAAAGACATTTACCCAGCTCATTTTAGAGCAAATACCATGTTCAAACTTGGGTACCAGGCGTTTATTATGATGGGTATCGCGTCAACATATACATTTTTTAGAATGAAACAGGGCCTGCGAGCATTTAACGCGCTATCAATTACATACCTAATACTATTTATCCCACTATTCGTACTCGTTGCCATTTACCCCACATTTGCAATAACTTCATATTATGGAAATTTGCAAAAAGAACCCCAGTTAAATGGCACATTATGGCTACGACAAAGTCTTTCTTCGTAC
Source organism: Candidatus Roizmanbacteria bacterium (assembly GCA_038127095.1). Taxonomy (GTDB): domain Bacteria; phylum Patescibacteriota; class Microgenomatia; order UBA1406; family HO2-37-13b; genus 2-01-FULL-39-24. Next base: position 98,841 of record JAYPGZ010000002.1, on the reverse strand, counting down.
GAAAAGATTATTACGTATTTAAATGCTAACGTAGAAGGACAACCAACAATTCTTGAAGCACAAGGCGACTCGTACACAGATTTCAATTTGGTATCAGCATATACCGGCTTACCTACCGTTGGTGGTTGGTGGGTACATGAATGGCTTTGGCGAGGAGATTCAAATGTAATTGGAAACCTAATTCCCGATATTCAAGGTATTTATGAAGGCACCGATAGTACAACCGTAAAAAGACTTCTGAATAAACATGCCATTGAATACATTATCGTTGGGCCTAATGAACGGTCTAAATACACCAATCTAAATGAAGAAACATTACGAAAAGTTGGTGAAATTATCTTTTCTACTACTGATTCCAACACTGCTTCAACCAGCTATATTCTTAAGCCACAGCTATAATACTTTGAGGCTCTACTAAGCCCCAAACATTCAATATTTTTACAAAGTACTTGACAACATTTAATTGATTTGCTATCGTTATTGGATACCCTGCCGATGAGGTGGGGAGTTCCACGAAGAGCATTACTATACGTCGTGCCCCTTTTATACGAACGGTAGTGATGCTCTTTTTTTGTGAAACTTTTTAAAGTCGAACTGTGATTACAGGAACTCGAAGATTCTTCTTTGCAAGCGTATTGAATTGATCACGCGCGAATACATACGCTTCTTTTACATCATATACTCCATTCCCAGAAACTTGAACCGCAAGTCGTGTACTTATCTTTTTTGTAGCCATGTACTCATGTTAATTCGCCTTGACCTATTTGTCAAGTCCTATAACAAAAAAGTATCTTATTATAGGGCGCCCTATAGTCTTAGTATTGGTGTTTGGCTTGTTATGACAGTACATTAGTTTTTAAAAAACCTATGTGGATAACGTGTGAGTAGTGTTTGTGCTATATATGGATTATGTACAAAATGACACATAATGTGAAGCTGTGATTTGATTAAAAAACGCAATATAGCAGTAGCGGATTATTTATGACACCTAAAGAGCATTCATTTTCTTCTTTAGTTTTTCGATGTATCCTTTAATTTCTTCTTCGAGTGTTTTTTGTTTTGGCTCGCTTTGTGCGTAGGCATTCCCACCCATTTCATACTCAAATAGCTTTTTCTTTAATCCATCTTGACTTAATCCCTGTATAGTACCGACAAGACTCTTCCCCAGCGAAGTCACTACCCCTTCTTTTTGAAACCGTCTCATCGACAGCATTACAGACGTTTTTTTCAAAATACGGGCATTAACACCAGCCTTTTTAGCTTTTCGAACAATATCGCAATCTTCTGCAAATACCACCTTTTCATCAAAACCTCCCAAGTGTAAAAAAAAGTGACGTTCGAATATTAAGCAAACAGCTATGGCAAGTGCTTTATTTGTTTTTTGCGACGCCTCAATAAGCAAATTCAATCCAGACAAGACTGCTTTAGACTGAAAAAATTTTTCATATGATAAATATTGAGGAATCAAGATTAAGCTGAGGTTTTTTTTCAACTCCCTTCGAAGACTCTTTATAAAATTCTTTGAAAGTCGTGTATCTGCATCAATAAATACCACGTATTTTCCACTTACTTTCTGCGCTCCTAAGTTCCGCTGAAACGATGCGTTCCTTTTTTTAACTATGTGAATATCTAAATGCAATTTACTCTTAAATTCTTGCGCTTTTTCAACGGTTTTATCTATTGAAGATCCATCTACAAGCACAACCTCAAAATCTTTATCGTACTGGTCGGCCAAATCTTGCAGCAATTTTGGTAGAAATCTTTCTTCATTAAGCGCAGGTATGACAATAGAAATCAATTGTGTATCCATAAACAAATAGTCGTGACTATATGCGTATAGTATACCATTTATTTGTTTGCGTACACATGCCCACCCATTTCATAATCAATATCGGTCTTGCCTGTTCGCCCAAATAGAGTCATATACACCGCATAAAGACCATACGAAATAAGTGTTTTGAACTCACCTTTTTTCTGGAAACGTCGCTGAGAGACCTTTACATATACGTCTTGCATGATTACCACTTTCACACCGGCTTTTTTTACTCGATGTATTATTTCATGATCTTCAGGGAAAAATCTTTTCTTATCTTGCGCATCGTGCACTCTATAACCACCTAACGAAATAAAGAAATTCCTCTCAAATATCATGGCGGCCTGTGTAGGGAGTGGTCGATTCCAATTCTGTGACACCTTAACTAGAAAATTTGAAAACCTAAATACCACTTTATAAAGAAGCTTGTTAGATAATGGCAATATTATTGGTAAATACACCAATGCTTTATCTGTGCGGATATGATCAATAAGTACTGCAACGAAATTTTTATCTAGCCGCGTATCTGCATCTAAAATCAACACATATTCTCCTATTGAAGCATGTGCGCCTGTGTTTCTTTGAAATGAAAGATTCCTTCGAGCAACTTTTTTTACCCGCAATGACAATTCATTCTTAAAATCCTGTGCTTTTTGAACAGTTTTATCTTCAGAATTTCCATCAACAACTATTACTTCAAAATCGCGACTTGTTTGTCCGGTCAAATCACGAAGTAATAAAGGTAAATATTTCTCTTCGTTTAATGTCGGAATCACGATACTTAAAAAGGGATTCATAGCTACTTTTTTTGACTGGTAAAAATCTCCTGAATTTCCTGAAGACTTGTTACGTCTTCTGGGCGTTTGTCGTCGCGAATGCGTTCAAGTCGTGGAAAGCGGAGTGCGTAACCAGCCGTGTGTGATGGTGACTTCGTAAGTTCGTCTGCCTTAATTTCCAATACTATTTTTGGTTTTACCCAGACGTCAGCTTTCATAAGGTCGGTAACTTCGTAAAGTGGAGGCTTAGAGGATGACTTGAGCTTCTCAGATTGTTCAAACATTAATCTCCATTCATCATCTGTGAGTCCGGTTCCAAGTTTTGCCACCGTTTTATACTTATCTTCTTTTTCATCGTAAATTCCAACTAAAATTGCCCCTAAACCAAATCCGGCACGCTTTCCTTTGCCATAGTCATAACCCATGACCACCGTATCGATCGTATCATCGATCTTACTACTGTAACTGCGCTTATATTTAATCCAATTCCACCCACGAGCTCCTGGCTGATACGGACCATCTGCTCGCTTGACCATAATCCCCTCAAGTCCTTTGGCAATCGCTTCATCAAATTCCATTTCAATTTGATGAGCGGTTTTTATAACTGTTTCAGGGGAAAGGAGAATGGTGTCTTTTGCTACATCGTTTGTGAGTTTAACCGTCTTATTGAGGAGTGCTCGACGATGAGTGAGGGGTTGATCAATCAGACTTGTACCATCAAGATATAGAAGATCAAAAGCAAATAGTCGCAGCGGAATTTCTAAAGCTTTTGATGCAATGTCGTATTTTCGTTTTCGCTGAACCGTTTCCTGAAACGGCAAAAACCCACCTGTTTGAATGTCAAATCCTATCGCCTCCCCTTCAAAAATCACTTCGTGGGCTTTAATTTCTTTTTGAACTCCAAGCACTACATCGGGATACATGTGAGTAACATCATCAAGACCGCGGGAATATAGACGTGTGTCTTTTTTATTATGATGAATTTGGAGTCGAAATCCATCGTATTTGGGTTCAATAATTCCTTCGGGAACTTTTTCAAGAATTGATTCAGGAGAAGATAGTCGTTCAGCTTTCATCATGAGTATGGGGGTAAAGAGTGTGGGACCAACTGTAGAAAGTCCTTTTACGCCTTTTTCTTTCATAACCTTACCTATTAGACCCAAGTCAGGATTCACCTGATACACCTTTTCTATTGTTGAGCGAAGCGATTTATCGCCTGTTTCCATCCATGAAAAGGCATCTAAAATAGTCATATCCGAAAATCCAAGTCGAAGCGTGTTCGTAGGAATACGAGCAATGAAACGAGCAGAAAGTGAATCAAGACTTTGAATGAGTTCAGTAATAATGCTCAACTTTACTTCTTGAGATCCATTTCCAGAAGCTTGAGTAATTGAGTATAACTTGTCATAAACTTGCGAGATTGTTAGATCGGTTTGACCAATGGTAGAAACCGATGCGCGCAAGCTTTCAATCGTTTTTCCAAGATCGCCCGAATTTTTATATGCATTCATGAAGACTTTTTCATCGATCTGCAATCCTGTTACAAAAGCTTTGATTAGCAGTTTTTCAGCAAGACCAAAATCTGCTTTTTCATACAGTGGCACTACTCGACCTTGGAGTAAATAAAGGACTTTATCGATCTCGCTACTAGAGACGTGGGAGAATAAGTCGGATAAAATTTTAGTCATTTCCACACGCGATGCTGTTTGTTCAATTTTGTCGAAATATACTGCCAGATCGTAGAATTTCATGAATATATTATAGCTTGTTTTCTGAATATAAGCGAGCGGGTGGCACGACCTGAAGGACTAAACTCGTCGTAACAAGTCTTTGTGAGCTCATTGCGAGTGGGTAGTGGTGTTTTGCATTAAACAGGTATAGAATAAATTGTAATGTGAATACGAATGCTCCCGAATTCATTTATATTGCGTTTATACTACCTGCTCTTTTCGCCTCAACATTTATCTGCGAAGGTCTCTATAAAATCAAACAACATGAAGACGGATACTTTTTATTCAGCATGGGGCTTATCTTTCTTGCGACAATTACGTTTGCGTATGTGTATCTATTCAAGTAAACGATTACACCATTACATATCGAGCAGCTTTTGTTTTCCCAATCTTCTTAATTATCCCCTTCTCAACTAGATCCTTCAAATCTCGCAATGCAGTATCGTCAGAAACATCAGAAAATACTTCACCAAAACTCTGATTTTGCAAATACCCAATACTTTGAATATACTCAATAATTTTTGTTTGCCGCTCGGTTAAAAACACCTGTTTCCCGCCAAGCTTCTCTTTTAAATATGTGTCTTTAGAAAGTTTTAAGACTTTCGTTTTAATTCGTTCAAACTCAATCGCAACTCCAAGTGTGAAATATTCAAGCCAGGCCGTTAGATCACCATCCGACGCCTTTTTTAAATTCTCGTAATATGCATAAGCGTCTTTATCATAGAACTCTTCCAGCGAGAAAAATCGGCGAATATCGTATTTTCCTAAAAATAAAACGAGTGTTGCAACTGCCCGAGAAACCCGACCATTTCCATCAATAAACGGATGAATTCTAACCAATTCATGGTGCGAAATTCCGGCCTTTAAAATCGGATGCAAATCTTCATCGTTTTGCTTGTTAAACCAATATAAAAATTCTCGCATGAGAAATGGAACTTCTACGGGCGACGGGGGTCGAAACGTAATTTCTCCTGTTTCACTATTACGAATAACGACTTGTTTAGATCGATATTCCCCCGCCTGTTCATCGGGAAGAATTTTATTCACAACCACGCGATGAAGTTTTTTAATGAGCGCCTCATTCACCCGTTCAACTTCTCTATCTGTTTCATCTTCAATGACTTCCAAAACGCGCCGATAATTAATGACTTCCTGAACATCGCGCGCATGCCCCAACACATCACGACCTAGTAAAACATCTTTTGCTTCAGACAAATTCAACTTATTTCCTTCGATATGCGTACCATGATGTGCTTGCCGAATAATGGCATCTTCTCGAAATCGTTTTTCCCATAACGGCAAAAGTGGTGCACCAGAAACAACTTCTCGAGCCGCTTCAATCGAACCAATATTCTTAAGAATTGAGTTTGTAATTTTATACGAAGGATTGAACATTATCCCACCATTATAAGCCAACCGCAGACTACATAGCAATAGAATTCATCGTAATTATTTGCCAAATCTCCGCTCTCGAGTAACGAACGCGTCGATTATTTTTTTAAGCTCTATATTAGAAAACTCAGGAAACAGCGTGTCTACAAAAAATAATTCGCTATAGACAGCTTGCCACGGCATAAATCCTGAAAGTCTGTGTTCACCGCCTGTTCTGATAATAATATCAGGATCCGGTAGTTGAGATGTATCAAGCACATTAGAAAAATCAGCTTCTGTTTTAAGTTGATTTGGTCCTGCTTTCTTTATGGCTCGAAGAATTTCATCGCGACCTCCATAATTTAATGCAAATGTTGCGGTTATTGCAGTATTCCCCTTTGTTTCTTGTTCCATATCTTGGACAATACTTTGTAAGTCAGTCGGTAACCCATCAATATTTCCAATAAATCTTACCCGCACGTTTTTTTTCATAATCTTTGGCAAGTCTTTCTTAAAGTGAAGTTTCATGAGCTGAAATAAAACTGCCATTTCGGCCTTACTCCTTTTCTTTTCATTTTCAGTCGATAAAACCCAGAAGGTAATATATGGAATTTGCAACTTAGCCGCCTCTTCTACCAGCGAAAAGAAAACGTGTTCGGCAGAATATATATGTCCAGCATTAACCGGAAGATTTCGAGATCGTGCCCACCGTCTGTTTCCATCACAAATAATTGCGACATGTTTTGGTAGATTGTCCATATTATTTTAGTCGTAGTTGACAGTGAAAATCATTTATATTAGACTCAATACAATGAACGTCTATGCAATTGACATTAATCAAGATACGTTTGCCCCTGCTCGCCTCGTATCGTTTTCTTCTCTATTAAATGTAGCGATACCGTTAATACTTATCGTTGCATCAATTACGCTGCTCGCGATGTTATTTTTCGGTGGCATTAAGATGGTCCAAGCTGGAAATAGCAGTGAAGAATTTGCAAAAATTAAAGATTTGCTATTTTGGGCCATTGTAGGATTCGGATTTATTGCGGTAAGCTTTTTCTTGACAAAGCTAGTTGGATTTATTACAAATGTAGCAATTCCATTATGATACTTGCGCAAAACATTGATAATTTATTTGGCAAAGTAACACCTCCGCCCGGATTGTACAATACGGCTCCGGTTGCTGGACTGGGCAATTTGCTCACGGTAGGGATTCAGCTATTTCTTCTGGTAACTTCCTTTGTTTTTTTACTTTATTTACTGTGGGGAGGATACGATTGGATTCAATCCAGCGGAGAAAGAGAAAAATTAGATAAAGCAAAAGATAAGATGACCAATGCTGCTTTAGGACTTTTAATTGTTGTTGCTTCATTAACCGTATTTACATACATAGTTGGTAACTTATTCGGAATTATCCGATTTGACAAAGGTTTTTCTTTCACCTTGCCAACGCTTCAAGACGTTGCTGCGCCCACAAAACCACCTTCTCGACGAGGACCCGGCCCTATATAAAAGGCACTCTTGAAATTGAGAAAAGATAGAGAGCGTATGTATATGGCAGAAACCACATTCCGTACAAAATCATTAAAAAAGCAGTCATTAATGCGCTCGACTTTACGCTAAATCGAACGGCTAAATAAACGAGCGTAATCTTCCACAATAAAAGCACTACGGAAATTCCAATAAACACTAAACTTAATAAAGTTCCCAGAAAAGACTGGGTACGAGGAGGTGGAAACAGTATAAATAGTACAGCAGTTATACTAAACCAAAGTACTGTTGGAAACAAACTATAACACCACGTTGCTACCAATGACAAAATAGAGACCTGATACTTATACAATCGTCCACTTATATAAAAAAATATTACCGTTGCAAAAAAAGAAACTAAAAAGAATATAAAATTCGCTATGCTATGGCCAAATATAAGCCCAACAGAAAGAAAATATAAAAACACTAATATGAATATTGCGACAATCTGTTTATAATCAAAAACTCGAGAAATTTTTCGCATAACTTTATACGGCGAAAAAATAAGACCTGAAAAATTATTAAGTACAAGCACCAAAACAGCAATAATTTGCGTAAGTAAATGAGTTTTAGAATCCATATTGTAAAATACTTGCGAGTCGCGTTAGCAGTCCAACATGCACCACCTTCGACACTATCCAGCAAAACAGGGCAAAAACCATTGCTGCAGGCACATACCACTTAAACGGAAATGTTTTTAACTGTTTAGCAACAGTAGTAAACACAGAATCTACAAAAGCCACCTTAAACCGATTTGGTTGCAATTCATATGTTTCATGTAGCTTGTTCTGCAATAGTCGAAAAGTTGAATCAGTCATAAGACTCGTATGAATGTATAAATGCTTTTCGGGCTCGAAATAGCAAACTTTCTGTTGTTTTAAATGGTAAATGAGTATGCGCCGCAATTTCTTTCACCGATCGACCATCTATATACTTTAGTCGTAACACACGTTCATAATCATGCGGAAGATTTGCCAAAACTGAGTTGATTTTTTTTAATACGTAATCTTTATCGAGTTGATCATCAAACAACACAGTTGCAAACGAATCAATAATAAACGATGGAATATGAGAAAAGAACACCTTTCGAATTTTTTTTCGTCGCAGTTTGTCGATGATTTTATTTTTTGATATGGAATACAGATATGTTTTCAAACTAGATTGACCACGAAAATCGCGCAATCCCTCAATAAAATCCAAGAATGTATCTTGTAAAATTTCTTCGGACTCTTCACTGTCGACAATTGTCTTTTGAATAAATGACAGCAACGAAGACTTGTGTAGGGTATAAAAACTCTTAAGCGCACGTGCGTCGCGAGCTAGAAGTCGTGAGATTAATACAGAATCCTTTTCAGAAAGCATAGCCTCTATTATAGCTGAACTGCCCTATTTTCGAGCGATGATGTCATTTTGCGAAGTCTTTTGAGGTCCCCAAAGGGGTGAAATGCGAGCAAAATGGAACATCGAGCAAGACTAATAGGACAATTAGAGTATAATACACGTATGCTAATCGACGAAGTCATTATTGATGTGTATGCAGGAAACGGCGGACATGGTTCCGCTTCATTCCGCCGCGAAAAATTTATTCCCCGTGGAGGACCCGATGGCGGCAACGGCGGAAAAGGTGGCGATGTATATTTTGTAGGAGTTTCCGATCTGGGTGCTCTGTTGCAATTTCAGTCAAAAAGAAAAATTGAAGCTGAAGATGGCAAACCTGGGGCTGCAAAAAAATGTGAAGGAAAAGGCGGAGATGACCTGATTATCCGTATTCCCATTGGCACTAGCATTATCGACTTGCAGACAAATAAAACAATAGAAATCGAAAAAGTTGGTCAGAAGGTACTAATTGCAAAAGGCGGCATGGGAGGAAAAGGAAATTTTGAATTACGAAGTGCAAGCAATCAAGCTCCCCCATCTGGACTACCTGGAAAACCTGGACAATCAACAACCCTACAACTCAACCTTCGATTCATTGCCGATATTGGTTTTATTGGACTTCCAAATGCTGGGAAAAGCAGTCTTCTTAACGCGCTTACAAACGCACATGCAAAAATTGGAAATTATCCATTTACTACACTTGAGCCAAATTTAGGAAAAATGAACGACCTTATCTTGGCCGACATTCCTGGCCTGATTGAAGGAGCTCATGAAGGAAAAGGATTAGGTATACGTTTTTTAAAACATATAAGCAAAACAAAACTTTTAGTACACTGTATTGATGCACAAAGCGAAAATGTTTTGCGCGATTATAAAACTATTCGACACGAATTGGAGTCGTACGATGAGACTCTTCTTGAAAAACCTGAATTAGTTGTTCTTACTAAATCCGACATGGTGACCGAGAAAGAAATTTCTAAACAAATTACAAAACTAAAATCACTCAAAAAACCTATTCTAACATGCTCTGTTTTAGATGAAGCGCAACTCAATATATTAAGACAGGCAATACAACAATAATATGGATATAGGAGTAGAAAATAACATAGACTCACAAGAAACCGGCCCATCTCAAGAATGGCAAGAACAGATGAGGCAAACCATACAAGATGGCTTAGACAATTATGAACTATTTGAAATGGTGGTATTATCTCGTCCTGTTGCCGACCTTGAGAATGATGATCAAGTACTACTAAATCCTCAAGAATTGAACTGGGCAAATCAAGAGTTATTACGTCTTTTGAAAATAGAGGGAGATTTTGACATTACTGACTCCTACACATTTATCACTCCTATCGACTCGCCAGACACATCTAATGAGCTCGAGCCCCCAATACAGGATGAAGTGCAGGTGACAATTTGCAGGACTCCTCGAGAGAAAGAAGACATGTTTTTACACATACTTACTAGGTCGGACGGATCGACAGAATACATGGTGGCCCCTCGAAACTATCGTTTATAATGAACAAAACAATACGTTTTCCTGCTATACTAAATTGCCATGTTTAAGCAGAATAGAAATACCCTCATCGTTGCACTTGTTGCCATGGTAAACATGCTCGGGTATGGAATTATCATTCCAGTTCTATACGGATATTCTAAAAAGTTTGGACTTTCCGATTTCGACAACGGCCTCCTGTTTGCCGTTTTTTCAATCTGTCAATTTATTTCTACCCCAATAATTGGCCGTATGTCCGATAAATATGGACGCCGTCCATTACTACTCATTTCAATTCTTGGAACAGCCGGATCTTTTTTCATGATGGCATTTGCCCCAAACTACTGGTTCCTATTTTTAGCCCGAGCGCTTGACGGCATTACTGCTGGTAACATTCCAGTTGTATTTGCCGTAATTTCAGATTCCACCAAACCCGAACAACGCGCAAAAGCATTTGGTCTTGTAGGAGCTGCCTTTAATTTTGGATTTATATTTGGCCCGGCAATTGCAGCGTTTACCGTTGGAACTAGCGACGCATTACCATTTATTGTCGCCGGTGTAATTACATTAATTGCCGCTTCACTCACCTACCTCTATTTACCAGAAACAAATGTTCACATGGGTGAAGTTAAAAAAGGAAAATTATTTGATTTCAAGAAAATGTGGCATACATTGTTTGATCCAAATGTCGGAACTACATTTATTATCTCTCTAATATTCTTTATGGCATTTGCATGTGCGCTTATTTATGGCTTTCAACCATTCACCACTAATGTTCTAAAACTGTCTACGTCACAAAACGCAACGCTCTTCACGATTTTTGGAGTAATTGGACTTATTTCTCAAACATTTGTTGTGGGAAATGTAACAAAAGTATTCGGAATGAAGAAGGCTTTTTCGATGTCAATTTTTATTACTGCCGCAGCATTTTTAACCATGTTTTTTTCACGTTCCCTATGGTTGTTCTTACCCGGAATGATTGCACTTGGACTTGTGAACAGTATTGTACAAACACTTTTACCAACACTTCTTTCACAAGAAGCGGATGAAAAATCACAAGGAACAATAATGGGACTTAACGCTTCGTATCAGAGTATTGGAATGATTGTTGGACCAATTTTAGGCGGAGCCGTTGCAACAATTGCAATTCCGTACACATTCTTAACTGGATCTGTACTAGTTTTTATTTGCTTTTTACTCTCTTTCAAAGTTCTGCGACCTGGAGTTCGAAAAGAATCTGCGTTTTAAGAAGATCTACTTTGACTTCAAATATTTCTCAAGTTTTTCTAGTGCAAACTTTCGAGGACTCGTTGCATCATAATCAGTCTCATTCATTTCTGCTCGAGTCTGGGAATATCCACTCGGAACAACAATACAGTCCCACCCAAAACCTCCTGTTCCTTTAGGGGCATCAATAATAGTTCCATCAATCGATCCAATAAATATCTCCATATTTTCTCCATCATATACTCCAATACCCACTTCCCCTTTCATTTACTTGTCATCAAAAGACTTCATGAGTTTGCAAATTCCTTCCGCTCCAAGTTCGCTTAAAAAAAACCTAATAAATGGCCCAGGCAGTTTGCCCAGTGCGGTTATTGTTACCGCTGCATCATCGACCATGATTGGAGCCTGGACTTTTGAATAAGCTTCGCGGAGTTTGCGCTCAATAACTTCATTCAAATCAAGAGATTGAATTTCAACTAAATCTATTTTTGCGTGATTAATTGGAATTCCTAAATATTTACTCACCTACTCAACCTTCGATGGGTTACTAGTGATGAACGTTATATCGGTTTTCATGGAATGATTTTAGCGCAAAAAAAAGACTGGCATTTGCTATCCGTCGAAAACTTAAAATCGAGTCTTTCAATTGTAATAATATGTCTTATAGTATATAATACTTACATGGATGAGCGTGTTATAACAACCCAAGAAGCCGTTGAGGCTACTACCCATTCTCGTACTACATCTCCTCTGGGAGTAGAATTTTTTCTTGCTGGAAACAAGCAGCCGAGTAGTCATTTAGCTGATATTCTTACTGATCCCAAACTTCTTGAACAAGCTGCGCAACGACGAAAATTGCATGATTTACTTAAGCAAGTATTTTCTGAAATTCCCGATCCTCACAAAGACATTGCCCAAGCAGTTATAGAAGGAGTGACTGAAATTTCAACCGTTGAAAAACTATACGATTCGCTTTCCGATTTTATAGAACAAGATCCAAACAACACGCGATTGATTTTATATCTACCATTTGCACTACTTCCCGATATGACGGGAAAAGACTCAACAAACATTCCGACCCTTTCTGCCCGCCGATTAGCCGGAGCATACCGCGATGCTTGGATCCGTCAATTACATACCATAGAACCTCGTGCAAATTTTACCAACGGTGATATTTTTGAACCCGGACTTGGTGAACCAGAACGAATAGCCAAAGCTGGCCATCTTGTCCCAGAAATTATTACACGAGGCATAATTAATACGCGAGATCTAAGTCTACTAATTAGTAATATAGAAGATCCTGAAATTCTCAAGCCGCTTGCGGAAGGCGCAACGGTTGCATATCATGCCGGCCTTATCCCCGATTCCGAGTGGGAATCATTATCGGCAACCATTGATACAAAGCTAAAATTTGTTACGCTGGGTCCAGATATGCATGATGAATCCCAATTCACACATGTCAGTGAAGCCAGAAAAATATGGCTTGCAAATGTTGCCAAGGAAGCACAAATTCCCCCACTATACGATTCAATTGATTTTTCCGACCCGTTACCCGTTAAGCCCGAAACCCTTGCAAAAGATTTCGCGTTCGCACATGACGCCATGAAAAAAATCCATGATGATCCTATTCTTTCCCAAGCCCTCTATCCTTCTATGCTCGTTTTTGGGTCACGAATCAAGGGGTATGCCCGAGTTAATTCTGACTATGACGGTGCGATATTTTTCAAACCTGGTGTAACGATAGAAGATCGAGAAGCCATACTTACTCGATTGTATGAAATAGCTCCTGAAATAAAAAAAATCGCCCAACTCTTGGAGTATTGGATGCAGGAAGATGAAGAAGGACTTCGGTTCAAAGAAATACCAAATAATCTTAAGTCAGTAGGTGCAAAACAAGTGTATCTTTTCCTAAATGGAGCATGGATCTCGCATGGAAATGAGCACACACAAATTCAAAGGGACACGTTAAATCAATACGTGCATTTACCTCAAGGCGACAATAACAATCCGGTCCGGAAAGCTCTTTTAACACGCCTGGAACAAGACATATTACAATATCGGCTTCTGCATTCTGGGTATAGAAAAGTTAACCCATCCCACAAAAAATCAGCTCCTACTAATGGTCATTTAATCGACTGGAACAGTGACTTCTGGGACCCCGGATACCGAAGAGTTGCTTCACAGTTATTCTTAAGCAGAGTTTTTCTTCCCCAACTTGATTAACGGTGTGATCTTATTATTTCATCAAAACTCGGAAGGTATTGTCTATCTGTTGCTTTTGGGCCATAAGCTTTTCCAACAACAGGTACATTAACCATAGATTCTACGTGATCAATAAAGACTTGTTCTAATGTTTTTCCTTGTTGTGCACGTAAAGTTGTAAGAACCGGTCGACACTCCTTAAGCAATTCAGTGAGTCGCAATTGATGTCTAAAATGTTCAACATCATCAGTTCCTGTGTGGAGTTTTATACCGGTGATTCTCCCATTTTTAATATGAAAATACTTTTCTACATCTGTTGCATCTCCGGTATATTCATATGCGTCACACACTTGCCACTCTGTGCGATTAGCCAAAACATCCATAAAGCTCAACATTAAACCATCAACCATTTTTACATCACGGTTTATAGAAAGTGCATAATTCAGCGCAACGGTATCAAAATTTCCAACTCTAAATTCTCCAAGCCATTCATTTGCGCCATCATTGTGTTTTTCGGGTAAACTAGGCTTTAAATCCGGATTATCTGTAACCAGCGGACCTGCTCCATGGCGGGTAAAATACGATCTAACAGCTCCAATTCTTGAAATATGACCCTGATAGCCCCGTACTTTTACTGTTGTAAGCACGTCAGCAGATGTCGGATCGATATTTGTTACATGAGGCACAAAACCATAACGAGGGTGATGTAAAACGCCATGAGAAACCTCATTTACAATAGTCCCGTTTCTATTCAATAAATTTTGCAAGTGAGATCCATCGGTAATTGCAACCATATACGATAAATATTTACAGGCATCGGCATATATTTGAGAAATTGCTGCGTTTTCCAATACCGCTAGTTCTTCGTAAGCCTCTGGTGGAATTGGCCCGATATGTTGGTTAATAAGAATTTGAGCAAGTGCTAATTTATGTAAGCGAATTGTTTCAGCTTTGCGTAAACACGTAGCTCGATCAGCAAATTCTCCAGCTCGAATCGCAAGCTCTGGATCTTTGGAATCACGTATTGCCTCACCTACCCCAACTCCAATCGTGCCTTTTTTATTTCCTCCTCGCAGAATTTCACGAGCTCGCGACATAGCGCTATGATATGGAGTAGTAGATAAACAGTCTTGATCAATTGAAATTAGTGAAGACGCATTAGGAACGCCATTTTCTTCGAGTTCTTGAGTTTCACGAAACAGCTCAACCGGGCTGATTACCATGTGTTTTAAGTATGTTTGGGCTCCTTCAAATGTTCCTGCACCATAAAAACTAAATCCCATTTCTCGTCCATCTTCATGTGTAATAAAATGTCCTCCTTGCCACCCACCAGAACGCCATACCGTATGGGCGTCCATCTGACGAACTAAACTTTGCACGGTATTTCCTTTGGTTTCTTCACCCAAAGCCATGCCATTTACAGTAATAAAATTTCTTTCTGGTTTCATACCTTTCGTCCTTTTGGACTCATCAGTTCCGATACACATCGGAAGAGGTAGCAGACGCTTGCGGAGAACAGATATGTTCGAGGATCGTATCACGAGGATACGGACTCAAGACATACTGTCTCCGCAAGCTGAGTCATTAAAGACTCTGTCTGCTTCTAGCTCATATTATTGAGCGGCGAAGAGTGTAAGTGACCAAGTCGAAGCTGGTCTAGTTGCCGATGTTGCCGGCGCTCTCGGGGTCGCCGACGACACGGGGGAAGCCGGTGTCGCTCAGGTCGCGGGGACCAGAGCTGATGCGCCTGCGCGGCATGACCTCGGACTTCCGAGGCGAACGGGACAGCTGCACGCGAAGCGTAGGCAGCGAGCCGGTCCGGAGGGCCGAGTTGTAGGCAGCGATCGCCTGGGGGAAGTCGCCTCGCAGACTCAGGCGGGTGGTGGTCGGCGTGATCTTGTCGCGCAAGCGGGCCATGGCGGAGGGATCGTTGGAGTCCAACTCGTGGGTCTGTCTGGCGGCGAAGTACACCACCTGCCGGACTTCCAGCGGGACGCCGTTCCACATGATACGACCCTTGCCCATGCCGTTCTTCTGCAGCGCCTTGCTGGAATCGACCGGATCGGCATCGTAGATGCCTTGGGCATCGACACCAACACGGATCACCTCGAAGGGTGAGCCGTCGTCGTTGTAGAACACGCCGTCTGAAGCGGGCGAGAAGCCTTCTTCAAGCGACATGATGTACTTGACCGTGAGCTCAGGGTTGACGGACCCGTCGGCGTTGATGACGACGATCGGAGTATCCAGCCGGCGCTCGATCTGGCCCATGACCATGTAGCTCATGTTGCGCAGCTTCGGGTTGTAGCCACCGACGATCTGGGGGATGGGCAGCATGCTGCTCATATCCATGTCGAGACCGGCGGCCCCACCCATGTTGGCGAACATGAACATCGTCAGCATGGACGGATCCATGCCGAAGCTGGCCGCGGCGGCGTTGATCTGGTTGGGCGTGGGAGTGGTGCCCTCGGGGATCTCGTCACCACCGGCGGTGGAGCCGGCCGGAGCCGCTTCCACAGGGGTAACGACCTCGGGCACGACGGGCACAGACACGGGCGCGAGCGCCTGGTAGGCCTTGAGGGCCAACACCATGTTGCACTTGGCCGTGATGCTGATGTCATGGGCGCTGAACAGCCGGATGTCGTCCAGGTTCATGACGCCCTGGTTCTCGAGGTTGGCGATCATCTCATCGCTGAAGCCCAGGTTGGTCAGGAAGGTGCGCAGCTCGGGGTTCATCAAAGGCTCCTAGTAACGAACGACGGTTGTAGTGGATCGAACGACCAACGATTGGTACGTGGTTGAACGCTTCAGTGTTCTATTCGATTAGACTCCTTTCGCAACATAGAGTTGCTTGTCAGCTTGCCAACGTGTCGGTGGGCGTCACGTTCTCTTGCTCACGCGGATGACCGATCGGCCATGCGTGGCGGTAGTTAGCGAACTTGTCTCCAGGCTTCGGCAGGATACCGTAGTCCGGGTGACGAGCCTGCATACCGAAGTGCTCTTCGGCTGCGTTGACTTGCCGCCAGACATTGTCCAGATCCTGCGCAGTGAGAGGATGCGACTGATCCACCCCGGCGTTGAGGAACTCTCCGAGCCCCTTCTGGTTGGGTTGCTGCGCCTCGGTCACGTAGACCAGGGCAGCCCTGATCTCAGCAAGAAGCCGAGGATCAGGAACAGTGATGACGCGGCCAGAGCCAAGAGCATGCGTCCACCAACGGGTGGTCTGTCGTAGCAGATCGCCACCGTATGGCACCTGCAGGAAGAACACATGCCACTTCTCGAGCAGCATCCGACACAACTCTTCCGTTGTAAGCCTGCTGCTCTGGATTTTGAGATCCTGCCCCAAGTGCTCGCGCACGAGGTCCGGAGTCACGAATCCACGTCCGATCTCGTCGGCTGTGAGGGTGAAGTACCCCCGCATGCCATAGTGATCCCAGAAGTCAGTTTCCAGGAACAGTCCTGCGGCGAGCCCAAGCTCGTAGTCCTCAGGAGCGTCTCCACCTGCACTGGCGGGTTGAAGCAAGCGAACCTGCTCAGCGACCCGATGGTCAGACTCGAACTGGGAAAGCTGCACGACAGGTGTAGGATCACACACATCTTGCACCACCCCGGTTGCGACTTGGGTGTTGTAGCGGGTACGAGCTCCCTTGAGGAGAGCGTCCTGCTGCTGCGCGGCGTGGAAGAACAAATCCAGCCACTCGGAGGTGCTCCCGGTTCCATCGAACAGGGCAACAATGGGTAAGGCGATGCCGTTGGCCAGTTCGAACTTGGTCGAATCGGTGGCGTCGGGAATCATGGCGTTGCGACTGCCACGATTCTGGCGAACGTTGACGAAGGGATGGAGTGCGCCCGTCTGCTGCAGAACCTTACGGCCCGCATCATGAACGCCCTCCCTCCTGGACGCCATTCCCCTGACGGTCGCTGCGTATGCTGCTTCGTCAAAGGTCCGGACGTGTTCCCTCTTGCCCATAACAGCTCCTAGAATTGTGTGTTTTAACTCGGAAGGGGTGATGTTGAAACGACAAGGTCGTTTTAACTGGTTGAGTCTCAAGCTCCTTTCGTTGTAGATTTACGAATACTAGTAGTTTTCCCACTAGCTACACATATAGGCTGGAAAAAATTCCAACACATGTATGTAGCCAGTAGTTGACTACTCTTACACTCTTCTTGTTAAAGTACACAAAAAATTACTTATTTATAGTAAGCAATCTTAAGTACTTTTTATCAATCTAAGTCGCGCCATATCTATGCAATTAGACATGGTTAACTCATGCCTTAATTATACTATAAGACTATTTTAATTTCAATTAACTAGGTAATTTAACGAAATCTCTGTCTTATAGTAGAAATAGACATATTGCTAGGGTATAATAGAACTTAAGCTAAATATATTATGTCTTTAAAAATTGGAATTATCGGTCTCCCAAACGTAGGCAAAAGCACCTTATTTAATGCTCTTCTCAAAAAACAGGTTGCATATGCTGCAAATTACCCGTTCGCAACAATTGAGCCGAATGTTGGAGTCGTAGAGGTTCCCGATGATCGCCTGGCGGCACTGGCGACCGTTTTCCCCAACAATCCTCCCCTTGTACCAGCCGTTGTAGAGTTTTACGATATCGCAGGACTCGTCGCTGGAGCATCTAAGGGAGAAGGATTGGGAAATAAATTTCTATCGCATATTCGAGAAGTTGCCGCGATTATTCATGTAGTACGTATTTTTGACGATTCCAACATTACACACGTATCTAATAAAATCGACCCAGCATCCGATATCGCAACAATCAACACCGAGCTTATATTGGCCGATTTGGCAACACTGGAGAAATATAAAGAGCCTAAAGGAAATGCTGCAAAAGAAGATTTAGCAACTTTTGAAGTAGTAAAGAAACTGCGAGTCGCCCTTGATGCAGGAACAGCTGCTCGAAATGTAGATCTTGAAGATGATGAAAAAGAAGCGATTAAACAACTGAATTTATTAACCATGAAACCTGTTTTATTTGTGTTTAACACGTCCGAGAGCCAGTTGGAAGATAAGGCGGGTACAGAAAAGAAGATTACCGAGATTCTTCACTCCGTTCAGAATGACAAATCTACAGAATATTTATATCTCTGTGCAAAACTCGAAAACGACATTGTCGACCTTTCAGCTGATGAACAAAAAGAATATCTGAACCAATATGGATTACAAGAAACCGGATTAAATCGCTTAATTCAAAAAACATACGAACTACTTGGATTAATCTCATTTCTAACCGCCGGAGAAAAAGAGGTTCGCGCATGGACTATTAAAAAAGGTTTTAATGCTGTGCAAGCCAGTGGAGAAATTCACACGGATTTCATGAAAAATTTCATCAAAGCCGAAATAGCCTCGTTTACTGACTTTGTTGCTCTTAAAGGTTGGGCAGGAGCTCGTGAAAAAGGAAAAGTAACACTTGCAGGAAAAGATTACATAATGAAAGATGGCGATGTAGTCGAGTTCAAGATTGGGGTATAATCAATGAATGAAGGTTCTTATTGCCTACGCAACAAACTCTGGAGGAACGTATTTTGCCACCCAAACAGTTGAAAACGTACTTAAAAACAAACGCTATTTGGTAAGTTGTAAAGAAATCGATGAAGTATCTTCAAGTACATTCAAAGAATATGATCTGATCATTTTCGCTTCACCAAGCTGGAACTACAAAGGTGCCGAAGGTGAATTACAGACTAGTTTCAAAAAATTTGTTCAAAACTTCACGGGGAATTCTTTGAAAACTAAAAAGTGCGCCGTTTTTGGTCTGGGCGACAGTACGTATTTATACTTTTGCGGAGCAGTAGAACGATTAGAACGATTTATAAAAGACAACGGCGGCATACTCCTTTCTCCCTCATTGCGAATCGATGGATATTACAGAGATGAAGTTTCCCACAACAGAATGCTTACGGATTGGATTGATCAAATTTTAATCACCTATTCAACGGTATAACCAAATCCATACACGGTCTTAATAAGCTTATTATGAAAACCACCGTCGACTTTATCGCGCAAATGCTTCATATGAACCACAATCACACTTTCGTACGTTTCGTAATCACCATTCCACACATGGTCTAAAATCATACCTCGAGAAACCACCCTCCCTGCATTTTCAAGTAAAAATTCCAGTATTTTAGCTTCTTTAGGTCTTAGTGGTAAATACTTATTGCCTCGATACGCCTTTTTTGTTGAGGTGTCGAATATTAAGTCCTGAACTCGCAAGATTGTATGCGCGGGGTTCTTTTTCCTACGACGAAGCAGTGCGCGAACTCGAGCATGCAATTCTGCACTCGCGAAAGGTTTTATCAAAAAGTCATCGGCTCCTGAATCAAGAAGTGATACTTTATACGGAATATTGTACGTTCTCCCCAAAACAAGAATTGGAATATTTGAGTCAAAATTGCGAATTGCCTTGCAAAGGCCAATTTTATCGGTTTTACAAAACAAGTAATTTACTATTATTAGATCGAAATTGCGAATAAGATGAAGATACTTAAAACTCGCATTACCCGAAAGAATTGTTGTTCGATAAAAACTATCTAATTCATGCTTAATTGCAAGTGCCTCCTTATTGGTGTCTTCAATAAGAAGGATGCGCATATTAGGAAACAAGACGAAAACTAATAAATATGTCTGTACGCTGAATGGCTTTGGAGAATACAAGAGATAAGGTAAGAAGATTTACGCCGTATCGAATGTTATCCGACGAGTGTGTCATGTGAAACAATAAGTCTCAATAACCGCCCATAGTATAACTCATTTGGATAGTATGTCAAGCGGTATTTATTGCTACAATAAGCCTTCTGGGCTCTTGATACTATTTTCTTTGAAGTATTATGCCAAACGGAGTCGCTCGCCCCTGAGGAATAATATACCCTCCGTTCCACAAGCCGGTAGATGCGCCACTATCTAGATTGAGTGCATTTTCCATACCGAGCGCTTTCAAAACATGCGCAACTTCTGCTACAGTAGCATTATGAACTACCCCAATATACACTGTTGAACCTCGTGCGCCAATAAAACTACGAGGACCCTTACTTCCTCTTTTAGGCTCTCCGTCACCTCCAAATACAATATTTCCACCCGAAAGAAGCATTGGTTGACCTGCTATCACACTATCTACTCCTGTATCACGTCCCCACTGTGATGATTGACCAACAAATCGTGCAGAGTTACCGGAAAAAATAACCGCTGGAACAGAACTATAGACATTATTATCTGAATTAAAATAGTGCTTTGCTTTATTCATTATGAGTGTGTCAAATGAATTCGTTTTTCCAGCACAAGATGGATACGCAGCAGGGCAAAAATACGGACCATTAATTCCCGCAAATCCACCACTTCGCGCTGCATATTCGGCAAGCGAAAGCACTGGACAGTTATCTGCGCAATCACCATCAGAAGCAGTGTCTACTATCACTCGTGTAGAGCTTAAGTCGGCAGAAATAATATCGACTAAGTATTCCCCAATATCTGCACTCACTTTTTGCCGACGATACCCGGCGCCCGGTGGTGTGTTATTTGCGGCAACATTTACAGGAATTGAGAATGCTGATGACACACTCGCCTGCTGAGTAGCTATATCTTTTTGAAGTTTT
Organism: Candidatus Roizmanbacteria bacterium; assembly: GCA_038127095.1. Taxonomy (GTDB): domain Bacteria; phylum Patescibacteriota; class Microgenomatia; order UBA1406; family HO2-37-13b; genus 2-01-FULL-39-24. The sequence goes on along the minus strand of JAYPGZ010000002.1, from coordinate 77,706 downwards.
GAAAGGGTTGCTTGCGCCGAAGCATATTCCCGTTTCACTAATTGATTGAGAATATCTACATATGTCTCATCTAGTTTTGACGTCTTTACACCTCCCTCTTTAAGTTTAATAAGCGATTCGTATACTGAAACACCTCTTTTATACACACTTTCTATAGACGTAATAGTTTTTTCCAATTCCTGATTTATTTTAAATTGATCCTGATTTTTCAGATCGGCCAACTCTTGTTGAGATTGTTTTAAACTGTTAAGAGTTAGCGACAACTTGTCGTCAAGCGACCGCTCATTTGCATGTAATGTTGAAACTGTGGAATTTAATGTAAGCGTTTTGTAAGCAAAAAAACCTGTTGAAGTTATCAATGCTCCAGAAATAAGAAGCGTAATAATGATCTTCTTATCTATTTTAGTACGTAGCTCATGCATGTTCATACATTCAGTATACATTCGCTTATTGCATTTTTATGCGAAATATATAGAATCAAATTGTCATCTATTCCGCCTGAAAGCGGACACTCAATATGACTTTTGGAGGGAGGTGAAATATATGGAAATAGTAGTAGATTATGTAGCGGTATTACTTGCTGGAATTGCCAGTATGGTGGTAGGTTTTTTGTGGTATTCCCCTAGTTTCTTTGGTAAACCGTGGATGGCACTTATGGGATACACTACCAAAAGCTTAGAAGCAGCAAAAAAAGAAATGGGGAAAATATACGCCCTTAGTTTTGTTGCCTCACTCCTAATGGCGTACGTACTAAGTCATGTTATGACACTAAGTATGAACTTCTTTGAATATGAAGCGTTATCAACAGGACTTATGAGCGCATTTTGGATGTGGCTTGGATTTATTGCGCCAGTTCAGTTAACCGATGTACTGTATGGCAAAAAAAACCTAAAGCTATACGCAATAAATACTGGGTATCAATTAGCATCGTTACTAACAATGGGTGCAGTACTAGGGATGAAGTAAGGAAAATTTCTTATTCTTCCATAGTATCGTTTTCCCAATCCAGAGCATCGTCAAGGTTTTCGCGAGAACTTTTGAATGAAATTTTAAGTTCGACCAACGATATGTCTTGGTTATTGTTTTGTGCCTGCTCTAGCACTCTGCATACCGGACAACCATGTTCATACAAGTTGTTTTTCATACGAGCGGCATTGTAGTGAATAAGAGACTGAATGTCTACGGTCTAAACATCCCAATTTCAGACATTTGGAGCTTTAAAACAGTGTAAAAAATACCTTATACCACCCAATATCACCAACCAATATATTTCACAAATTTCTCAACCGACCTCACGTAATAATCATCTGTTATTTTTTCAAGAACTTCTGGAATCGTAAACCATCCAAATTCGCTGCATTCGCGCATATCGACAATCATTTCTTGATCAGGTTTTTCAAGAACATAAAACGTATCGTAATGCTCTTTACACGCAACCCTCGGATTTTCTATATCGATAATTTGCATTCCAAAGGGTCCTTGCACTTGTGCAAGAGTAACGTCCAAACCCAATTCTTCCTTAATTTCACGAATCACATTTTCTTTGGGCAACTCATTTTCCTCAATGTGTCCACCCGGAAATAGCCACATTCCAGCTTTTCGATGATTCACCGCAAAAACTTTTTTATTTACAGTGTCATACACGACTATAAGCGCACAGAAATGGGAAGATGGATTGGTTACTCGCAACAAATTTCCCTGTTTGATTCGATTAATGAAGCGATCGTAATCAAAAGTATCGGTAACCGAAGGAGTAATTACGCTCAGTAAGTGTTCTTGTAATTTACTATCCATGTCATGAATTACTCAAAAGATCATAATTCCGAACCCGAATTCTGGGAATCATTGGCTCAATAGTGGATCTCAATTCGCTCATCATCTTAGCTGACATTGAAGCGATTGAACTTTTATTATCCTCCTGCTTCCCTTGGGTAAATGTATACGCACCTTCATCGCCAGATATTTTTTTTCCATTTACACATCTTAAGCCAACTTGAATTCTTCTGGGTTGTAAAACCAACTTTAGCCCATCTTGTAAGCTGTTATTAAGAAATGTTTGGAAATCAATTCTTAAAGGCTCTTCCATCAACGTGTGGGTTCGCTCTGCATGCCCGCGTCCTCTTAAAGCAGATGAACGAGAATCTCTTAAATTTACGGTGTCCGCAAAATCACGAAGTCCGCCCCACGCATTTATTTGAATCTCTTTATCTCCGACAATTACTCTAACAAAAACTCCTGGATGATCACCTTTTGCTACCCTTATATCATCTTGATTATCTGAACGTTTCTCATAAATCAAAATTGCAACTTCGGCTAATTCTTCAGGACTCAAAAAAGGCGTCTCATTTACTCTGGTACCATATTGGGCCAAAATCCCATCGTCATTTGGAAGATTCAGTGTTAACGCATCAAAAGTTAATGCATATTGATCTAGAAATTTTTGCACTAATTGCTGCTCACGATTTAGTTGAACTTCAACACCTTGAGCAACTTCCCCTATTGGCGGATTATCTGTCATATTTGAATTATTATAGCAGGTTTTGCTCGGGGACAAGGATTCGAACCTCGATTAACTGGTTCAGAGCCAGTCGTCCTACCATTGAACGATCCCCGATTACCAGTCAATTATATCACTTCCCAACAATCTGTTTAACCTTCATCACAATTGCGGCTGCATCGATTGATTCGTAAGCCAATAAATCTTCCGGCTTTCCGCTTCGTGGCATTTTAGTGACACAAAGTGAGTGCACAGGAGTTGGAATTTGAGATAGTGCGGAAGCAACTGCTTCCCCAATTCCTCCTGCTTTGTAATGATCTTCTACTACTAAAATTGCTTTTGTTTCTTTTGCGGCTTTTTTTAGTGTTTTAACGTCCATAGGTTGAATGGAATATAAATCGATTACGCGTACATTGATCTTTTTATCCTTAAGAGTTTTTGCTGCTTTTAAGGCTTCGTGCAGGGTGATTCCAGCCGCAACAATGGTAACAATATCCTTTCCCGATGAAACAAGTGTTTTAGATCCGCCGATTTCAAACCGATCTGCAGCTGAATACAATACTGGTGTTTGGGCACGGGTAAGTCGCAAATACGAGATTCCTACATTTTTTGCAGTCTCCTCAACTAACTTATCACAACTCACTGCATCGCTCGGATACAACACAACGCTACTTAAAAGTCCTCGAAACATCGCAATATCCTCAAGTCCCATCTGCGACGCACCATCGGGCCCAATTGAAACTCCTACATGTGAGCCCGCAATCTTAATATTACTTAGAGAATATTGAGCCATGCGAATTTGATCATGCGCTCGAGTTAAAAACGATCCGAATGTTGAAATAAATGGCATTTTTCCAACAGCGCTCATTCCCATAGCTACTGAAACCATATTTTGTTCAGCGATATACATTTCAAAAAAACGATCGGGAAATTTATGCTGAAATAATTCCGAAAAGGTTGAGTTTCCCATTCCGGCATCCATAACTACCATGTGCGGATATTTTTTCTCTATCCGAACTAATGCTTGACCATACGCTTGTCGCGTTGCGATCATTTCCCCTTTTGCATAACTAGTCGTTTTGGTGGTGCTTGAGAGAGATTCAAGTTTTGTAAGTATTGTCTCCTCATTACTTTTACGGACAGAGGGTACTGGGAGTACTTTTCCCCGCACATTTATATCTACATTTCCCAAATCATTAATCGCCCCCGCAAGCTCTGCTTGTGATAATGCTTTCCCATGCCACCCCTCCTTATTCTCCAAGAATGACACGCCTGCACCTTTTACTGTTTTTGCAATAATCGCCACCGGCTTTCTATGCATTTTTGAGCGCTTTGTATAGGTGTGAAGAAGTGTGGAAATGTCGTGTCCGTCATGGACCACAAGCGTGTCCCACCCCAGGGCCTCAAATTTATTCTTATATTTTTTCAGCTCCCATCCAAACATGCTTTGACCAGCTTGTTCTAACCTACTAACATCAACGAGCGCCGTAAGATTTCCAAGGTTGTAATGGGCTGCACAATCAACTGCTTCCCAATTTGATCCTTCTTCAAGCTCCCCATCACCCAGAAGCACATATATTTGTGCTTTATTTTTCTCTAAATACTTTGCGGTAATTGCCATTCCCACTCCCACTCCCAATCCCTGTCCCAATGATCCGGTTGCAACATCGGTGTATGGAAAATTAAGCGTTGGATGACCTTCTAAATTACTACCAAATTCTCGCAAAGTGCTCATTTGAGCAATATCAATGGCATCCGCTCCTGCCCATAAAGCATAAAATAGTGGAGCTGCATGCCCCTTTGAGAAAATAAGACGATCATTGTGGGGATTATACTTGTTCGTTACATCGTAATGAAAAAAGCCGCCATAAAAAAGTGTTGTCGTGAGTTCCACAGCCGATAAACACGAAGTTGGATGTCCACTACCTGCATGCGTAGTAGATGTAAGAGCCAAATACCGCATTAAGGTAGATAGTTTCTGAATATGATCAATAGTATGTCGCATACGTTAACTTCCTACAACTCCCACAACACAGTTCCCACTCCACCCGACCCCGATTTTTGTTACAGCAGAATTCAAAATAATGTCATGATGGGGTGGGCTTTGCATCCAGCCGTTAACTATTGATTCTGCCGATGTATGTTGCCAGCCAATTACTTCCCCACTTGCAAACCCGTTGTAGCCAGCATCTTTTGCACGTTTTGTAAAATCAGAGCCATCAGTACCTGTATGACTAAAGTGGCTGTTGTTACACATGTCGGCCGCGTGACGGCGTGCGGCGGTGGTAAGCGCACCGTCGGCACCTAACTGTCCCAAATTTTGTTTCTGGCGCTCAGCATTAATAAGTGAAATTGTTTGTGACTCAAGGCTTGAATTACCAGTTTGGACAACTTCTTGGGGTTTGTTTGTAGGAACTATCGTTGGAGCAACTGTAGGAGTATTGGTTGGAAGCCTTAGGGAAACTACTGTCGGCACTCTGCTCGGAGTCGCTGTTGGAGATACTCCTCTGCGCACTGTAGTAGAAGTTTGGGTTGTGTAAGTAGTCCTTCGTGTCGGTGTATAAAACGCGCCTAAAACATTAGCATTAGTATCTTTACCATGCACCGATAAATACGGAGATATCACGAGCATAAGCATCAACGCGCACGCCATAGAAGCTGTAATTTTCACATACACATACTTTCTATTCATTACTTCATGCTACAGCAATCAGAAGTTATTTTCCAGCCTTAAGTGAGTCGATATCTTTTTGAATTTCTGCAAGCGACTTTGTAAGCACAGCCATATTTTTTTGAATATGTTGCAATGCATCGGTAGTTTTGCTTGTATCTTTAGCGTCTAAATCACCCGAAAGCTCTTCAACATCGCGCTGAATTAAGTCGCTGTCCTCTTCCAAATCATCAACATCTTGTTCAAGCTCATCAATATCTTCCTGAATTTCTTCAATGTCATCTTCTACATTTTCCAAACTCTCGGTATGCTTATTAACGGTCATTTGAATAAAAATGGCTAAATAAATAGCTTCCAACGAAACAGCGGTAGTTAATATGAGCAATATCTGGTCTAAGGAGTATCCAATAAGTCCCAATGCAAAAATTCCTATAAAAAGCAGTGTATGGACGAAAATAGATGTCGGTGTTCCGATCCAAATAGTGGCTTTTTTTGAAAGCACATCTACAATATTCTCTTTCTTATCATCCACTTCGATTGTCATATTGGTATAGAGCAACAGTATACCACATTCACCTGAATATTCCTATAGGATAATATCCAGTAGCTAAATTAAGCAAGCTTTTTTTATACGTTATCTACCTTATAAACAAACGAAACAATTTTATCAATAGCTTTTCTTATATATCACCCGATACTATTTAGAATATTGACTTTTATGCTGCGTTTCAAGTATAGTAAGTGACTTATGGACGACACTACAAAACAAAACGATACAGTTGAAGATCAAGTAATTGAAGAACCAGTGTTAGACGGTGAAGTTGTTGATGCTGAGATAGTAGAAGATGGTATTGATTCCGTTGAAGATTCTGAAGTAGAACTCGTAAGTCCCCAAGAAATCCAGGAACAAGCAAAAGAACAGTTAAATGAAGCAAGTGAGCTGCTTGACCTGGAACAAACAATTAAGACCTATTATCAGGGTGTCCAATCAAAGCGTGAAGAAATGAAGCAATATAAAGAAATGATTTCAGATACATTTGCGAATGATAAAGCTCTTGGGGAAGCTGAAGAAAAAATGAAAACGCTGAAAATGGAATCAAATAAAATTAAGGAACAACTAGCTGGAACTTCTGCAGTAATTGAAGCAAAGCAGAAATTAAAGGAATTAACCGCAGAAGTTCGCGATTTAGACAAGGCGCTATCAAAATTCCTACTTCAATATCGCGATGTAGCACAAACAAATCAAATCATGGTACGAGAAGGAGAAATGTATCAAATCGTACAAAGCGCAAAACTGGTGAAGCAAACTGCTGCAAGCCGCGACTAAGTAGTTGTACTGTAAATCTTTATGAAAGTGCCTATCGTCATTCTAGCACTCTTGATTATTCCACTTACTATTTTCTTCAAGTCAAACATAGTAAAAACTCCTCTGCAAGATACTTCTTTCACTGTGCCTACCCGAACTCCTATTACAAATATAAGCACACCTTTTACCATTGAGTCGCTCAGAAAAAGGGAATATAAGAAAAGCACAATCATTATCGAGTCTAAAGCATATGAGAACGATGTGTTTTCTGCACACATTATTTCATATAACTCTGATGGGAATAAACTTTACGCTCTCTTGAGCGTGCCAAAAAATTTGAAATCGAATGCTTCATTTCTCATTCTAAACCATGGATATATTGAGCCACAAAATTACTCAACAATTCATTCTTATAGAAATCCGTTTGATTTTTTTGCACATAAAGGATTTATTGTTTTAAAACCTGATTACCGTGCAAATGGAAATTCACAAGGCGACCGAACTGACCCATTGAATCGATTAAATTATCCTATTGACGTATTAAATTTAATGGCTTCCCTACCTTCGCTTGATTCAACGATTCCCAATAGCAACAAAAGAAATATATTCATGTGGGGTCATTCAATGGGTGGAGACATAACCTTAAAAGTTCTTGAGGTTGCGGGTACTAAAATAAGAGCAGCAAGTTTGTGGGCACCGGTAAGCGCACCCTACCCTGAAAGCATGCTATATTTTCTTAAAAATCGCGACGCCGCAAATTTTGAAAAAGTAAAAGAGCTTGTATATAAATTTTTCTCAGCAGATGATTTTAAGAAACTCTCGCCAAGTGAAAATACACAATTTATTCAAACTCCCCTTATTATCCACCACGGGACCAACGATGAATCGGTTCCGTATCAATGGAGCAAAGACTTAGAGCAGAAGTTGATTGGTTCGAAGACCAAACATATATTTTATTCGTATACCGGCGAAGATCATAACTTTTCCAGAGGAGCTCATGCAACAGTTCTAAAAAGAGATTTGGATTTTTTTACACCAAACTAATTGTTTCGTTTAAGTGTGGCATGTCGATTGTAAGCGATGTTTTTTCTTCATTTATTTTTTGTTTCAAATGCGTTCGTGGTCCGTCTTCCCCATGGGTCAACATAAGACGTTTTACGCCGTTAATAGAATTAAACCAGTTCATTAGTTTTGGCTGATCTGCGTGCGCACTCATTCCCGAGGAGTGCGTAACTGTTGCATTTACCTGTACTTTTCTACCCTTAATCGTTACAACTCGCGCTCCATCTAATATATCTCTCCCCAGTGTTCCTTCACCCTGATATCCAACAATAAACAGTCGCGATGATCGATAGCTTAAATATTCTAGCGCATGATACATAATTCTCCCGCCGCTCATCATGCCACTTCCTGCAATAATTACTTTTGCCCCATATACCCCTAAAATCGCCTTACTATCATCTACAGTTTCAACAAGAGATAGTCCCGGGAAATCAAATGGATCATCTTTTTTCACATGATCCGACAATTCCGGACTATATAGATTTTTGAACTCTTTATAGACACTTGTAGTTTTTATCGCCATTGGACTATCTAAAAATACTGGTGTTTTATCAAGTACTTTATTACTCTTTTTCAGATGATCTATCTTGTGTAAAATTTCTTGCGTTCGTTCCATTGAGAATGCTGGTATTAAAAGAACACCACCATTTTTTTCAACTGAATTAATTTCGTTCTGTAGCATTGCATCTGTATCTTCCACATGATGAATTCTATCGCCATATGTAGATTCCATAATAGCAACATCGGCAGCGGCAATTTTTTCTGTCGCATGAAGCAATTCCTCGGGACTATTTCCCAAGTCACCACTAAAAATAATTTTTTGTGATCCTTGCACCAAAACACTTGCTGATCCTAAAATATGACCAGCATCATACATAGAAATTCCATATTTTCCAATTTCAAAAGGAGCATGATAGTCAACAACTTGGCACATATCCAGAACTCTTTGAACATCTTCTTCGGTATACAGCGGCTCTTCACGTTCACTATGAGAAATTTTTGCGGCATCTAAAAGCACGATTTCAATAAGCTCGCGTGTTGGTTTGGTCATGTAAATTTTACCTGTGTATCCAAGTTGAGCAAGTAGTGGTAATCGACCACAATGGTCCAAGTGTGCGTGAGTAAGCACAACACCTTCGATATCGGGAATCGACACGTCAAGTGGTGCACGGTTAAGGTTCTCAATATGAAAAGGACCCTGAAACATACCTAAATCAACCATGATTCCTTTTCCTGAATCGCCAAATAGAAAATACGAAGATCCGGTTACGGTGCCGGCAGCTCCCAAAAAACGAATTGAATCCATTGTTTATTTATAACATATCAAGAGTCATGATTGATAGTGGTTAAGCTGAGAGACATGCGAGCGGGTGCGCCGACCGGAGGGAGTCCCAGCGGCTTTTGCTCTGCAAAAAAATTATTACCACCTATATATTTTCCTCAACAGCTTAATCCACAGAAAATCTGGCATCAATTTCCGGATCCAATAATTTTTGTGCGCGTCGTTTCCAATTCGGTATCGTAATTTTGGCGAATCAGTCTCAATAATCTCTATGAGAGTATTAACAACTTCTTCTGGCCCCTTTTGTTTCGACGTTATTCCACTCGTTTTTGCATGTGTTTTTTTATAGCGTGAGTCAAATGTTGTGATTAACTTTTTATATGGAGAGTTAGTCCGATACATAGATTCTGCATCTTTGCGATTGTCCGAAAAGTTCGTTTTAAACGACCCTGGTTCTACCATACATACATTAATTCCAAAATGTTTTAATTCAAACCACAATCCTTCGGTCAAGGTTTCAATGGCATATTTCGATGCAGAATAAATACTAAATAACGGAAAGGAAACTAAACCACTTATCGAACTGAAATTAATAATTAGGCCCGACTTTTGCTTGCGCATTACAGGCACTACCGCTTTTATCATCCGCAATACCCCAAAAAAATTAGTTTCAAATTGTGCTCTTACCTCATCAATGGAAAAGTCTTCTATTGGACCACGCGTGCCATACCCTGCATTATTGATCAGCACATCAATTCGAGGAGTCTTTTTGAGAATGTGCGCTATTGCAGTATTTACCGATTTGTCAGAGTTTACGTCGAGGACAACTATTGTAATAGGTAACTTGTTTTTATTTATAAGTGATTGAAGTTTTTTTGTACCGTCACTTTTCAGATTTCGGACTCCTGCAAAAACAATATGTCCTTCTTGAGCAAACGCTAGTGCACTTTCGTATCCAAATCCACTTGAGCAACCCGTTATAATCATTGTTTTTCTTTTCATAAGAATCCAATTGTATCATGAATTTACCCGCTTGCTTTTTATATACAAATGCATCTAGAATCAAGATAAGCGAAGGGTTGCATACCCTGAGCCAACGAAGTGATCGCCTGCCTACTGGCGGGCTGGAAGGGAGGTGAACTATATGGAACATAAACCACTACATTCCTTAACCTACCTTTTAGTAGTAGTTGGAGCATTAAACTGGGGTCTGGTTGGACTTTTCGATGTAAATCTCGTGGCTTCTCTTTTGGGACAAGGATCAATGCTTGAAAAAGTTGTGTATATTTTAGTCGGACTTAGTGCAGTTATTGACTTAATGATGCACATGACATATTGTAAGATGTGCAGTAAAAAATAATATCGACATACTCGATCATTATTCTTCTTCATCAGGAATGTCCATGGAAACAGTTCGTGGACTTCCTGTTGAAAGGCTTACTGCCTGCGCAGACAGGTAATATATTTCGTCGCCCCAGTGAGAATTGCCAACAAATTCACCCTTTCCTTCTACTACAGCTTGAAGTGGCGCGCAATACCTACAGCCCATTTTATCATCGCTTATACACTTGAAATGATTTAATTGACGAGCAAGTTTTAAGCGAAGCCCAATATCCATGATTTGCTTTTCTGAATCTTTTTCATTGGGCAAGTCAACAGAAATTGGATCATTGTCGCTTTCCAAATACCAATAACTTGCACCCGCTACCGCTCTTTTTTGACAATGAGTTGCCAACAAATAATAAATTGGTAATTGCAATGACCCATTATGCTCCTTTCCTTTTCCAGTCTTAAAATCAATAATTCTTACGGAATCGGTTGTTTCATCGTACTGTAGCCAGTCAATTTTTCCACAAAGTATTAAGTTTTCATCTCGAGAAATCCAATAATACGGCAGTTGATCTTTCATTTTTACAGCAGGTAGTGTAAGAATTCCTGGGTGTTGAGCAATACGATCAATCATTGCAGCTCCCCGTTCTTTATACAGACTCTCTTCCTGCGAATTTGAAAAACCTCCTTTTTTTCCAGAAATAGATTTCCATTCAGCTTCGAAACGATCACGAAGAGGAACGTCGAAGCGATTTGCCGATGGAAGTATAGAAATCTGATCCAGTACTCCATGAACAGTTTGACCTAATGAAAGTGCGGGTTTTGCAATACTAATCTTCTTTCCAGTTCGTGGATTTTTATATACGTATCGGTAATAATATGCGCGGGGACAATTCGTAAAATCCTTCATTCCAGAATATGAAAGCCAAACAGCCTTATATTTGTCATCGTCCATAGCGGAAAGTATACCAGAGTTTAGCGCAACTTAGTTCTTTTTTTCATGATATGTTCGCTATTTAAGAAGTCCAAAATCGTTGGGACACTTGCAGCAAAAGGTAGAGCAATAAATGCACCGCTCATACCAAACAATGTCGCTCCAATAATAACAGAGAGCAAACTCAGCGACGGTGATAAGTCAAGAACTCGTTTGTAAATACTTGGAGCCAAAATGTTATTTTCAAACTGTTGATATAAAATAAATAACACTAAAGTAAGTAGTCCTGTTGTTGGATTTACTGCAAAAGCAATAATGAGTGATGGAATAGCTCCTGTTAAGGCTCCAATAAGTGGAAGCAGATCTAGGATACCCGCCAAAATTCCCAACGGTACTGCATATGGCACGTTAAGTGCCAGTAACCCCGTAGATATGATAGTAGTACATGTAATCGAAATGAGTAAGTTTCCTCGAATATAATGCCCATTAATAACATATAGCTCTCGTAACATTTCCAAATAATCGTCTCGTTGCACCGCTGGAATCATGCTAAATAATATTCTTCGCAGTCTTCGCGAATCAATAAGAATATACAGTGTCATAAAAAGGATTGTAATAACAGTAGCAATAAAACCGGTGATTTGGGCTGAAGAATTAAGCAAATAACTTATACTGCTTTGTGTGTATTGCGTAAAATCAATCTGTTTAAGAGACTGAGGTAAAAAAGTTGAACGAACCACAATCCCATTTAGCGTTTCTAACAAACTAGGAAACTGCTCAATAAAATTAGGAATAATTACAGCAATGGTCGTAATTAAAGGCACGGTTAGGACCGCAAGAGTAATTATTGAAGCAACCGTAAGCGATACCCATTTAGACAAGTAGCGAACAGTTGGATACAGTGCAGAAGATAGCATTGTTGCCAACAGCACAATAATAATGACTCCGTGTAGTTTCCACACAACATACAATGCTAGGCCTACAATTACAATTCGCAATAGCGCGGTCCAACTCGGAGTTACTTCTGTGTGCTCATCGTTCGACATATGAACATTATACAAGTTAATCTTCAGAAAGAAAGTGTTTTCTTGCCTTATCTTCAACGGTTGAATCTACATCGCTGAGTGATATTTCTTTATTATATTTTACGCTGAGTGCGGTTTTGATAAACCAATCCGTTAATATGGGATTTTTAGGAAGTAACGATCCATGCATATAACAGCCTATTGCATTTTTGTATACACAACCTTCCGTTGTATCTTCACCGTTGTTGCCATAGCCCGCAAGCACAGTACCTAATTTTGTAGTTTTGTCGTGTAAAAATGTTTTTCCACTATGATTTTCAAAGCCAACGAGCTTTCCCCAACTGGAATCTACAACAATATTTCCAATCATGCGTTTGGTGCCTGCAACAGTATACGCTCCAAAGACTTCTATGCCCGGCAGTTTTTCGGCATCTTGGGGTTGATAATACTCCCCGAGCAACTGATATCCCCCGCAAATTGAGAGCAGTGGAATTCCCCGTTCAATTTCTTTTTTAATTATTTTTCCAGTCGTTTTTTGCAAATCTTTTGCAACATCAATCTGGCTTGCATCTTGCCCTCCCCCAAAAAATAGAATATCAGCAACATGCTCTTTGTACGATGTGCCGATCGAAATCATTTTCACTTCTGTTTCAACCGAATGAAGTTTTGCACGGTATTGAAGTGCAATAATATTACCGGTATCACCATAAATATTCATTACATCTCCGTATAAATATCCGATTGTTAATTTCATATTTTATGCTCGCCGTGCCAATGTTCATTTTTATAACCGTTCTCTTTTAAATATTCTTGCAATTCTAATAGAGCAGTATATGTTGGTAAGATAAATATGCGCCCATCCTTTGGGCTACCAGCGACTTTTGTAAAAATTCCATCAATTGTTTCTTCAACATCAATCATTTCTTTATCCACCCCTGCATAAACCAATCGTAATACCATATCAAATCTTCGAGTACCAGTTACAAATATTTTAAAAAGTTTGGGAGAAATATTTTCAAACTGTGCATCCCAAATCCATGAGACATCAGTACCATCGGCAATATTATCGTTAAGTAAAATTATTACTGTATCCTGTTTTTTTACCATTGGTTGAATTGTTTCCAATACCTGTGTAGTACCTGTTGGGTTTTTAATAAGCGCAATCAATCCGCTACGATCTTTTATTTGAATTTTCTCCATCCTACCAAAAGCAGGTGTAAATGAATCCAGAGCTCCTACTATTTCTTCCGACGAAATCTTCAACTCGCTTGTTACTAAATATGCAGCTAAAAAGTTATATACATTGTATGCCCCCACAATTGGAAGCAGTACCTTTTGCCCAAAACCATTATGGCTATATACAATTTCTGCACCATCAATATCGACAGTAAGTATTTGCGCCTTAACAGTAAAATGTACTTCGTCAGATTTTTTCTCAAAACGTACCGGACTCCCTGCAATTCCAAAAGTTTGAATACTAGTGTTTGTGCTTTTTTTAAATACTTCCAAATGCCCATCGTCACCATTAATGTAGATTGTTTTTTGCCAAGAAGCACTTTCAAGAGCTTTTTTCCACTTTTCAATAATCGTATCTATTTCTCCATAGCGGTCTAATTGATCACGAAATATATTTAGTAAAACAATATGTTGTGGTTTTACCTGAGAAACAATATCGACAAATGCTGCTTCATCAGCTTCCCAAATTCCAATTTTTACATTAGAAATTCTTCCAAATAAAGAGCTTTCAGCAACAAGTTTTGACGCGACGCCACGTGATAAATTAGATCCAGTTCCATTGTGTAAAATCTGCATACCACTCTGTAAGAGTATGTGTGCGATCATTCCTGAAGTTGTTGTTTTCCCATTAGTTCCTGTGACAACAATGTTTTGAGGAATCTGTTTTGAAAGTTTGCGAATCAATTTCGGGTCAATATATAATGCAACAAGACCAGGAGCTGCACTGCCTCCTGACTGAGTAAAAGTACGTATAAAAAATGCGGTCGCTTTTCCAAAAAAAACTGCTAGCAACAAACGAATCATATACGATCGATTGTACCATATGTCAGCACTACACCTCTTTACACATTTCAATCTGATCTACAAATTCACCTTTGTAAAATATTCCACCGGGCAATCTACCGTACTCAATAAATCCAAAACGCTGATACAAATTAATTGCTGCTGTATTCACTGCAAATACCGATAACGTAATCAATTTCATATCGGTTAAATTAATTTTCGCCTCTTCTATCAATTTATCTAAAAATAATCCACCAATTCCTTTACCCCGAAATTCCTTTGCAAGTGAAATTGTCATCAATCCAACATGTGATGACGTATGGTCTTTTAAATCAATTCCTCCTACTCCTGCAACGAGTCCATCTACATCAAGAAGTAAGAGCATTGCGAGTTTTTGACCTATACGCTTTAGTTGGTAATCTAAAAATTCCTGCTCTTTTTTTAAAGAAATAGTTTCACCTTGAAATGTAACGTATGTTTGTTCTTTAGAAAGAGTATTGATGTAGCGATGAAGCATTCGAACATCATCTGATTTTGGATATCGTATCACAAAACCATTGCCGTTTTCCGTTTCTCCTTGAAAGATTATTTTTCCGTGTGTCATTTATGGAATTATAACATGAACGGTCATTGTGAGCCCTGCCGCTTGCGTGACATAATTATTTCACGTACCACTTTGTCATCACGTAAACAGTAAGAAATCGTTACTCAACTTTCTCGCCTACTTGCATTTACGATATCAATCTGATACATTATTGAAATGCAAAAAAAATTCTCCAAGCTCGTGGCTAAGCTATTAAATAAATCTCCAAAACGTGAAGAAACTACACGAAAATACACTCGTGTTATGATTAAAAAATATGGCAAAACACTTAAGCGTTTGTCGTATGAATAATGGTTTATTTAACACTATCAGATTTTGAGGTTATCTGCAGTGAACTTGCTTCTTTTTTTAAGAAAAACAACGATCCTATTCCCGTATACAAACATACATATTTTGATAAATTAGATGGAGTAATCGCTTCCCCCGCTCGCACCTTTGGAAAAAAAGATTTATATCCAGATATCTATACAAAAACTGCATGCTATATGTATTTCATAAACAAAATCCACCCTTTTAATAATGGGAACAAGCGAGTTTCAATTGTCGCCGCAGGAGTTTTCTTACAATACAACGGATATGAATTTACCGCCGATGAAGAAGAAATTTATGATCTTGCAAAAAAAATTACACTATCTAAAAATAAGCAAGATGACGACATCGCCCAAACTTCTGAATTTATTAAAACACATACGCGTCGAAATAAAGATGCTGTTCAATCACGATTTATGTTTGCAATGCTCAAGCTTTTGAGAAGAGAATAGGTCCGGAGTCATCCTTACCTTTTCAGCACAAATTTCAGTGAAATTGAATTCACACAATGTCGAGTATTTTTTTCGGTAAATCGTTCGCCCTCGAAAACATGACCCAAATGCCCTCCGCACGAGTTGCAGGTTATTTCCACTCTACTTCCATCTGCATCGAGAGTGCGCTTAACAGCACCGGGAATTTCCTGATCAAAACTAGGCCACCCACATCCGGAATGAAATTTACTATCTGAAGTATATAGAGGAGTTTCACATTGACGACAGATATATGTCCCCTCTCGAAAGGTCGTATCATATTCTCCCGTGAAAGATGCCTCTGTTCCCTTATAGAGTATTACTCGTTCTTCTTCAGGAGTTAGTTTATTGAGTTTCATATTATTTTAATTTATCCGAATATTTTTCTCGTAATTTTTGTAACTTTGGCGAAATAATTACTTCGCAATACCCATCATTTTTGTTCCGATTGTAATAATCTTGATGATATTGTTCGGCAGCATAAAATTCTTTTAATGGTTCAATTTCGGTAACAATCGGTCCTTCGTATTGACCCGAGGAAATTAGTGCATCACGTGCTTGTTGGGCAATGACTTTTTGTTCTTCGGTTGTATATAAAATAATTGAACGATATTGCGGACCAATGTCATTTCCTTGCCGATTATATGACGTGGGATTATGTGTGCTAAAAAATATATCTACTAAATCATTGTATGGAATTATTTTCGGATCAAATTCAATTTTAATAACTTCTGCATGTCCTGTCTCGCCTGTTGATACATCATGATACGAGGGATTGCTCATGGTTCCTCCGGCATATCCAGAAATCACCGATGAAACTCCGTTTAATTGCTGAAATATCGCTTCGGTGCACCAAAAACACCCTCCTCCAAATACTGCTGTTTCCATTGCAATAGAGTATACTTGAATAACTAAAATTTGCAAATTTATATGGACGCGCTCTATACAATTACCGGAACTGTTGTTGAAGGAAAGAAAAGAGGAAAAGATTTGGGATTTCCTACTATTAACTTAGTTCTCAATCAACCCATTGAATCGGGTATATATGCTTCGCATGTTTATATAGATAAAAATGAATATATTGCCGCGTCATTTGTTGGAGAAGTTAAAACATTTGGGGAAAATGATTATAAGCTGGAAAGCTACATTATGGACTTTGATCAAAATATCTATGGTAAAAATGTAAAAATTGTTTTACATAAAAAAATTCGAGACAATATGAAATTCGACTCCGTAAATGACTTAATAAAACAAATTAAAGAAGACGTTTCAAATATTCGTACGTATTTTGCACATTCGAAAAACTAGCAGATTATTCTGATCGCAGTGATAGATCACTTTTTTTGGCTAGCGGTTTTGTTACGTGATAAATCGCAATTCCCAATAAAAAGATTCCAAAAATTTGCGTTGCTGAAAGTGTTCGGTGAAAATATGTATAGTCAATTATGATTGCACTTGCAGGCCAAACCAATTCACACAATGTTGTAATTCGAGCGGGAGTTTTTTTAAGTCCATAATAATACACTGCTAATGCAAGCATACCTGTTGAAAACGTAATAATAATTAACGTTTGCCACTGAGAAGAAGTTAGCGTATACAGCGCACTTGTTTGATTATTGCTCATTACAATGAGTAGCGCGAAAATAGGCGCCATAAAAAAACGCATTGCGGTTCCTGTTAGAAACGATACTTTGTTTAAAACATATTTCGAAATAGCCGTAGATGATCCCCACATAACTCCTGCTCCCAATGCTAACAATGCCGCTTTAAGCGTTCCTGCACCCGTATCTAGATTTACTTGCAAATCCTTAAAGGAAATAAAATATGCTGCAATTAATGCGAGCAAAGCCCACCCTATAAATCCTTTTGTAATTTTTTCCTTCAACAAAATTGCTGCCATGCCAATTGCCCATATTGGTTGTAGTTGCTGAAGTAAAACTACAACTGAATATTGCGTGTAATTAATATACTGCAGTGCCGATGTGTAAAAAATGGTTCCTAATGCTCCTGAAAATAATGCAACACACCCCATGGCAATCCATTCCTTTCGGGTAAGTTTTTTTAAATCATGGAACCATTTAAACGAAATAAGCAATAAAATAAGTGCCCCCAAAAGATGTTCGTAAAAAACAATTACCGCCGGAGGAAGAGAATAAAGACTAACACGCAGCAAACCGTCAAAGCTCCATAAGAGCGCGCCAATTACAACAAAAAGAGGACCAAATGTTTTCAGTTTATTCACTGAAATAATCATACACTGCTTTAGATACTGTTGCAATACGTTCTTCGGCCCCAGGTGGATAGTCGCTTTGTGATAATGCTACAATTATGTAGTCTCCGCTTTGTGCATATACTATGCCAGCGTCATGGGTAAATAGCCCTATTTCTCCTGTTTTATGTGCGATTGTTACGTTTTTAGGAAGATCTCCTGGGAGCTTATGATTAATGGTTTGTTCCTTTAGCAATGAAAGCATTTCGTGATCACTACTTGGCGATACTAATTTTCTTGCATATAATTTCTCGAGAAATACCCCAACGTCATAGGCTGAAACTTTTGGAGGTTGTCCTGTAAATGATTCCGTCAAATCATGACTTTTCAAAAATGCCTTAACATTTTTCATTCCAACTTTTTGTGAAAGCGCAAGTGCTGCGTAATTATGAGAGATTGTAATCATCTGACGCAAAGCACTTCCAATTGTAAAATCAATTTCCCCCTCTTTTAATTCCGCGTCCTCCGTTGCTATATTGAATTTTTCATTCAGTTTTGGAATATCAGCAAGTAAATTGTCATCGATTTTGAGCGTGCCCTCCTCTATTTGTTCATACGCTGTTGCCATAATCCATAATTTATATAAGCTCCCCGATTCAAACGTCATATGCTCATTATGATGATACATTTCTCCTGTTTTAAGATTTTTAATCAATATGCCATACGTGCCCTTTGAACCTCGAAGAGAATCTTCAACAACAACTGAAAGCCGTGACGAAGAAGTAGGAAGCGTAGGATACACTTTGATCGGTGCCTGTTGTGCATTTGTTTTTATTGGAAATATCGAATGTAATGCGTAATTAGTACCCAGAAATGAAAGAAGCGAAGTAACAACTAATACCGTCAGAGTAAAACTTATTCCCCGATTTTGTGATCGCGATCGCAAATAGTGAGAACGTCGAAGCGGAGTATAGTTTAGTTGCGACATTAGGTAATTCTACACGCTATAATTAATTTATGCATACTCATAATGAGCCACATTCGTTTGACGCGCTCAGCTCACTTAACTGGCTTCGCGCTGCAGTATTAGGAGCAAATGATGGCATTGTTTCTATAGCGGGCTTGGTTGTAGGAGTTGCTGGCGCAACAAATTCTTCAAGTGCAATCTTAACGGCAGGAATTGCTGGAATTATTGCTGGCGCAATTTCGATGGCGGCAGGAGAATATGTTTCGGTCAGTAGTTCTCGCGACACTGAAAGAGCGTTGCTTAAAAAAGAAGCGTATGAATTAAAGCATTTTCCTCAGCAAGAATTACGAGAGCTCGCCAATCTTTACGAACAAAAGGGACTTTCTTCAAAAACAGCCATGAAAGTAGCAAGAGAATTAACTAAAAAAGATGCATTTGCAGCTCATGTAGAAATTGAGCTGGGAATTGATCCGAATAATTTAACAAGTCCATGGGAAGCGGCAGCCGCTTCTGCTGTATCGTTCATCTTAGGAGCGCTTATTCCCTTAGCTGCAATTTCTTTGCCGAGTGAATCATATAGAGTAGCAATGGCATTTTCATCGGTGGTAGTAGCCCTGGCAATTACCGGTACAATAAGTGCAAAAATTGGTGGAGCACAGATTTTGCGAGCTGTTTTTAGAGTAGTAACCGGAGGAATACTAGCGATGGGAATAACATACGGAATTGGTTTATTATTTGGCGTAACAGGAATATAAAACAGTATACTTATTATTGATTGAGAAGATTACCATGATAAATCATCGCCACAAAAAGTGGGACTTACTTCAGCTTATTTTTTTTCACCGACTCAATTATGTTTTAGGATTTGCACTGATATTTACTATATTTACCGGTATTTTAGTCACCATAATTGAAAATGGCTATCCAGACGCACCTATCCAAACTTTTACCGAAGGGGTATGGTGGGCTTTTTCCACAGTTGCTTCGGTTGGGTATGGCGATTTCGTACCCATTACACTTGAGGGCCGTGCTTTAGCCGTAGTACTTATGTTTGTTGGTATTTCTCTTTTTTCCATAATTACGGCAAATATTGCAAGTTTTTTTGTCGAAGAAGATGAAGAAAAAGAATTGGAAAAAATTATGAATCAACTTGATATTTTAGAAAAAAAGATAGATGAGCTTCAAAAAAATTCTTCACGTTCTAAATAATTTCTATTTGCACACGGCAAGATTCATCAACCATAATACGTTCTACTTTCCGTATTTCAGATTTAATTGGCAATAAAAAACACGAAGATTTCGAATCTGGAAAAATAGATGTTTTCCACGAAGAAGTTCCGATTTTTACATAAATAGGAATTGAACCCCACCCTCTTTTCCGATCCGCAAATTTCTCATGAATATCAGCGGAGATATCTTTTGGAACTGAAATAAAGTGCCACGCTGCCTTTCCCGGATACAGCCATATTACACTTTTAAATGAATATTGATTATATTTCATGCGTCCGCCGTATTAAACATCAATAAATCGCGAGCACTTCTACGTTTTACTTCGAATGCTTCTTTACTAACTGAGCAATATGACCAATGACGTCATCACTTGGCTTGTGGATTTGTTCTCCTAATTTAAAATATTTACCCTTATGATAAATAATCGGATCATTTTCATTTTCAGTAAACTCCTGTACTTCTCCTATAAAGATTGGGTGGTCACCAATTTCTATTAATTTAACCAGCTTGCATTCTGCATTCAAAGTAGCTCCCCGAATCATTAACGTGTTAATGGTTTTTGCTTCATAAAAATCAACACCGAGCTCTTTTAATAATGCAATTTTATCCACAGCTTTTCCGTGATTGTTTCCACTAGTACTCGCAATAACATTTTGGTCAACAGAAGCAATATTCACACCAAACACACCGGACTCCTTAATATTATCGAAAGTAGCCTTCCCTGGTCGTATACAAACAGCAATCAGAGAAGGTTCGTACGAAAGCTGATGTGTCCATTCGCACGCCATCACGTTCTGACCCCAAGATCCGTTACTGGTAATTAACCCTACATTCGTTACAAAAGATGCGGTATTTTTCATATGCAGCTAGTATACCAAAATTACTTTTTACCTGATTGAAGAGGTTTTATGAATTTGACGTACCCAAGTAGTAGCGAAATAACAAGTCCAATCGAAACTACCACAAATAAGAATCGTGTATCGTTTGTATTAAATCCTCGAATAGTTCCGTATAGAAGCGTTAAAACTCCTCCCAGTAAAATTCCGTCTGCAATCAAGTAAATTGCTTTAAGAAGTGTTAGGCTTGCAGCAACAAAAATTACCGCTGCAACCACAGCGATCATTGAAACATTTCGTTCATATTTTTGAGATTCAAGCGTATATGCTTTCTGAGCTTTGTCATATTCTTTTCTCTGAGCAATTTTTTCTGGACTTTCCTTTGCACCTGCTTCTGGAAGCTGTTCATATTTAATTGTCTCTGGCATTTCAGGGTATTGCGGAGCCGGATAAAAAGCAGAAATTCCCACACCGACAAAGAGTACTAAAAATACACCGATAAACAATGTATATATTGAGCGAATCATAGATATATGATATCAGATTTTCATATGTAAGCAAGTTTTTTGCTTTTTTTGCTTAAGTCAGCGAGTTACATTAAGAAGGCTGGAAAATATGATCTATTGCTAAAACTGCACCCAAACCTAGTTCTAAAAAAAGAACATTATGCAAAAATAAAATCATTTTTTTGATTCTAAAATTGACTCAGGACTTCGTTTATTTACATGGGGAATACGTGGGATAATGGTAATTGCTAAAGTAACAATAATACCGATGACGTGGTAATTAAATCCAAACGCCATTCCAATAGCTCCCGAAACCCAAATACTTGCTGCAGTGGTTAAATTTTTAACATTCGAACCATCTTTAACTATTAAGCCTGCTCCTAAAAAGCCAATTCCGGAAACTATTTGCGCAGCAATTCGTGATTCTGAAGCAGGATCAACCAATGAAGACATGAATGTAAATAACATTGCTCCAATAATAACCATTGTATGTGTACTTATTCCAGCATCCTTACCTCGCGATTCTCTTTCAATTCCAATTATTAAACCCGCAATTACACTTAATAACAAATCGATTAAAAGATTTACTTCATTGGGTCCAAATAGTGTATTTATCATAGGGTATGTATTTTACTCCAACTTCCCCGATCGAACAATATCTAATAGTTCTGTATGCAATATTCTATTCGAAACGATACAACCCACTCCATCTTGGTCGTATCTTCTTTCATTTCCATCCAGATCTGTCACCATACCACCTGCTTCTTCGGTGATAATTTTTAGAGCCGCGACATCATGGCCAGCTTTAGCATAGAACACTGCTCCTGAATACTTACCATTTGCGACTTGAATTGCACCATAAATAAATGAGGGGTATTTCATAACCTTACATTTTCTTTCACTCAATGCTTTAAATAGTGATAGATTTGAATAGCCCACTTCTCTGCCTGATGCGCCAGTACTTAAGTATGTATTTTTCAAAGTATTTTCCTTGGAGACTTCTATCTTTTTACCGTTTCTATATGCTCCGCTCCCTATATATGCCCAATACATATTTTTCATTACCGGATCGTTTACGAGTCCAAAAATTGGCTGACCATTCGATTGATCGACTAAAGCAATAGAAAAAACAAACAGTGGTAAGCCACATGAAAAGGCCATGGTTCCATCTATTGGATCACAAACCCAAATGTATTTTGAGTTTTCTTTTACGTCGTTTTTTTCTTCTCCGTAGATACTATGTTCAGGGTACGCTTCATTTATTCTTTTAATAACCAGATCATTAATTTCCGTATCTGCTTTTGTAAGAGGAGTATCATCTTCTTTCCAAGTACTGTCAATTTCAAAACTGAAATAATTTAAAGCAATTACTTCAGCTTCTTTTGCTAGTTTTTTTGCAAATTCCAAATAGTTTTCCATTTTCTTATAGACTTTTACTGGTACTGGTAAATCGAGTAACTATATACTACTTTAGCTTATGCATTCCTAGTTGTACCATAAATGGTGACAAAATGCGGATACTATCGAAACTTACTTTGTAAATCCCAACCATAAAAAATCTGAAGCAGAAATGTATCTATTAACTGTGACCCTCATTCATTTTTTTCCAGTCCCATTTTCTATCTTTATTGTTATCAAGCTTCTTAAGTATTTGTTCTTCAATATCTATGTCCATAATGCCCGCCAGATGTAGCGTTCTTGAAACTATATCTGCAAGCTCCATCTTAAAGCCGTCATTACCATCAAGATCATTATGACGATAAGCTTCATAGGCTTCTGAAACTTCTGAATGTATAAGAGCAATTTTTTCCGCAACATTGATCTCTTCTGGTTTTGTACCAAAACCTTTTTCTTTTGCCTGCTGCATTATTATATCTGTGAGTTGCTGGATTGTTAAGTTTTTCATTGTCTTAGTTTAACACAAACCTTTTCAATACTTTATCTTTATACAGATCTCAGGTGATGGCACTAATTGACTATGTGGGAACCTCTTGCTCAAACTTTAATTCTGGATATTGAATGCAGCTTTTCATTATTCACTTCAATCTTAACAATTTCGCCTCTATTGATAATATTTTCAATGTTATCTGGTCCCCATAAATACTTTGGCAGTTTAATGTTGTTTAAATAATAATAGAGGAGAGTAATTGCATCACCATGGGATACTGCTATACAATCCTTATTCTCTTTTACTTTTTCACTATAAAAATCTAGTACTCTTTCTAAAACATGTTCTCTTGTCTCTCTGGACGGGTTATCTTCTTCTAGGATCCATGCATTTTCTTGCGGTTGTATAGTGCCCTGAAGTTCTGCACAGCTTGTTTCTATTAAACGTTCATCAATAGAAATGGAGGATTGTGTATGTTGAACTATAATCTCAGAACTTTGAATACATCTCTTTATTGGGCTTGTGTACAGTGGAATATTTATGATTTTATTTTCCGAGAACCAGTTACCAATCCTATTCGCATGCGCTATACCCTCTACTGATAATTCCATTGGTAAGTGGAATGCATAAATATTCTCAGGATTAATATAGTTCGTATGTCTAACAAAATAAATGTTCATAGGTACTGTTTTTCTGCAGGCGGACATTAATGCTATTCGAACTTTTTGGCAAACGAAAAATGAACAATATTATATTCCTAATTATGCCATTTAGAGGTACTCTTTTGCAAATTTGAGAAATATTGCATCTCTTGGAACAATATAATCTCTACCTTCCACACTTTTTGCTTTATTGTTAGATAACAATTCTAACGCTTGATTATATGGAAGCCATATTTGCTCAAATCCATTTGCAAGTTCTTTGTCTGTATAATGAGGCACCCCCTTCTCGCCTTTCAATTTAGCAAGGTAGCAATAAGAAATCTGTTTGAGATTTAAAATCTTTTTATACTCGACTATAAAGCCGATTTCTCTAACAATTTCTATTTCAGAACCTATCTCCTCCCTACATTCTCGTTTGAGCGCAGTTTCTTTACTTTCTGATTCTTCAATACCTCCACCTGGCAATTTATAGTGTTGTTTATTTTTTACGTGAAGAAGTGCGACCATGCTATGATTATCTACAACAATTACACGAACTGCTTCTCGAATGGGATATTTCTCAGCCTCTTCATCTGAAATGTTTTCAGGGTTTATTAGAACTAATTGTTTCATAAATGAATGGTTCCTTTATCTTACGCTTTCCATCTATTTCTATTATTCCCAACACTTCGCTGCTGCGGCCCGCTATAGATACTTCGACCGCGCTTAATCCTTTCCAACATATACTCAAATTAACTGATAATGTTTATGTTGGCCGCGATATACGTTTCTATGTTTTTTGTAATAATATCAGCCATATTTGTCAGCGACTCTTCTGTAAAGAAGCCTTCATGAGGTGTTACGACCACATTATCCATCTGCAAAAGTGGATTGTTTTTAGACCAGTCTTCTAACACATCAAGCCCTGCTCCGCCAATTTTTCTATCTTTCAACGCTACATATAGGGCTTGATTATCAACATGTTTTCCAATCGCTGTATTAATGAGGATCGCAGATGGTTTTACTAGTGCAAGTTCTTTTCCTCCAATAACATGTTCTACTCCTGGGTCCATGGCCATATTTATAGAAATCACATCGCTTGTCTTAAGTAGTTCTTCAAAACTAACCATCTTGACGTTTGGTACTGTTTTTGGAGTTCTATTATATCCCACTACCTTCATACCTAATCCGTTACCTAATTCAGTGACCCGAGTGCCAATAGAGCCAAGTCCGATAACACCTAATGTCTTATCGGCCACATTAAATCCCATATACCCGCGGTGTTCTTTGTTCGCAGGATCAATTTGAAATGGATCATTTCGCATTTCGTGATTCGCGCGGGGTATATGGCGTATTACCGCAAACATAAGAGCAATAACATGCTCGGCAACACCTTCAGTTGAATATCCTGGGAGATCTGTAATTTTAATCCCCTTTGCGATAGCGCTCTCGATATCTATCATCTCAAAACCAGTGTGATTAAGCGCAATGAGCCGTAACATGTTTGTGGAAGCGAGAACCTTTTCGCTTAATGGACAGATAAATCCATCTATTACTGCAATGTCTACGTTTTGCAGGCGCTCTATCGCTTTCTCTTCAGAATTGGTATTCTCATAAATAATTACTTCACCCAACTTCTTTAAGCGCTCGATGTGGTTCGTAGTAAGGAATGATTCGTTTAAGATAGCAATCTTCATGGGGAAATTATATTAAAAAAAATTAACAATATACACCTAGTCACATGGAAACATCGCCTGCGAATATATACACTACAATAACTGTTGAAGGTTTACTATATCTTCTATGTGCTTCTTCTATAAATTACAAATCCAGTTTCGTCTTGTACGCCATTAAAACCTTCTTTTACCAAAAACCTTGGATGAAATGTATCGTTCATATTGCATGCCCCATAAATGTATTCATATTTGGATTTGTCAGTAACTGCTCCATGTTTAATAATATCTCTGCACCACTTAGTCCAAATTAGGCCCAATTTGAATCTGCTCATTTTCATTGAAATTGCCAAGTTCAAGAATAGAAATCTTCATTCCATTTTTTTCGTAGTTGTAAACCAAATCAAATCCAAACTTATCTTGATACCACTTAGAAGATTCCTCAATATTTTTTACGATAAACGCAATATGGTGAGGCTTAATATTTATAAGTTCAACTTTTCTTTTGGAACTTCTACTCTTTCTTCTCCAAAGAATCTTGTATCGAAATAATAGACATGTTCAGGAGTGACTTTGACAGGAATCCATGTCGGGTTATTTAAATAGTGCTGCATATCTGCTCCTTTGCCAGCTCTTCCATAGTAAATATCGTAAGCTTCCTTAATTTTTTCTTTACTATCTACCACTGCTTCAGCTTCACCTTCAAGATACGTTCCGCAAATATCATCTTTCTGTTCTGTTTTATAGATTGAAACTGCGACACGCTGATTATTGACTATGTTTTGCATGTGACGAGAATGCATTTGAGAAATAAAGTATAAATTCAAATCTTTGTCGTAAGCAAAAAAAACAGGGTTTACCCATACACCTTTAGGGTCAACTGTTGCTATTGAACAAAATGTAGTTGATTCTAAACAGGCTTTAAGATATTTATTCAAATCAAAATCATTACCTTTCATACCGCATTATTATACCTCAGACGATAACTTTTGGCTCTAAGGTCTAGAAAGATTGTTGTAGCAGTCTGAAATCACTTGCTGGGGAGCTAGGATTCGAACCTAGAGTCGCGCCGCTCCAAAGGCGGGCGTGTTACCATTACACCACTCCCCATTTATTCTCCAACAAGATCACGAATCATCTCTCTACCCCTACCAGTTTTCAACATTTTCTCGAATCGTAACGCTTCTGTCCGAGAAACGAATTCTCTTGTATAAACAACTTCCCAACCATCACCCTTCCGTGTTGTCTTCGTTAATTTTCCCTTATGTTCATTCAGTCTCTCTGACAGATTATTGCTACAACCTGTATATTTGCTACCTAATACATCCTTGATTACGTAAACCGTGAACATAACGCTCCAAAGGCGGGCGTCCGCCACTGGCGGACCACTCCCCATCTACCCCTATTTTACCAAAAATAGCTTCAGAAGTGTGCGTGTGATATACTTAACGTATGAAATCAGGTACCGTAGCCCTTATTGGGCGTCCAAATGTAGGCAAATCAACGCTGGTAAACAACTTAGTTGGTCAAAAAGTCGCAATAACTTCCCCCAAACCCCAAACAACACGCTTCCCTATTGAAGCATTGTATGAAGATGATCGTGGGCAAATTGTATTTGTAGATACGCCTGGTATTTTTAACAAGGCAATCGACACACTTTCCAAAAAAATTAATCAGCAAACTATCCAGGGATTGGGCTCAGAAGTAGACTTAGTATTATATATTGTAGATCCAACGCGAAAACGCGATTTTGAAGAAGCAAAAGTTTTAGGAATTGTTCGAAAAATAAACAAACCAAAAATTCTTGTTTACAACAAAGAAGATGAAGATCGAAAATATCTACCGCAATATAAATTCCTAGAAAGTGAATTTGATACATTTTTTAGCATTTCCGCTTTGAAAAAAAATCATTTAAGTTTACTGTTAGACAAAATTTTTGAACTACTTCCGACACGTGAAAAAATAGTTGATTCAAAGGAATATGTGTACCCTGCTCTCAACATGGATAGTAAAACATTTTTAAGCGAACTTATTCGAGAAAAAGTTTTTTTGCGATTACGTCGGGAATTACCATATACAACAACGGTGGTTATTGAAGAGATTAAAGAGAGAAATGATAACCTTGTTTATATTCAGGCAAAAATTATTACAACCGATAACAAATACAAAAAAATGATCATTGGCTTGGAGGGTCGACAAATTAAAGTCATTGGTTCAATGGCTCGAAAAGAAATTGAAGCCGCTACAAACAAAAAGGTGTATTTAGAATTAACCGTCGATGTAGACAGACACTGGATGGAAACGATGAGCTAATTCCTCGATATTCTTTTAATACATTCCTCTTTCCCCAATAAGACCATAGATTCATTGAGAGGTGGAGAAATTTTCTTCCCGGTAATTATTACACGCATTACCATAAAATATTCGCTATTTTTCAATCCCGCGTCAACCGCCGCTTGTAGCATTGCCTCACCAATACTTTCTACACTCCACGCAGAAAGCTGACCGAGAGCGTCGTTCGTTTTTGAAATAACATTGGTATATTTTTCTAAATCAATTTCATATTCTGTTGGAACATTTACAAAAAAATTACAATATTCGTCATATTCTTTTAATGTTTTAATTCTTTCTTGTATAAGTGGAATTGTTTTATCGATGAGTTCTTGAGAATATTTTCCACCATAAAATTCAAATAGCTTGTGACTGAGCTTGCGGGGATCCATTTTTCTAATATATTCCCCATTCATCCAAGTCAACTTAACAACATCAAAAATTGGTGCAGATGGATTTATATCCTTTAAATCAAAAACAGAAATATATTCATCAAGTGAAAATATTTCTTTCTGATCCGGATGGCTCCATGCCATAAGCGCCAAATAATTTAATACCGCCTCACTTAAATAACCTTCTTGTAAATACCACGAAGCCCACACTGCTCCTTTTCTTTTTGAAATTTTTCCTTTCTCTGGAGTTCGTAAAAGCGGTAAATGAGTAAATATTGGAAGTTCCCACTTAAGCATATCATACAGCAGTACATGTTTTGGAACTGATGCCATCCATTCTTCCGCGCGAATAACATGTGAAATTTCCATCAAATGATCGTCAACTACCACTGCCATATGATATGTTGGAAAACCATCAGATTTTATGAGTACCTGATCATCGAGCGTAGCATTTTCAATTGTAATTTCTCCCCGTATAGTGTCTTTATATGTGGTAGACCCATCAGGAATTCGCAGACGAATAACATGCGACGCATTTTCATTGAGTTTATCTTGAATGTCTTGTGCCGACATTTTCAAACAATGGCGATCATATTTTGGTTGGCGCTTTTCTATTTTTGCACGTTCTCTCAACTCGCCCAGACGTTCCTCACTACAAAAACAGTAATATGCATCGCCTTGCGAAATAAGCTGTTGTGCATATTTCTTATATAAATCGAGTCGTTGCGATTGAATATAGGGCCCATATGGCCCACCCTTAATCATGTCTTCATCGGGTTCGAGTCCATACGATCGCAGCGTGGCAAGAATTTGTTCGGCTGCACCTTGCACAAACCGAGTACGATCAGTATCTTCAATTCGCACAATGAACTGTCCGTTATGTTTTCGAGCATAAGCCCAGTTTATGAGAGCACTATAAAGGTTGCCTATATGTAAATCATTTCCCGTGGGTGACGGTGGAATTCTTGTGCGTACCATATGGTTGAATTATAGCACGGGAATAAGTATATTTGAACTATGACGTTAACCGAGCTATCGTATTATTCTCGCAAATCTCTTCCTTATATTATCTTATGCGGAGCATTTTTTTTGATTTTTTTTATGATCATTATGTTTTCAATGAACAAACCTACTGAAACAGCTGAAAGTCTTCCTGCTTTAAACACAACCTTTGGACCATTACCCGCGCCAATTTTTACACACAAACTAGACTACCCAGTCGGCGCAACATTTGAGCTCGATAATATTGAAGGTAAACCCATAACGGCCACCGATTCTGCACAGGTATTTTTTATTCCGCCAAAATCTACACGATTTAGTTACTCGCAAAATATTTACACCATGGCAAAAAATGCCGGTTTTAATACCGAGCGCACACCGCACACATTGCAAGATACAACCGCCGTTTTCGATGATGGATTTGCACGATTAAGCATAGATATTACCTATTTCAACTTTTCCTATAAATATGCGTATGAACGGTCTCCGTTAATATTTCTTAATCCGCAAATTGTCGATGAACCAACCATTAAAGATCGGGCAATAAGCTACTTACAGCAACTTGGGCGGTATCCAGATGAACTTGCGCAAGGAACTCAACACATTGTATATATGCGCTACAATACCGATCTGAAAGAATTTGAAGTTGTAGAAAATCCACAAGATGCAAATGTGGTAGAAATTGATTTTTTTGGTCCCGATGTGCTTGATGAAAAAGAAGGCTATCCAATTGTTTCTCCAAAATATTTTAACTCTGAAAATTATGTCGTTATGAGCTTAAGCGGTATTTCTCCTAAAGTCTTAAAGGCTCAAATCAAGTTCTTTGAAAAAGACGATTCAAATACTGGTACATATTCTATTAAAACTGGCGATGAAGCATGGGAGGAATTTATTGCAGGTTCAGGAACGATTGTTTCTCCGGGAGGAAATAGTTATCCAATTAAAATAAAGAAAATGTTTTTAGGATATTTTGAACCAGATACGTACCAACCCTATTTTCAACCAGTGTATGTATTTTTAGGAGATAACAATTTTGCTGCGTATGTTCCTGCAGTAAAGAATTAAAAACTACTTCTAAACCTCAGTAGTTGGATTGTCATTTCGAGCGTAGCGAGAAATCTCGGATACATTGATAACTGAGATCCCGAAACAAGTTCGGGATGACAGGATAGGTTAACAAATAAGTTTTAGATAGAAATAAATCCTACATTCGTATCGATCCACTGCACAATCGATTCCGTATCAAAAAACCGATCTTCACTTTTCATAATTACAATTAAAAATTGATGTCCATTACGCTTATAAAATGAAATTAAATTTTCACCAGCCGATTCGG
Organism: Candidatus Roizmanbacteria bacterium; assembly: GCA_038127095.1. Classification (GTDB taxonomy): domain Bacteria; phylum Patescibacteriota; class Microgenomatia; order UBA1406; family HO2-37-13b; genus 2-01-FULL-39-24. The sequence continues at coordinate 47,190 of JAYPGZ010000002.1, read as the reverse complement.
TGTACCCTGTTTTTAATCCTCCTATGCCAGGGATTTTACCAAGTAACTTATTAACGTTTGAAAGTGCATGAAAATGCTCAAAATTTACATCGGAAATCGTAATACTGGGCGTTGAAACAATGGTAGATAGTAATTCATTTTGAAGTAATTTGCGCCCTGCAAGTGATAAATCAAATGGCGAAGAATATTGTCGAGGATCATCAAGACCTGCAGGATTAGTAAAGTTAGAATTATTCATACTCAGCGATGCGGCTTTTTCATTCATACGCGAAATAAATGCATCGTAACCTGGTCCATAATTATCTGCCAGTACATACGCAACATCGTTACCAGAATGCACTAACAGTCCATATAGTAATTCCTGTACGCGAATTTGTTCTCCCTGTACAAGTCCAACAACTTGCCCCTCGGTAATTACTCTTTTTACAGTTAAAACATCGGTCGGTTTATACACATCTAATGCAACAAGGGCAGTGATTACTTTAGCAGTTGATGCAGGAAAAAAATGGGTATCTTTATTCTTTTCAAAAACAGGCGTTGCGCTGTTTGCGTCAATTACATATGCCCCTTGTGCAGAAATATTCGGAACTACCAGTGGATTTTTTACAAATACAATGGGGCGGATTTCTTTCTCAGATATTTTTCGTTGAACAGCAAATAGTTCTCGATTATAGCTAAAAAAGTTCGAGTAGTAATTATTGCCTGGATAAAATAGTAAAAGGAGTGAAAACAATGCAAGTATGAGCATGTTCCATATTCGCCTCGTTACGGTATTATTGAGAATCTTCTTTTTTTTCATCGTGAGCAGTACTTAAGCGAATATCAATTCGTTCCATATCGCGAGGAAACAACGAAGCTTCGCGAACGTTTCCTAAGTTTAGCAATTTCATCGTCATTCGTTCAAGTCCAAATGAAAACCCTCCATGAGGGGGCATGCCATATTTAAATGCTTGTAAGTACAGCGAGAAATCTTGCGGGTTCATTCCTCGCTTTGTTATGGTTGCAACAAGTTCATCATAATTTTCAATACGCGCGCTTCCGCTTAATACCTCTACTCCTCTAAAAAGCAAGTCGTAACTAAGCGAATATGAAGGATCTTTAGGATCGGGTTTTGTATAAAATGCCCGTTTACTCGTTGGGAAATGAGTTATTGTTACCAAATCACTATCGTGTTTTTCCAATGCCCATGCACAGATTTCTTTTTCATCTTCTGGTTCTAAATCTAATTCATTTCGATTATCACGTCCTGTTCTTTCAAATATAACTTGCTGTGCTTCCCGTAGCGTAAGTCGAGGAATCTTGTTACCAAAATGTGGAGGTTGTACGTTATTTGCTGCTAATACTTTAGCGCATTTTTCAGAAACATGTTCTAGTGTTTTTTTTCCAACCGTCTCAAGAGCATCAAGCAAATCATCAAACTCTACAAACCCCAATTCGCAATCGAGTTGTGTAGATTCTGAAAGATGTCGAGTGGTAACAGACGGTTCTGCACGATACGCGTGCGAAACCAAAAAGACTCGCTCAAAAACAGGCACCATTATTTGCTTATATAATTGTGGGCTCTGCACTAAAAACGCTTCATGATCATAATAATTTACCTTAAATACTTCCGCTCCCCCTTCAGTTGATGAATATGAAATGGTTGGAACAAAGACTTCGGTACAACCCAAATCTTGCGCAGACTTTCGAAAACCTTCCATAACAGCTTCTTGCACAGAAAAGATAGAACGAACATGTGGGTGTCGAAGCGTAAGTGATCGATAATCTAGCAACACAGGGAGTGTTACATCAAGTTGGTCTTTAGCAAAATCAAATGGTAGCGTTTGGGCTTTGGAAATTACTTCAAATTCGCTGCATTCAACCTCAATTGTACCCGTAACACTTTTCTCATTAACCATATGAGCAGGTCGCTCCTTAACCAATCCTTTTATACAAACAACATCTTCTGGATTAACAGTAGCAAGTTCAGGTCCTCCAACAACCTGCACATCGCCCGAAGCATCACGAAGGTCGATAAATACTACTTTTTTATGATTTCGAATTCGATACGCCCAACCGTAGAGAGTAACTTCTTGCCCGACTTTGTCAGTAAGCGAAGAAATTGCAATTTTTTTCATGCCCCCATTATATCGTTTCAAGCCTACATTGACAATAGGGAGCATAATTGATATACTATGATACGAGGATATATGTTCTCAACAAACCCATACCAACACATTATTATTAAATAACGAACCTGTTTAAACACAGGTTTTATTATGTTGGATGGGCTTTTTTTATGGCAGAAAGAGAATTAGATGCATATCAATTAGTCGAAAGATTTAATTTGTCTTTTACACCTCCTATCCTTGACAGTAGAGGTCTAAAGGATCCAGAACATGTAAGAAGGCTTTACGAACATCATGCAGTTAGAGACTTAATACTAATATATTCCCAGCAAGCATATTTGGGAGCCATGGTCTATTTGCTTAATATACCTTTATCCTCGGCTCTAGCTCACATTTCTCGACCCACAACTCGCAGAGAGGTTGAGCAATTTATCGACACAACTCGTCAAGTGCATGCCGCAGCCGCGAATTCTGGTATAAGAAAACCCGCGACTATAATATTACCCAAGCGCAGGGGTATAGTTGCTCTTGGAGTATTACGCTCATCTTTAGATGGCGAGCTTCGCGATACAGCCTTGAACATACTTAAGCAAGACCCAATTGCGGAGACTTTGCACAATCAACATCCTGAGCTTTACACAGGTCTTAAACCCGCAGATGAACTTCCTGAGATACTTGAATACCTAGCCGACCCTTCTAAATCCGAACAGCTCGCCGATATTGATTCTCATTTAGAAACATGGCTTCAATGGAGACCTACTCAATAATCATTTTCCCCATCATGTTCACCTTCTCCCTCCCATTCCAGCGGTTGATTTCGAGCTTATAAACAATTTTTTTCACCTCTCCTACTTTTAACTCGTCGAAGAGTGCTCCCTGCTTGAAGAACATACATTCAATTGGCAACGTATTTTCATTGTTAATCATGAGTTTTAAATGATCACTATTTTTTCCAAGTAGTTTTTTTTCGACTATTTGTCCGGTTGTTAAAAAAACCGGATATGGATTACCTACACCAAAAGGAGACAGGCCCTCGATAGCATGTGCGAGCGAAAGCGTATTTTGTTCAAATGGAATTTCAATATCTACCTGGGTAGTGGGAATTAATTCTTCATCGGAAATAGTTTTTTTTGCATCAGACAAGACTATCTTTTTGAATTTCTCCAAATTTTTTACCTCGATTGAAAGCCCTGCTGCCATAGCGTGTCCGCCAATACTTAATAAGTACTCTTCATATTTTCGTAAAAAGGCTGTTATGTCTATTCCGGAAATAGAGCGTACCGATGCTTTTGCATGTCCATCAGAAATCGCCAAAACTATTGCAGGGCGATAATATTTTTCAACTAATTTTGAGGCAATAAGCCCAATAATTCCTTCGTTCCAATCAGCCGAAGAAACGATGATTATTTTATCCGTTTCGTTTACTTGTTTAAGCGCTTGTTCGATTCCAACTTCCACCAGAGCTTGTCGATCTTTATTCACCGTTCCCGATTTTTTTGCAAGCTCACTTGCTTTACTTTCCGATACCGTACACAACATGCGAAGAGCGTCAATAGCATGTGTAAGTCGGCCAAATGCATTAATACGAGGAGCAATAATAAATCCTACGTCATACGGACTCATATCGCGTCCAGCAATTTCAGCATCTATAAATAAATGTTTTAAACCCGGTCGAGAACTCTTAGAAAGTGCTTTGAGTCCGTGTTTTACCACCGCTCTGCTTTCGCCAGTAAGCGGTACTAAATCAGCGATCGTTCCTATTGCGGCAAGTGCCTGATAATCATTGAGGAAATGTTGAGCTAGATGTTTTTTTGCCTGTTCGTCAGATATGTCACGAAGCTCTTCAAAAATAGTCTTTGCAAAAAAATACGCAACACCACTTCCCGACAACTTACTTGTATGGAAAATGGCAAGCGCATCGGCAGGATCGGTTTCTGATTTGCTATGATGATCGGTGATTATCACATCAATTCCCAGGGTTTTTGCATAGGTAATTTCTTTATGCCCCATAATTCCGTGGTCAACCGATATGATTACTGTTGGATTATATTTTTCTTTAACCAGATCAATACCTACTTTTGAAAATCCATATCCCTCTGTCTTACGATCGGGAACATGAGGGAAAACCTTAAATCCAAGTAAGTGGAGCGTTTCCCACAAAACTGCCCCACCGGTAATGCCATCGGCATCATAATCGCAGTAAACAATAATAGTCTCATTATTATATTTTACTCTCTTGAGAACACCAAGCGTAGCAGTCAAATGCTTTTTGTAATATGCCGGCATAAAAAATGTAGCAAAATCAATCAGGTTTGGATTGGGAGGATTTAAAAAAGTTTTATCATGTTCAAGACCTCTGTCTTTGAGTAATAACGAGATTATTGCGTCTGGATCTACAGGATTTTTGAGCGTTCTTTTAATAGCGAGTTTCATTCGTGGCATATATAGTACAATAATCCGTATGAAAACGCCACTTATTTTGCCCAAAGAAATTATTGAATTCATGAGCGGTTTTACTAAAAACGGCTTTGAGGTGTATGTTGTGGGCGGAGGGGTTCGCGATTTAATTTTAGGAAAAGACATTACTAACTGGGATTTTACTACGAACGCTTCGGTGGAAGATATTCAAAAACTGTATCCTGAACATTTTTATGAAAATAGCTACGGTACCGTAACCGTTGTTAAAGATAAAGAAAAAGGAATGCTATTTGAAGTTACTCCATATCGTAAAGAAAGCGGATATACCGATAAGCGCCACCCAAATAAAATTGAATGGGCAAAAACAGTCGAGGAAGATCTGGCTCGACGCGATTTTACGGTAAATGCAATTGCGTACGATGGAGAATTTCTGGTTGATCCATATGAAGGAAAGCAGGATATTGAAAAAAAAATAATTAAGGCAGTTGGAAATGCAGACGATCGATTTTCTGAAGATGCGTTACGATTAATACGAGCAGTTCGCATTGCAACTCAACTTGGTTTTAGTATCGCTCCAGATACTCTAGATTCAATTAAGAAAAATGCCGAACTTATTACTCAAATTTCCGGAGAAAGAATCCGCGACGAATTGTTTAAAATAATCAGCTCCACAAGAGCGGCAGACGGAATCCTAATGCTCCACGACACAACATTACTAAAATATATCCTTCCAGAAGTTGAAGATTGTTTTGGGGTTGATCAAGTAAGTCCGGGACGACATCATACCGTAGACGTTGGAACTCATTTGGTTGAAGCACTACGATTATGCCCATCAAACAATGTAATAACTCGATTCGCTACGTTACTCCACGATATAGGAAAAGCAAAAACATATGCGAAAGATGAGCGCACCCAAATGATTACGTTCTACAATCACGAAATCGTAGGGGCTTCACAGGTTTATGAAATTGCTCAACGACTTCGTTTGTCAAAGAAAGATCGAGAGAAATTGGTAACGCTTGTTCGATTTCACATGTTTACTGTTTCTGAAACACAAACCGACAGTGCCATTCGCCGATTTATTAGAAATGTTGGAAAAGAAAATATTTTCGACGCGCTTGATTTGCGCGTTGCAGATCGGCTTGGGAGCGGAGCAAAATTAACTTCGTGGAGAACCGAGCTTTTCAAAAAACGCCTTGAAGAAGTGCAACACGAACCATTTGCGGTGAAAGATTTAAAAATAAATGGGAAAGATGTTATGGAACAACTATCGCTCAAACCCGGACCAAAAGTAGGAGAAATACTCGATTCATTGTTTGCAGAAGTATTTGCTGGAACATTGAAAAACGAACGAGAAACTCTGTTGGCACGTTTAAAAGATTTGTAAAGCAAGCTTTTCTTCCCCAATCGTCGTAATATCTTCATGCCCTGGGTACACAATCGTTTCCTCGGGGAGTTTAAAAAGCGTTTTAAGAGAGTTGAAGAGTGTTTTTTTGTCGCTATATGAATGATCATACCTCCCGATTCCCTGCTTAAAGAGTGTGTCACCGGTGAATACCGAATTTTCTTCTTTCACATATATTGAGCAACTACCGGGAGTGTGGCCAGGAGTATGAATAATATCAAACTCAAAACTACCAACATTTAGCGCTCCCGAGCTAAGTGAGAGCGTACTTTTAGGAGGAATTGCTGCCGGATCAAAACCAAGGAAATGTTTTGCAGTTTCATTTAATCTTTTTACAAGAAATAAATCCTCATCATGAATATATAGCGGAATATCATACGATAATTGAATCTCGCCAACCGCCATTATATGATCAAAGTGTCCATGAGTAGCGAGGAGAGCAACAAGGCTTAATCGTTCCCGCTGAATTTTTTCTAGAATAAAGTCGGCACTATCAGCCGGGTCAATAATAATACAGTCACTTCCTTGCGTTAAAAAATAGCAATTTGCCTGTAGTTGTCCGAGTGGATATGAATCAATACGCACGTAATTATTTTTCGATAATTTCTGCTGTAGTTACTTGTACCGGATCTACCGGGGAAGATCCTTCTCCGCCAGGTTTTACCGGTGCTGTTGCGATTTTATCAACTGTATCAAGCCCTTCTGTTACCGTCCCAAAGATTACATAATTTTTTGGTAGTGGCGTATTTCCGTGCATAATAAAGAATTGGCTTCCATTGGTATTTGGACCAGCGTTTGCCATTGCAACTGTGCCTCGCACATATTCACCTTCAAACTTTTCATCATCAAATTTATATCCAGGTCCGCCCATGCCTGTTCCAGTTGGATCACCACCCTGAATCATAAATCCATTAATTACGCGATGAAAAATTGTTTTATCGTAAAACTTATCTTTAGCCAATGTTACGAAATTATTCACGGTAACAGGCGTTGCCTTTGCATGTAAATCAATAGTAATCTTACCAACTGAAGTTGTAAGAACTGCCTGATACGTTTTTTTTGTATCGATTGTCATTTTTGGCGTTAGTTTTGTTTTTGTCATATCGTTATTTTCCTCAACAATTTGGCGAGACTCTGTAGATGAATTACTGAGACCACTTATGGTACTAGTTTCATTTTGTGACGTTTTAGGCCACAAGAAGAAAAAAGTTGCCGCCAATACTAGAACTATTATTCCAACCGCAAGCCCTGTCTCTTTCTGCATACAAGCTTATTATAACAACTTATTGCATTGGTTGCCATTCAATATATTCACAACCAACGGCCATTTTTGTTTTTGGATCCCATTTATTAGTAGAACATACTTTCATACGTTTACCATTTGATGTGGTTTTCATAACAAGTTTTTCACCACAGTCAGGACAGTCTTCATCTAATTCTTCTACGGTTGTTCCTAAAAATTCAACATAATCACAACCGCTTGCTGTTTTAGTTTCCGGATCCCATTTGTTGGTTGAGCATTTTTTCATTTTCTTACCAAAACGGGTTACCACTAACATAAGTGGCGAACTACATTTCGGACACTTCTCTTCAAGTGTTTCAGGTTCTGGAGTTATCCATTGCACGTAGGAGCATCCGTCCACCTCTTTCGTATCAGGATTCCATGATCCGGCACTACAGCGTCGTAACGATTTTCCCGTTTTAGTCTGGGTGACTGGGTTTAAAGCTGATCCACATTGTGGACACACATCAGAATTTGTCATATAAAAAGCCATTATAAAAGACTTGTATTCATTTGTCTACGGACTATTAGTCTCATTTTGTATTATCTGTATTGTCGGAAGGCTCTATTTCGTTCATTATACCACTCGGTAATTCAGGCAGTGATGCACCAATGATACCCTGTAGATCCCCGTACATTCCATGAGTGTTGTTGAGAACTTTCCGCATTTCTTTTTCCTGCTTAGCCCACTTCGTATGAAACCAATTTTTTTCGCGTTCAAGCTCTTTTTGCATCGATCCAAAGCCCTCCACGATCGCCTCGACTCGATGCTTGAATTCGGTTCCTGTTAAATACTGATACAACACTTCCATTTTTCCATCTCTTCCCTCGTAAGAAGCCTTTTCATGCTTAATACTTACTAGGTGATACCGCAAAGCAAATGCGAGTGGTAACGCAAATTTCCATGAAGTCACCCAAACACCATCTTTATATGTAAACGATTCGAGCCACTCGGGTTTATTAATAGTTACTAAAACAGCAAGTTCCGACTTTTTTGCACGCTGATCTTCTTTCAATTTTGGAATCCATGAAGCTTGCCACTGAGCATTTTTAGTTTCCCACAAAATAGTTCCACACGTTCGACCCAATTTATCGATAACAGTGTGAACGGTATCCGCACCCCGTTCCCCTTTTTTTACTTCACTGATAGAATCAGTGGGAAACTCGGCATGCAATAATCTCTCGAGTTCAAGCTCCAACACCTCGCCTTGCATTTGTTGGGAACCCTGTTGCATTTTAGTTTTGAGCTCTTCTATTTGGCGAAGCGCATCATTTAATTTCTTATTTTTTTCCAAATCCTTCAGTTCATGCTCTGCTTCTGCTTTTTTTCGGGCCTCAAGTGAAATCCTCTCTTCTTCCTTCAGAAACTTTTCTTTCATTTCTAATTCCCGCTCTTCATCGCGACGTCGAAGTGCTCGCATTTCTTCCAAAAGACCATCGAGTTTTTCGGTGAGTTTTTTGTTGCGATCTTTTTCTTCTGCAATTTCAATAGAAAGATTTTTTGTTTGCTGTTCAAATTCTGCCGCAGCTTTCTTTTGAGCTTCTTGCAGAGAAAGTTTTTTAGCTTCTTCAAGCTCTGCGGCATGCTTAGTAGCTACCGTGGCCATAATCTGCTCGCGCATTTGATGCGATAACGCCTGTGAAAGTTCGATTTCCTGCTTACAATGTGGACAAATTATGGTAGGCGTTGACATATGTTGGTGTATTGTACACTATTCAACATATGTTAAGTTGGGATTTAAACTTATTGACAATATTCCGTTTAGGTGTATAATGCGCCCTATGTCCGAAAGAAGACCGTTACCATTACATAATAGACTTACAGAAATTCACCCTGACCAACGTGTAACCCTTGTCGTATCTAGCAATGATAAAAAGCCAAACATACGAACTGGCGTTTTAATACAACGCATTAGCTTTACACCTGATCAGCCATTTTCACTTGAAGTACAAGAGGATGGATATACGGGCGTAATTAATTTCGCCGGATTGTCGCAAGGAATTGAATCAATATTTGAAGAGCTTCCAGACGAAGATGGAGTACCAGAAATATATTTTCACAATTCAAACATTGGATTCCCATATAATAAAGACCCATGGAGCCTCATGATACCAACGGAAAACTGTCCTCTTGAAGAAGGCAAAACCGATCTAAAAACCTGGCAAGTTCAAATGGGACTTGCAGGAAATGTACAAGAAATAGAAGCGTTAATAGATGATTTAGATAGGCAGAGTTAACATTTCTTATACGAGCATTGCTCTCTGTTCATCTGTAAGCTTTACATACTTTCGAGGAGCTAGATTCAGACTCAGTAATGTTAACCCTCCAATTCGCGTCCGTTCAAGTTCCACGACCGTCATCTGGATTTTCTGCATAGATCGTCTAATCTGTCGACGTTTACCTTCAGAAATAGTAATTCTTAGTACGCATCGACCCGGATAAAAATCAAGCACATCAATTTTTGCTGGTTGTGTCCTTCCTTCCTTTAGTAATACTCCTTTTCGAACTTTATCAAGATGATGCTCAAATTCGTCTTTGGGTAATTGTCGGGCAAATTCGCACACCACTCGATATTCTTTTTCTACATGCGTAGATGGATGAGTAAGTCGTTGTGTTAGATGTCCATCATTAGTAAGTAAAATGAGTCCTTTGGAATCTTCATCGAGCCTTCCTACGGGAAATACTCGGGGAGACGGTGGCACGAGTGAAACGATTGTTTTTTTACCATCAGGGTCTGAAACTGTAGAAACGTACCCAATGGGCTTATTAAGCGCGTACACCACTCTATCAGCTTCAACAGAGATGACACGCCACGTATCAGTAAATATTTCAACTGTATCTTTTGAAGGATCAACATCAAGTCCCAAAACAGCCCGTTTACCGTTTACACGAACTTTGCCGTTTTTAATCACTTCATCTGCACCCCGTCGCGAGGAAAATCCACTACTAGCCAAAAATTTATTAAGTCTCATTTTTTACGTTTTTCAAGCCAAACCAAAACGGGAACTGCCACGAATGGTGAAGAGTACATTCCTGTTACCGTTCCAATTAACAATGCGGCCGAGAAAAATTGAATTGACTGACCTCCAAAAAGAGTTAATGGAACTAACATGAGTAAAATGGTAAGCGAGTTATTAATCGATCGCACTACCGTTTCGGTAAATGCCTTATTAGCCATAGTTGACAACGGCAGCGTGGATTGTTTTCGATATTCTCGTATCTTATCAAAAAGTACAATTGTGTCATGAACAGAAAACGAAAGTGTAGTTAAAACCGCAGTGACAAATAACGTATCAATCTCGGCTCGCAAATAGTAAGAAAGTAGTGAGTATGTACCAACAAGTACTAACAAGTCATGCATCATGGCAACTACCGCCGCAACTCCGTAGTTGAATTTTTTAAATGCAAATGTAAGATACGCCAAAATAATCAGTACAGCAATCAGCGATGCAACAAATGTTTTTTTCATCATTTCATTTCCTAGTGTAGGACCAACAGTTTCATACTTAAGTTGCTGAATCGATGATGAGTATTCTTTTTTAAGCGCCTCGCGAAGCGCACGTTCTTGCTGATCAGTTACGAGTCTTGTTTTTATAAGAAAAGTATTGTTACTTTCCTTTGAAAGAGAAACGACAGACACCTTTTCTTTTTGCAAAACCGCTTCTACCTGAGCTTGCGTAAGTGGCTTTTGACTCTGGTACTGCATAACAGACCCTCCGGTAAAATCAATCGAAACATTCACACCATTGGTAAAGAGCGATGCCCACCCTACTACAATAACGAGTACAGAGATGCATACATATAGCTTTGTATATTTCAAAAAGTTAATCATATTATTTTTTTTCTTTGGGTAAGTAAAAAATTTCCAATAAACGTTTAGTTACAAACACTCCAGTAAACAAACTTACAACGACTCCTATTAAAAGTGTTAGTGCAAATCCTCGTATGAGACCAAATTGAGGTAACCAACTAGCATTAAGTGGGTTATAAAGGATCAGAGCCACAAGAATCGTGGTAACATTTGCATCTTTAATTGCGTCAATAGCACGACCAAAACCTACCCTAACAGCACCTCGAATATCTTTGCCTTTTCGAGCTTCTTCCTTGATCCGTTCAAAAATAAGAATATTTGAGTCGACAGCCATGCCGATTGAGAGAATGAATCCTGCAATTCCTGGTAACGTAAGAACTAACGAAAACAGCTTGAAAATTGCAAATGAAACAAGTCCGTATAACAATAATCCTACAGCAGCGATCAATCCTAAGCGACCGTAATACAAAAGCATAAATAATATAACGCCCATAAGTCCAACTACTCCGGCAACTAAACTTTTACGAATATGCTCTGCTCCAAGTGATGGACCTATGCTTCGTTGCTCAACAAGCTTAATCGACACCGGCAATGCTCCTGAATTGATTGAAATGGAAAGTTGTTTTGCTTGCTCAAGAGAAAAGTCTCCCGTAATAATTCCCTTCCCGTCAAGAATTGGTTGGCTCACTGTTGGAGGATTGGTAATTGGATAGCCATCAACAAAAATCCCAATCGGCTTTCCTACGTTTCTCGTTGTTAATTCTGCAAACATCTTGGTTCCTTCACTACTAAATTCCAACCCAACTGCAGGTTTGCCCGTTTGGTCAAATTCCACCTTTGAACGCTTAATATGTTTTCCAGTAAGACCAGTTAGTTTAGTGACTTGTGCAAAAAGTGGGGTATCTGTTGCAAGTTTAGCTTCAGAAGAAGCAAGTTCCGTAAATTCAAGACGAGCAGTTTGTCCAATTAAAGAAATCGCATTACTGGTATTATTGCTTCCTGGTAAATCGACAAGAAGGCGATACGTTTGGCCAACCTGTGTGGTTTGAACCGATGGTTCACTTACTCCAAAAAAATTGACCCGTCGTTCAATAATATTACGCGCAGATTCTATCGCATCTTTTCTATCTGCGCTGGCAATATCTTTCATATCAGCCTCAAAAACCAAGTGACTTCCTCCTTTGAGATCCAAACCCAATTGAGTAGTGTATTGGGGAAGTTTATATTTACCTATTGCCCAATTCAATTGAGCTACATCTGCCACATCAATGTATAGCGACAGTAAAATAAGAATCGAAAACAATAGTAAAAAACGAATATTTTTCATGTAGTAAGATCGGATTCATTTCCGACAAGCATAATTTTTGGTTCTTTTAAGAATTGCCAAATAAACGGATCGTTATTTTTTTTACGAAATTTTAACTCATCTTCTGTCATTACCGTGTAATTAATTTCTGACCCAAAGACTTTTTCTTGCTCAGATAGTATAGCAGCAACTTCTGCAATTACAACTACTCCAACAAATAAAACATAAATTTCACCCTCTTTGGCCGGTTTCTTTTGGGCATATTTTAATGAAACTGCAATGAATTTTATTTTTCCTAATTTTGAAATATTCTTGTAGATTTGTACTGATAATTCGTTTTCTTTAGCAAACATGCGCAAAAACTCGTCGTAGAAACGATATTTCGGATCCAAACTAAACATAATCTTATTTACTCTTTTTTCTTTATTTAATACACCTTCTTTTTCCAAAATACCCAATTCTCGCTTGACCGCATTAATTTCCTCATTAATTTCTCGACTAATTCGTCGCATGTGATACATTTCAGAGGAATTCTGAAAGAAGAGCGATAATACTTTCCTACGAGTTTGAGATGGAATTATGCGAGCTAACACGTTAGTAATTCACGTCATTTCCCTGTGGAACAACTTCAACAAAGATTTGACCGCGATTAAATGAAACCTGCGCACCGGACGAATCTACGAAATTTAAAGAATCGGTTGTCTTGGTTCGTTCCCACTGCCCTTCAATTGCCTTGCCATCCATAAACATAATGGCTTTTCCTGAACCAGTGGTTTTATACAATAAATGTCCTCCTTCGTATCCATCGTTGGCCGGAGATTCTTTCATAAATGCAACAACCACATTCTTGGTTGTTAATTGTTTTTTTGAATTGTTATCGACGTGAGATGATGTTCCATTCACACGAGCGTAGCTATTTGACGCTGCATCATACTTCCACTTAACCGAATAAGCTCCGGGTGTCCAGAAATCAAACGAAATGGTTGTGGCGGTTGGGCTTGCGGGTTCATCTTTTTTAAATTTCCATGCTTTAAATCCCTGCGTCCATGGCATCCCTTCTTTATCAACATTTGAAAGTCCACGCTTTGTAGAAGCATACTGCCACAATTTCTGAGTCGAAGAATACATAGTATGTTCAGTAGCTACATTAGGTAATAATTCGTAATCTCGGTAATAAATAGGGAACGGAACAGCAAATTGATTCAGATCATTATATCCATCCCATCCCAAATCTCGAATTTCACCGAGCGCATCGGCCGGACCAGGCGTATTAGCACCTCCTACATGCGCGTAAAGCGGATGATCACCAAATCCTTGCAACAAATCCAAGAAATATATGCGGGCCGAACGAACAGGTCCTATACGAGGAGCGTCCTCACAATAGAAAACAGCCAAAAATCGGGTAATACCACCTTCTGCCACAGCTTCAAACACAATATCGGCACTCGAAAGACCAGACTGTGGACGAGAATCTACATGATTCTCAATTGCAACTCCGAGCGGGCGACGACTTTCCCATGCATCTCGGTGTTGCTTAGTAAGCATTTTTCCGTTTAACGGACATTCTTCTGTTTTTGGATCGTTGGGATTAATGGAAAGGGTAGATAGCTGTGTTGCGTTCTTGACATTATCGGCAAGCTTAGCAAGAGAATTGCCGGAACTAAAATATGCGTAAGAAAAATAGGTTGAAAGAACAAATAGTAATACTCCAATACCTGCAATAAATTTATTATTCATATTATTTTGCGTTGGTTAGTGCTTCCTTTTCTTCTTTGGATAGTTCGTAATCATCGCTTTTCCCTTCAGTGATTCGCTTTGAGTAAACTCGCACTCCTTCTTTAGTATACAAAAAGTTTAGAATTATGCCATTGTTTTTTTTATCTAACAACGACAAAATAAAGCTTTGTTCTCCTCCCTGACGCTCAAAAGGATTGAATCGAACCAGACCAGTTTTCTGAAAATGAAAGTCTGATTGAGTACGTACTTCTTCCAGACCTTTTTTCAATTCATGTATTTCTTGTTCAAATCGCTTGTCTTGCGCAATGATTCCGTCTAAAATACCGTCAAGTGACTTTTTTCCTGTGTGTCCGATAAGACTATTGTAATGTTTTTTTACTTTCAACAACAGAACCGTTAAAAGAATAAGCCATAAAAAAGATACACTTAAAGCAACATACAAAACTTCCATTGGTTCATTGTATAACCGATCGAGAATAGATTTCAATAAGGATCGTGCTTTACAAACAACGCCGAATGTGATAAAACATGAGCAACAAATAAAAGTTCAGTTCTAAAATTATGGGTAAAAAAAATAGAAAATTTAAAAAGAACCTTTCTGCAGCAGTCCAAACCAATGTCCCTGACAAAAAAATGTCCGAAGAAGACACTGTGAAGCAGTTCGCAATTGCAGACTTAAAAAAAACAGCAATCATTATCGCGGTCCTATTTGCTCTTGAATTTCTTATTTTTTATGCTAACCTTATGGGTACCGGTGCGTAAAAACACCGTCGGAGGGAGGTGAAACATATGGCAATGATGTATTGTGTAAAATGTCGAGAAAAACGTGAAGCTGTTGATCCTGAAGCTGTTACCATGAAAAATGGTCGACCTGCTATGAAAGGAAAATGTCCAGTTTGTGGAACCGGAATGTACAAAATCGGTGCAGCTGCATAATTTTTTTATCAACCCATTACACATAACACGCGACAAGTAGAAAGCGTGTTATGTGTTGTGTATTATCAAAATTACTCTTCGTATTCTCCCCAAAACACCTACCCGAAGTATTCTAGAATCTTTGTGGTTGATTTATTTTGTACAAGCGTATCGAGCAAGATTACTTTTCCACCTGCACGACGCAATTGTTCTTTTTTTTGCTCTTTGTATGGATCGTGTGAACTTACCACCAGGTTCTGTAGTGCAATTTTCATATGCATTGTTAAATATTCCGACTCTTCATGTAAATACGGAAGTAATACCACATAATCTACGCATCTGAGCGCGCTCAATATTTCTGCCCTTTCCATTTGTGTATGAAACGAACTACGATTTTTTGCCTTTGTTATGAATTCATCACCTTCCAACAGAACAACTAGTTGGTCACCATACGTACGAGCCTCTTTTAGAAAATGAAGGTGTCCAATATGAAGAATGTCAAAACACCCACTTACGCCTACTGAATTTTTCAGCGTTGGAATTGTTTGTTGCGCTTGCGCGTAAGAAAGTATGGGCATACGGTTTATTGAGCCTATTATATTATAATGTGAACACGCTATGAAACTATTTAGAGAAGAAGTTATTGAGAATAATGAAAAAGTATTATTGGTTTATTCAAAAAAAACTCCGCTTATTTCTTCTTTAGTAACTCAGTTAAAAACATTTAACATCGATACTTTTGCAAGCACCGCTATTCCTTCAAAAGTCTCCGAATACAAAAGAGTTTTTTTCTTCGAAAAATTACCAAAAAACCTTCCTGTTCCAAAATTTGTTTCTCAATACATACTGGTAACAAACAAGAGTACAAAAAAAGAGATCGAACACATGATTAAAGAACAACCCGCTCTTCGAATAATATTAATCAATAAACACACAGCCGGAGAAAGCGTAGAAACGATTCTTGGATTTGTATTCACACCAGAATCAAAACGGTTACTAGATATTTCCCACACATTACCAATAAAAAAGCGCGAACGGTTACCCCACTTACAACTCCGTTGGCCAAATCCACCGTCGCGTCGCAGGCTAATCGCATACTTCTTAATCATTTTCCTACTCTTTGAAGTATTGTTTATTGTTCCTATGGGAATAGCTGCCGGATTTATTTACCAATCAATACGGGAAGTTAGAAGCAACAATACAGAAAAAGCATCGCGCTCCCTAGCGCACGCACAGCCCTTTCTAAAAAGCGGCGAGTTTTTATATGCCCTCAGCAGACCCACGCTTTCATTCTTTTCGTTAGCACTCTTACCTGACTCAACAGTGACAACCATACATGCTGCCTCGTCTATGGTAGCCGACACACTAGCAATTGAAAAAAGAATGACAAACATACTTTCGCTCATACTCGATGAAAATAAGACGCCCAATCAAATCGCACAAATTCGCGGAGATATTACACGAATGAATCGAGAAATAAAACGCCTTCACGAAACAAGTCTTGTACTTACACGCACGATTGAATCTTTACCAATTACAATTCCCGAATCAGCCCGTACAAATCTTGAGCGCGCAGAATTAACATTGTCGCGTATAGAGCAGTTAAGTGACAGTCTCAACACATTGCTAGGAGGTAATGGCAAAAAACGATACGTACTGTTCTTTTACAACAATATGGAGTTACGCCCAGGAGGGGGATTTTTAGGATCCTTTGCAACCGTAAATTTCGATAATTACGCAATGAAAGACCTTGTGGTGTACGATGTATACGATGCGGATGGACAATTAAAAATTCACCTCGAACCCCCCGAGGCTATCAGAGATTATTTACAACAACCCCACTGGTTTTTACGTGACTCAAATTTTTCGCCCGACTTTCCTGAAAACGTGAAGAATGCTCAAATATTCTTAGAGAAAGAGATGAACTTTGCTTCGTTTGATGGTGCCGTTGGAATAACCACCACCGGAATTACGAATGTCATTGATGCATTTGGCTCTTTGTATGTTTCAGACTACAAAGAAACGGTTGATAAAAACAATTTTTACCTAAAAACACAAGAGCGGGCACAAACCAATTTTTTCCCCGGGTCTACCCAGAAGAAAAGCTTCCTATCTGCCCTACTCCAAACAATTCTCGCCAATTTACAGGGAGTGAATAAGGGGTTGTTAGGTCAAAATATTCTTCAAAGCCTGGAAGAAAAACATATAGTCCTAAATTTTTCCGATCCATTAATACAAAAGACCGTAGCACAAACAGGATGGGGTGGTGAAATTTTACAATCCGAATGTATTCGAAACAGTGTTTGCATAAGCAACTCTTTAATACCAATTGATGCAAATTTAGGTGTAAATAAGGCAAATTTCTTTGTATCACGAGACTTTGTGATAACAACTTCAATAAAAGACGATGGCGCTGTATACAATACGTTTACATCGTATATTCAGAATGATTCTCCTGATAATGAGTTTGGTGGAGACTATAAAAACTTCTTTAGACTATATATTCCACGCAGTGCCAAAGTGGAAAAGGTGATGATAAATAAAAAAGAGATAGAAAATGTTGTTGAAAAAAGCACGGCTTACTTTAAAACAATAGAGCTGCTCATCAATACAAGAAAACAAACCCGAGACGTAGTAGAAGTACAATACTCGCTTAATCAAAAACTAAAACCAGGCTCAAACACCTATCAACTCGCGCTACAAAAACAAATTGGTTCGCTAAATACCAATGTTACCATGACTATTTCCCTGCCTAAAAACATTACTGTTAGGAACAAAAATTATCCTGCGCTTGAAAATAACGGTACAATCACGTACAATACTACTCTATCAGGAAATAAAATATTCATTCTTGAACTTATCAAGCAATGAATTATTTAAAAAATATGGCAAAAACAACCAAATCAGTACGTCTTGAACTCGCAGTAGAACCTCGAACAGTAATGGGAAAAGGAGTTAAGAAACTTCGACGAGAAGGAAAACTTCCAGGAAATGTATACGGAGAAGATTTCGCATCACAATCTGTAAGTGTAGATCGAATTGAATTCATTAAAGTATATCGTCATGCAAAGGAAACTAATGTTATTACCTTGCAATTAGATGGAAAAGATGTTCCGGTGCTAATTCAAAACACCCAAAAACACCCTCTTTCAGGAAATATTTTGCATGTTGATTTCCGAAAAGTTAATTTGAAGAAAAAAATTGAAGCATCTGTACCGTTTGCCTTTGTTGGCGAATCTGAAGCCGCAACCAAAAAAGGTGGAGATCTTATTACCCAAACCACACATGTAACTGTTGAAGCACTTCCCGATGACTTACCAGAATCTATTGAAATAGACTTATCTAAGTTGGTTGAAGTTGGCGACGAAATTAAAGTAGGCGACTTACCAAAAGTTTCAACATACGAAATTAAAGAAGAACCTGAAAAAGTTATCGTTCGTGTTAACTTGCACGTAGAAGAATCTGTTGAGCCTGACCTTGAATCTGCAACCCCAGAAGTTGAAGGTGAAGCTCCAGCTGAAGGTGAAGAGGGCGCTGGCGAAGGCGATCAAGCCTCTGCAGGTGACGGAGACTCATCAGAAGAATCATCCAAAGAATAATTCTCACTTCATTGATTTTACCCACAAAATACTGTAGTCTTTTGTTATGCGTACTATTGCTGTTGGGCTAAATGGATTCGGAAGAATTGGACGAGCATTTGCTCGCATAGCACTTCAAAATCCTAACATAGAAATTCGTGCAATTAACACCGCTCACTCCAAAGCTCCAATATTGGCCCATTTATTAAAGTACGACTCTGTATACCGAACATTTAATGGACATGTCGAGTCAAGGGGCGATAAAATACTTGTAGGAAACAAAGAAATAGAATGCTACAACTACAAGGATCCAGAAGAAATTCCATGGGGAGATCATAATATTGACGTTGTAGTAGATTGTACCGGCGCATTTAAGACTCGTGAAGATTTACAAAAACATCTTAGATCAACTGTTCAGAAAGTAATCGTTTCAGCACCTGTTTCGGATGAAAGCATTGATCATATTGTTTTAGGAGTCAATGATGCTGAATTTGATTTTAAAGGAACCGACATTCTCTCCAACGCTTCCTGTACGACTAATTGCGCAGCAATTATGACTAAAGTACTAGATGACGCCTATGGCATTACATCGGCCTTCTTGACCACCGTGCATGCGTATACAAGTAGCCAGGAACTCCTTGATGACGCGTCCAAAAACGAAACTCGTTCACGAGCAGCAACACTTTCGATAATCCCAACAACAACAGGCGCTGCGAACGCGATTTGCAAGGCTACAAGATGCACGCCCCAACAGTTGGGAGCAATAGCACTTCGTGTTCCCGTGCCAGTTGGATCTATTTCAGACATGACCTGTTTGTTGAAAAAGGAGACAAGTGTGGAGGCAATCAATACACTGTTTAAAGAGATGTCGGAAGGTCCAATGCAAAAATACTTGGGATATGAAACAACTCCCCTCGTTTCAAGCGACTACATTGGCTCCCCTTTTTCATGTACTTTTGACCCGAACTACACACAGGTTTTAAATGGAAATTTTGTAAAAATATTTGGGTGGTACGATAATGAATGGGGCTATTCGAACAGGCTCGTAGATCTCGTTTCTATTCTCTCAAATCATATATAATACTTCCATGTGTGGAATATTTGGCTATGTAGGCAAGAAAGATGCAGGTAGGATTGTTGTGGAAGGCTTAAAACGTCTAGACTATCGAGGATATGATTCGTGGGGAGTCGCTGTTAACACACAAACAAAAATTTCCGTTGCCAAAGACATCGGGAAAGTTGATGTAGGAACTTCAAATCTAGTACTTCCCGATGCAAGAATAGCTATTGGACATACTCGTTGGGCAACGCACGGGTCGGTAACACAAAATAATGCACATCCACATTTTTCTACTGACAAATCATTTGTAGTTGCCCAAAACGGCATTGTAGAAAATTTTGAAGAATTAAAAGAACAACTTACAAAAGAACGGTACGTTTTCAAAACGCAAACAGACACTGAGGTTATTGTGCGACTCATTGAAAAAAAGCTTAAAAAAATCCCCGATCTTGCCGAAGCTGTACGCTTGGCTTTTTTAGACTTAACGGGTCGAAATACCATTATTGTTCTACATAAAAACGGCGACATAATTGCTGCTCGAAATGGTTCTCCGTTGTTGGTAGGACTTAATAAAAAAACACAGGAGATTTTTATTTCTTCCGATAGTCTTTCAATTTCCGGCCATGCTTCCGAAATGCTCGTTCTGGATAATCACCAAATGATCGTATGTCATGACCAGAACTTGTCACTCCACGACACTGCTACAGGAAAAAAACTTCCATTAAATCCGGAAAAAATGGATATTAAAAAACAAGTTATCGATAAAGGTGAATATGAACATTTTATGTTGAAAGAAATTCATGAAACCCCACAGGTTTTAGATGCGATCATTAATTCGCCCGACGATTTTCAAAAGTTTGCTCAAGCAATAAAAAGAGCACGAACTGTTTATACAGTAGGTTCAGGAACTGCTGGCGGAGCGGCTGCTCAAATTGCATATTACCTAAGAGAAATCGCAAAAGTTAACGCTATTAGTTTAGTCGGAGCCGATGCGAGCGATTATTACCAACTATTTAGCAAAGATGATTTAATTATTGCACCGTCACAAAGTGGAGAAACTGCCGATGTTTTAGAAGTATTGGAAGTCGCTCAAAAAAAGGGAATGAAAATTGCTTCGTATGTAAACATGCCCGGCAGCATGATGAGTCGCATTTCTAATTTTGCATTTATGTCGCATGCAGGTCCAGAAATATGTGTCATGTCGACAAAAATTTATACATCTCAAATTGCATGGGGGTATTTTGTAGCAAGTATTGTTGCAAATAAAAAAGCAGTTGCTGTAAAGAATCTCAAAAAGGTCTCGATAGAAATTAAAAAACTGTTCGAACCGTCATCTATTAAGCATTTGCAAAAAGTTGCAAAATATCTTTCCAAGCAAAAACATATTTTTATTTTAGGAAAGGGTCAGAACTTTTTAATTGCAAAGGAAGGAATGATTAAAATGATCGAAGGATCATACATTCATGCGCACGCCATGCCAGCAGGAGATTTAAAACACTATGCAATTACACTTATCGAGAAAGGAACGCCAGTAATGGCGGTTTTGTCGAGAGATAATTCATACAACGATGTTCTCAACGCAATTCATGAAGTGCGAGCGCGGGGAGCATACGTAGTAGCACTTTCTCCTGAAGAAAATATTAGTTTCGATCTTCACATTCCAGTTCCCGATTTAGGAGAAGTTAGCGCTATTTATAATGTCGTTCCGTTTCAATTAATTACCTACTACATGTCGGTAATGTTAGGAAATAATGTCGATAAACCTCGAAATATTGCAAAGTCGGTGACGGTGAAATAGCTTAATACAACTTCTAGAGTGCTACCGAATAGAGTTTGTTTTGCGACAAAACAATGATTTTGTCTTCTAACACTACAAACTCCACTGCCTTTTTAAAAATCGATGATTCTACTTGCTTGCTATATTCTCCTGACTTTGAAACAACCACCATTTTTCCCGCATTTGTATCGAGTAAATAAACACTATCAAGCTCCTGATTTGTAAACATGTGGGTGAATTTAGGGCTCGTTTTATCGGGAAGCGAAAGTTTGAATGTATCACGAACTCCTGAAGTATATTTAATCACTACCCCGTCTACTAAAACATAAATAGATGAATCAATTGCTAAATCTTGTGCGCCTTTTAATATCCCCGCCTGAGAATCTGCAAAATAACTGGCACCCTTTGAATAAACGTCTTCTCCAGCAACATATTTAACCACGTCACCTGCTCCACTATCGAGCACATAAATATTTGCATTAAAAACTATCATTGTTTTAGGATTTTGTAGCCCTTCCTTTTGGATTGGTTGTTTAACAGCGCCATCTAAAACCGTATATATTCCTTTGTCCTTATTTAAAAAGAATGTTTTTCCTTCGTAGCTACTTACCAAATGCGCGCCTTTGATTTCATTTTTTTTTATAACAATGTTTGATTTTTTCGTTGCAGAAACAATATATATTTCACCCTTTGTAGAATTCAAAAGAGTAAGGTCTTCCCCATCCAAATAAATATGATTTGCGGTGGCAGTTTTATCAATCAGCGAAAGATCATAAAATTCTTCAAACTTTTTATTTTGCTTATTCACAATTTTGTTACTTGCATTATTTACTCGCTTCTCCAGTTGAACAACATCATCTTCATACTTTTCCCCCACTTTTTTTCTAAGCGCGGCCACTTCATTTTGAGCATCTCCTATAAGAACGGTTGCTCGCTCAATATTAAGCGGCGCCACATTAGCGGCTTCTTCTAGTTTTGCGTTAATAATATCGGTCGAAGCAGTTATGTTCTTTTTTGCTTGTTCACTTTCCCGTCGGCTCACTCCAAATACAACGCTCCACGTAAGCAACCCCAATAGCACAACAACTACAAACACTGTAATTTTTCGAGATCGTGTTTGGGTACCAATATGCTCTTCACTCTCACCCACCAATGTATCGTTGCTTAATACCCGAGTGGGAATACCCTCACCTTTTTGTAGCTGCTCATTAAGCGTTGGGGCAACCTCGATTGCTAATACTGGCTCCTGAGCAAATGATGATAACAAACATGCAGAACCAGGTTTCTCATGAGTTTTTTTACCAATCTCTTCTGCAGCAGTTACAAGATCGGAGTTTTTAAGTGTTTCTGATAATAATTCCACAGAAACACTTTTAGCCGCAGACGCTGTTTGAAATATAAAAATATCTGACTCGAGTACTTTTCCAGAAGCATTTACAGACCCTTCAACAATTTTTTGAATCGTGTCGCCCCGTTTAATAAACACTACCCCACCTCCTACAACTACCACATAAATTACTTCTCCCACAACAAAGCCACATGCAGCCGACAATGCCCCATCGTTTTGTAGCAGAGCTAGTTCTTTGGTAATAGTGCTCTGAAATTCTTCCAAGTTACCCGGAGGATTTACCTTAAGTGATTCCCGAAGTGATTCTGCAACTTCGTTTATTGTTTCTTTTTCGATGTTGTGTATTTCAAGCACAACAGCAACACCCGCGTCGCTTATAAACGAAGTTGAATCTGTGTCTGTGTCTGCAGCCCGATAAATACCGTACCGTACATCCATACTATAGAATAAGGATACTGTAAACCAAAAGAATTAGCGATAAGATAAGTTGTACCATGCTAGCAAGCTTGAGTATACCGTTATCGTGGATTTGAATCGTTTTAATAAGCACATCCACCTGGCGCGTAATTACAAACGCATACAATGTAAATAAAAAGCTCAGCACTATTCCAAATAGCTTTATAAACATCGAAAAGAGATCGGGATAATGAATGTATGCTAAGAAAAAATCAATCATGTCTATGACGTCCTCTGTTATCCATAAAACGGTTAATTATGGTCACCACTTCGGACGGATATGGGACACTATGAAATTCTATACCTTGTGTTGTTCCTGGAGTTTGCGCGGTTACATGACCATAATTAAATATGGATGGCAAAAAACCAATTGAAAGACTCGTTGCGTCTACAATGTCGTCCATTGTTGTCGCTGTTACTTCACGACTAATAATAATGTTATAGTCAACATCAAGCACTCGACGGTCGGTTACTATTCCCACATTAAAGGTCCAGTCAAGAATTTTCAGATATCCATAAGCAAAAACAAATCCATACCAAAAAACATTGAGAAAAAGGATTTGCACAATACTGAGGCTTGATGCTATAGCAACATTTACCAGCAAAGGAATGCAAGCTAATACAAGCATGGTCAGCATCCACGGAATTTGTGTAATGGGGTGGGCACGTAATACCAATATAACCTTTTCTCCATCTTGTTGCTCTTCAAAGCGAGTATTGGGACGATAACAAAAAGAATGAAGCACTCGATGTTGTTGGGCGGTGTTTACATCATATACCGTCGGCATATAAGTAGTATATACTAAAAATGCCCTGGCGATAACCCATTTTCCCCTGCGCATAAAGCACTGAGTATCGTAGGCGCATTTCCGTTTCATGACTCTGTTCGAGATG
The DNA here is from genome assembly GCA_038127095.1 of Candidatus Roizmanbacteria bacterium. Classification (GTDB taxonomy): domain Bacteria; phylum Patescibacteriota; class Microgenomatia; order UBA1406; family HO2-37-13b; genus 2-01-FULL-39-24. The sequence continues at coordinate 23,094 of JAYPGZ010000002.1, read as the reverse complement.
AGAAGAGATGGTTCCGAAAATGCCAGAAATCACCAAGGCAATATGTATTATACTAAATTCTTTAGCGGTATACAACGGGTTTTTCGTGAGGAAGCAAAATAAGACTCATGCGGCGTTGGGCGGTATCAACCTTTTCCACATATACTTTAATTTTTTCTCCGATTGGAAGCTCTTTTTCGTTGGTAATCTTTGAAATATGAATCAAGCCCTCAATACCCGGTTCTAGGCGAACAATGTATCCATATTTTTCGCGTCGAATAAGTTCTCCTTCAAATTCTTTATCAGTTGGGTATTTCTTTTCAACATCATCCCACGGATCTTTACTAAGACGTTTAATAGAAAGGTTCAATTTAAAGTTTTCAAGATTTTTTTCAACAACGATAACATCAATTGTTTCTCCTTCTTTCAAATGGGTCTTTGGATCGCTGATTTTCTTCCAAGAAATTTCAGAAATATGAATGAGTCCTTCAATATTTCCAACTTCACAAAATACACCAAATTCGGTGAATCCAATAATGGTTGCTTTGTATTTTTCTCCAACTTTAATACTGTCGAATTCTTTATGAAGATCTTTGTATGACAAGCCCATAACTGATGCTTTTTGAGATACGACTAAACGATTTTTTGCACGATCGACTTCCAAAACCTTAACTCGCACTTTTTGTCCTCGAAGTTTTTCAGGATTATTAATGAAATCTTTGGTGAGTTGGATTTTTGGAATGACGCCTCGAATTCCCATAAACTCAATAAATACGCCACCTTTTCCATAATCACCACATAATACGTCAATTTCTTCTTCTCCTTTTTGTTTTTCTTCCAAAATATCCCACTTACCTTTTTCGAAGAATTTACGCATAGAAACCACTGGGTAACCTTCTTTTGATTCTTCAACAACAATACGAACTTTTACCATGTCGTTTACTTTAAAGAAAGGAAGGTATGTAGAAAGATCTGCAGCTTCGAGTTGACCAAGAACAGCGTATGATTTCCACCCAATGTCGAATAAAATACTCTTTTTTGTAATAGCAATGATTTTTCCTTCAATTTCAGTACCTTTTTTTGGTGGTTTGAATGAATTCTTACTCAGTAAGTCGGCCATAGAAACTGATCCGGCCTTTTTTGCGTTGATTTCTTTTTCGACCACTGGTTTAGCAGTAGCTGTTGCGGTTTTTTTAGTAGCAGTTTTTTTTGTTGGCATTACGTAATTCGTCCTCCTTGATCGATTTGATCAAGCTATAGTATAGCAGAAAGTTCTACAAAAACAATGCTTTTAAAAAACTTATTGTTTTTATAAAAAACGTCTGTTACCATTGATAGTCCTATGGCAGAAAGACCAGGTATTTCTCCCCAAAGAAATGAGATTACCCATATACCTCTCGAGCGAACCGCTATGGCAAGTGAGGGCTGGACTTTATGGGATATGGGAAAAGCACATGAGAGCATAGACATTCTTCCAGGCATGGTAGGATTTGCTCGTGGAAATGTATTGGAAGGGCTTTCTGCAAGACCCCTAGGAAACATTGCCCAGAAGATACTACCAGATAGAGACAATGGAGATGGAGTACTTATTGCAGCACCTTTACAAGGAGTTGATGAAAATAAAAGAATTGTTGGTTTTTTTCAGCCACAACTAAATCGAGACCGGGGACTAGACAGGTCTGCTCCGCTACACTCATCACTTACTTACGTAGGACTTCGTACTAATGGAAGCTTGATGCAATCTGCCCATAGAGGTTTGTTTCAAATCGTATGGGAACCACGAGAAAACGAAAGTCCCGATCAACTATTTCTATCACGAGTATTGGGTTCCTCGCCTGTAGGTCCAAGAGATTTTATTTCCGATGCTGTTCTTCACACCGCACAGTGGGAAGTAATAATCCCAAATATAGATGGAACATCATTTCAACTACCAGAAAATATTGGAGAACTAAAGGTGCCACCCATAATTACTGCAGGCTTCACAATGATGCGTATTCCATCATAAAAAGTTTCTATTCATCCTGAACTCGATATTGTAGCGCCTCTGAAACTTCACGTATTCCAATAGCCCTACTCTCTTGCAAGTCGGCAATAGTCTGTGAGAGTTTAATGATTTTAAAATATGATCGAGCAGACAAGGAAAGTCGTGAAATTGCTTGGGTAAGAAGCCTTGACGCTTCCGGTTCTATCACGCAATACTTACGTATATCTGCGGCACTCATTTCGCTATTTGTCCGAATGGTGCTTTTTTCAAAACGTTTTTGCTGGATCAATCGTGCCTTCTGAACTTTCCGCCGCAGACTCGCGCTCGATTCCTCATGTATCTGACTAATTAAGTCCTCTTCTTTGACTGGCCCAATGAGCACGTGAATATCTATTCGATCTAAAATTGGCCCGGAAACTCGTTTTTTATATTGACTAATTTGAAAAACATTACACCGACAAGTTTTTTTTGGATGTCCCAAAAATCCACAGGGACATGGATTTGATGCAGCAATGAGCAAAAACTTTGCCGGAAACGTTACCGATCCAGTTGCCCGTGAAATTAATACAATTCCATCCTCAAGAGGTTGACGCAGTGCCTCAATAACAGCACGAGGAAATTCGGGAAATTCATCAAGAAACAACGCTCCTCGATGAGCAAGCGAAATTTCACCTGGTGTCAGTTTCGTGCCGCCCCCTATTAACCCAATTCTTGAAATTGTATGATGAGGCGCCCGAAACGGACGGTTCACATGAATGATGTTCTGTGCATTTTGCCCTGCAACTGAATATATTTTTGACACTTCAACCGCTTCATCTTCATCCATATCGGGAAGTATCGAGGGAAATGCGCGCGACATAAGCGTTTTTCCACCTCCGGGAGGACCTTTTAAATGAATATTATGGAAACCCGCAGCAGCAATCGTGAGTGCTCGTTTCGCTTGCTGCTGTCCATGAATAGAAGAAAAGTCATTTTCATATGTGCATTGCTTACGAATTGAATGTATGGAAATATGTTCATGTGGGTCTTTAATATGTATTTTGTTCAGATGCAAAATTAAATCGGTAAGCTTTTCAAATGAATATACAAAAATCCCATCCACCAGTGCTGCTTCGACAACATTTTGCTTTGGAACAACTATATTTTTGATTTTTTTCTGCTTGGCCAGAATCGTTATAGGCAAAACACCTGCAACTGGCTGAATTTTACCTTCAAGCGAAAGCTCGCCGACAAATAATGTGTCGTCGGCAAAATCTTTTACTACCAGTCCTGAAGAAGCCAAAATTCCAATCGCAATTGGTAAATCAAATAGCGATCCTTCTTTAGGTATGTTCGCAGGAGCTAAATTCACCACAATGCGCGATTCCGGCATTTCAAAATCAGAATTATGAATTGCGGTTTTTACCCGCTCTTTTGATTCTTCAATTGATTTATTGGGAAGTCCTACAATATTAAATGCCGGAAATCCGCGACTTGCTACATCAACTTCCACTTTAATTAACACACCGTCCAGACCAACAGTTACTGCTGAAAATACGGTAGTTAACATCTTACTTGCCTGGCTTGGCTTTAGTCATCATATTTATATTATCAACTCCTTCAAACGACAAACCATCTTTACGTATTCCCTTAAGAATCCCTTTAGTACTTGAACAGCTCAATTGAGCATCTTTAAACATGAAGTTGTAAACAGCATCGGGAATACCATCGCGATTAACATCTTGCTTCAAATGAAATGCTTTTCCAGAAGTTGGATTCTTCAACAGATTGCGTGCATTTTCGAACATAACACTTTCATCATTAATATCATTAATATTAAATGTCTCTGTCCCTAGCACGGCGATTGGAATCATGAGCGACGAATTTTCACAAAAACCCACATTATGTTTTACATGTGGCTCAATGTCTATCGCAACCCCCACCTTTAATTGGTCTTGAGCCGGTTGTGGATTATAAATAAATTTATACGTATACCTAACTGCTTCCATGTACGGATTGGTTTGTTCGAACACTTTAATCTTTACTGAGCCTACGCTATCTGAAGCATGCACAGCAAGCGGTACCATATTAGTACTTGAAGACAGCACAACTCGATATTCTCCTTCGATCGGAGTACCAATAGTAACAGTGTTGTTACTCGACGATAATATCGAGGAAGACACATTAGTATTTGGTATTTCGGCGTTTATTCTCCCTTTTGGGTCAGTTACCTCTATGGTTCCCGGATACTTCGTAGTAAATTCTAAAGAACTAAAGTCGCTCGATGTCTTTTTGAAACGCCTTATGTTATATGCTGTATTTAAATATGGTTTTTGATTGAGGCGATTTACATCGTTGCGCGGATCATTAATTACAAACGTGTCTTGATCGGTGCCAGTTATGAGTGCCCAATGCTCATTTTTTTGCACGCGCGCAATAACCGGCTGCTCATGTTTAATATCATCTGCAACAAGTTGTTTGTCCCATTGCGTGCTTTGTGCATCGTTATACGATACTATCTTTTGCGTTCCAAATTTTTTGAATGCATCTGCAGAATAGCGATCTGCAGCGTTCCAAATTACGTTTCCAAATGCATACCCCTGACTTACACAACCAGACGAAACACACTGTGCGTTTTTATTGAAATATTCATTAAGAGTTGCCGGTGTTGTTGGTTTTCCATCTGGACTTTTGGTAACACCATGAAAGTTCAGCATCATGGCCAAAGATGTAAGAGCGCACCCACATTCTCCTATTGTTTTCCCACAATTAAGTTGCTGTAAAGACGCATGGTCGTAAAAAGCATCTTTCCATTGCAAGTCTGTTTGCTTAATGAGCGGCACATTTAATATAAAGGGTGGCGGAGCAGAAGGTGTAAACACGACGACGCGATGATTTCGCGCATCTGCAACGTACACTCTGCCCCGCCTATCAACTCCAGCGCCATGGGGGACATTAAGAATGCCTTCACCAAACATGGTTAACAGTTGACCGTCTTTTGTATATTTCTCGATTCTGTTTTTATATGTATTGGTAATAAAAATGTTGTCATTTTGATCGATAAAAAGATCTTGTGCCCCATTGAAGGATCCCCATTTAGTAAGCAAAATTCCCTGCGAAGTAAATTTCATTACTGAATCATTAGCAATTACGTATACATATCCCTTTGAATCAACACGAACTGCTTCCAATGTACCCGGAACCGTTAGTACTCCGTTAGTTCCCCAAGACATAACTGGATTTCCTTCTGAATCGAATTTTTCAATGTAATCTACAGCGTGGACAGAATAAATATAATTATCAGGACTTACCGCAACACCAACACCCCTTGGAAAAAAATTTGAGCGATTTATTCCGCTCCATTCTGACAAAAACAATCCGTTTTTACTTAACTTTACAATGCGATGATTATTAGTATCAGCGACGTAAAAATTTCCATCCTTACCTTGTGCAATTTTCTCGGGATTTTTAAAACCGGTCCATACAGATAAAAGCTGTACATTTTGACCAAATACTTGTATTCGATTATTTGAATAATCTGCTACCAACACTCTTTCGTCTACATCAACAAAAACATCAACCGGAAAATTAAAGTATCCTACATCTGTACCATACGCTTTCCATATTTCGCCCAAACTATACGTTACTTCAGCCGCATGAACCGACGAAACAGATATAAAAAAGGTGTAAAAACAACTAAGAATTAGCGCACATGCAATACTAAAAAAGAGCCGGATCATATGGGCGCATATGATACTGACTCTTTTTTTTAATGTCTACGGACTAGAAGTCCCATTTTTTACTGTTTAGATTGTTATAACAAGCTTACTTTTTCTTTGTACCACTTTTTTTCTTTCCTTTTTTAGCTGTTGTTTTTTTCTTTGTGGTAACTTTTTTCACTAAATCTTTTTCTGCTTTTACAACTTTCTTTTCTAGTTTTTTTGCTACTCGAACCGCTTTTGTTCTATTTTCTTTTTTTGAGAAAAAAATTCCAGCAACGGTTGCAGCAACTCCGGCAAGCAACATTCCAATTAATCCTGCATTTTTCTTTGCCATATCAAACACCTCCCTCCAATGTTTTCAAAATAATAAAAGTTTCAACTACTTTTATATTACAAATAAACTCTGGCAATAGTCAATGCATAAATATGTCGCGCTCCATTTTTCTTTAATTCCTTACAAAGTTCTTTTATTGTTGTTCCAGTTGTCCAAACATCATCACAAATAATAAAATCTTTTCCAGAGATATTTTTTACAACAAAAAAAGCGTCAACAATATTTTTTTCACGATCACTTTTTGATTTCATTTCAACTTGTGGAGTTGTATATTTTTTTCTCAATACAATATGAGTGTTAAGTGGAATATTAATTTTCTTTGCAATCGAAGAAAAAAGTTTTTCAGCCTGATTGAATCCCCTAATACTTTTTCTTTTTCGATGTAATGGAACGGGAATAAAAACAATATCTGGTGATTTGGATTTAAAATAGTGAATTTTTTCTAATGTCTTTTTTGGAATTGCATTAACAATATCTTCAATAGAATCATAAAGTAGTCCGTACTTTATTTTTTTTATTATCTTTTGTATTAAGTTTTCATATCTAAAAAAACTTATCCCTCCATCAAGTCCCAGTTCCCTTCTACATTTTTCATGGGTCAAACCGTATATGCTTATATTCCCACAATATAAACAGCGCTCAGCATCTATAATTTGCAATGATTTTGCGCAAGAACTACAAAGATATGTGCTTATCTTATTACATCCAAAACAGAATTTAGGAAAAAAAATATTCTTGAGTAAAGAAAAAATGTTTAACGTTGTGCGCGCAAGTGTCGCCATAGTTTAAACAAATAAAAAGCGAATAATACAACTCCAATTCCTGTCAGTATCATCAATACATGCACGCCTTGTCCAAATAACAGCGGTGTTTTCGAAGTATTATATTCGCGCAAAATGTTTCCTAAGAAAGTAACATTTTCTGCGGGCATGGTTAAGAATTGTTCACGAACAAACCGAGAAGACGGAATAACCAGCAAATGACCTCCTGATTTAGTTGTTGCTTGAACAATCACATTGTGTGTTTTATGTTGATCGATTGGCAGAATTGGTATTTCATTGGGTGCTAAATTAAATTCTTTCTGTTGGATCCAAGAATTTTTTTCTGTTTTAACAAGTACTTCTGTTTTTGCATAATCACTTTTCACAATACTTGTCGAAGAACTCCATGGAAACGTTAGTGCGGTTATTGATTCAAATGCTGACGATTCTTTGTTAAAGTTTGAAGTTTTAATCCATAGTGGATATGCCGATGAAAATGCTGATTTATCGGTATAAATATTTGCAACAGCATTTGTTTGCGAAACAAGCAAATTATTCTGTAACACTATTCCATACTTTTCAAAAAATTTGAATAAATTGTGTGAAGATGGACCTGGCTTACTTCCCTGCGGGATATAAATTCCATCGACCATAAATATTGCAGACCCCCCTCGATTAATGAATTTTTCAATTTCATTTATTTGTTGGGAAGTAACAGGGGTATTTGTGTCAAAGTAGACAAGAATTTTAGTTTCAGCACTAATTGTTTTTTTTGATTTGTCTGACCAATTCAAATATTGAACAGGGGCAATTTGCGTCGCCAGTGTACGAATGGTATAAATATCATCTTTTTGTGGAGTTATATTACTTGGAACTCGTACAAACGAAATTGCTGAAGGAGCCTTCTGAAAAACGTTGATTACAACTATTGTAAATATAAAAATCAAAACCCCAATAGACACTATTTTTTGATTTTTATTTAATCGTTGTAGTCTAACTTTTGTCGTGTTCAGAAATTGCAATAAAACATTTCGGATTTTTTCCATACGGAGCATTATAATACACCAAAACTACTTAATGATCAAGTCGAGGAATACAGATCGGGGCCAATTAATTACTTGAGCAAATCGGGGCGGTTTTCTTTTGTAAGTAAATATGATTGCTGCATTCTCCATTTCCCAATTGCGGCATGGTTACCAGATAATAGAATTTCTGGAACTTTTTTTCCATCGAATTCTTCAGGTCGCGTGTAGTGAGGATACTCTAAAAGCTTGAGCGTCTTAATTCCCGCCTTACTAATTTCGACCAATTTCTCGTCGTGAGCAACAACGCTCATAAGATCGCTTACCGCAACTTCATAAAAACTTTCTTCTTCAGTTGCGCTTTCTTTCTTGAGCACACTGGGAAGTAATCGAACAATAGAATCAATAATGGCGGCGCTTGCAATTTCTCCTCCGGTCATAACAAAGTCGCCAAGAGAAATTTCCTCGTCTACATAGTCAAGCACCCGCTCATCAACTCCTTCGTAATGTCCGGCAACAATTACTATATGTGGCAATTTTGAGAATTCTATTGCCTTGCTCTGCGAATACGGAGTTCCTTTAGCTGATGTAAGAATTGTTTTTGTCATCACCGTGTCTGATTTACTTGACCCAATACTTTTGAGCGCATCTGCTACACAATCAACTCGCAAAAGCATTCCGGCTCCTCCGCCATACGGTCTGTCGTCTACTGATCCATACGAATCTTTGGCAAATTCTCGTAAGTTAACAATAGAAACATCGACCAGTTTTTGGTCAATAGCACGCTTTACAATGCTTTCACTTAAAAAAGCCTCAATAATTTTTGGAAAGAGCGTTACAACAGTGATTTTCATGGTATTATTATACTATGAAACGTATAGTAATATATCTAATTCGAACATATCAGAAATTTCCCTTATTAGACAACCCTATTTCACACGCATTGCTTGGCCCCCCTTCTGTGTGCCGATATTCACCTTCCTGCTCACATTACGCAATTGATGCAGTTGAAAAATATGGAATTACTAAAGGAGGTTGGCTTGCAATTAAGCGAATTGCCCGATGTAATCCGTATGCAAAAGGCGGCTTTGACCCACTGGTATAGTAATTGCATAGAGTATATAATCGACGTGTATGGGGCTTGAAATACTTTTTATTATCTTCCGCTCGACAATCGTATATTTATTCATCATTTTTGCCATCCGCTTCTTTGGAAAAAAAGAAATCTCCCAACTTTCGATAATCGATTTGGTATTTGTTCTATTAATCTCCAATTCGGTACAAAATGCTATGGTGGGCCCTGACACATCGCTACTCGGAGGTCTAATTGCAGCTACCACGCTCTTTGCACTAAACGCTGTTTTAAAAGATTTAATTTATAAGAATAAACTATTTGGAAGAATCGTAGAGGGTGATCCGCTAATGCTCATCTACCGTGGACACGTGTTAAAACATAAACTCATTAAAGCAAAAATTACGCTTTCAGAACTTGAAGCAGCTGTACGAGAACATGGGGTAAAATCGGTACGAGATGTTGATTTGGCAATCTTGGAGGTTGATGGAAACATCAGCGTTCTTTCGCACGGGTTTGAAAAAAAGACAAAGAGAAAACGAATTCAAGAACTAATTTCTCAATAAATATAGACTCTCTGTAATATCTCAATACATTCTCCTTGACATATCCAATAAAAACATGCCATAATCACTTCATGAGAAAGGATAGAATTATTGTTTTAGCATTTGCATTCTTCACATTTGTAACCATCAGTCTCGGAGATAATGGCTGGAAAAGCGTATTTGCTACTGGCAATATTGGACTAGGAGAAAGTGGACCTATGTCAAGCCCAACACCAACGGGCATAGGAAGTTCTAGTCCAGAGATAACATCAATTCCTACTATTATTCCTACCGAAGTTCCTACCGCAACACCACTTCCAACCGCAACACCAACACCAACTCCTACCCCAGATCAAGAAAATCCATATGTTATTATTACAAATCCGTCCAATGGCGGGCAAATTCGCAAGAACACGACAATTACAATTACTGCCGATGCTTCCGACAATGATTCGGTTGTAGATGTAAAGTTCTATGTAAATGGAGTGCTTAAATGCACCGATACATCAAGTCCATATGCATGTAACTGGCTCGTTCCAAAAAAACCAAACACAACTTATACCCTAAACGCTTTAGCAACAGATCCTTCAGGAAATGTAGGGAGCCACACAATTTACGTAACCTCATACTAACGAGCCTTTTCTTTCGCATAATATAGTACGTTATAATACGATGTATGAGAGTTGCTAATAAAACACTTCACCGAGAGTATACGCCTATTGAAAAATATGAGGCAGGGATTGTATTGACAGGTGCAGAAGTAAAAGCAATCCGAACTGGCAGTATGCGTCTTGAAAAAGCATATGTACGATTTATCGACAATGAGCTTTTTTTGATTAACGCAGAAGTATCAATCTACAAGTTTTCCCGTCCACAAGATTATAACCCAAGCAGATCACGCAAACTACTCATGAAAAGAAGTGAACTACTTCGACTACAAACCAAGTTGAAAAGTGCTCCAAATTTGACCATAGTACATATAGCGTGTTATAATAAGAAGAGCTTAATAAAGCTTGAAATCGCACTTTCTAAAGGTAAAAAATAATGGGAAGTTAAGAGAGTATAACAACGAAAAGACGAAGATAGAAAGGCTGAGAAAGAATTAAAAGAATACATTAAGCATTAATTGGGGATGAACGGTATCGACGGGAGGAACGCACGTTTACAAATCGCCAGGTCGGAGCTATTCGTTAAATAGCATACTAAATGCAGATAACAAGTCTGTAGGTTCTTACGGTTATGGTTATGCTTTTGCATAATTTTAGCTGCTAAGGCCCGTTTTCTTTCACGTTTTACTCTGTGTTCAACAGAAAGAAAGCGCAAACCAATACAGAGCGCGTATTATGTAGGTTTTAAAGCTAGTTTACTACGTAATCCAAAGATCGTCGCAAGACGAACAAACAATTGCTTCCGCTATGAATTGATGATTATAGTGGCGGAATATAAATCATCTACGCCTGGCTATAAGATTGTAAAATTGCCCTTTCGGACCCGGGTTCAACTCCCGGCATCTCCACCAAAGATCATTCCTTAAACAGACTCCTGAATATACTAAGAATCGAAGAAGAAGCGGACTTTCTTTCTGCAGCCACCGGTACTGTTTCAACAGCGACAGTTGCTGAAGGAGGTAATTGATAACCAACTTCGCTGGCTAATTGCGCTAACTGTTCCGCTCCTTTTTGAGTACGAATAACTGGTTCTTGCGTTACTCCACCCACCCGTCTATGGGCTTCAGTAAGCCGATCGTTAACCTTTCCCAACCCCGCTTCAATTCTTGACCGATGATCTCCTGGACTACTAAGAGCATTTCGATCCGCATTCTCTCTCATTCCAGCAAGCCCACTAGCCGCAACATTTCTTAATGCATTCGCTTTAATCATTCTTGGTGATTCTCCACTTTCTGCCATATATTAATTATAAACAATAGTTAAACCAACATATGTATTTGTTTGTTGGATGGGGAATTATATTTCTCGACGTTTGTGAGGAAAATCACGGACATACTGTTTTTCTAGTTCCGAATAGCCGAGTTGTGCATAGGCAATAAATCTTAAATATCTCATTGTTGGGGCGCTATTTTCAGATTTTGGAACAAAGTCTCCTTGAACATTTATTATGTCTGGGAAGGTTAGTCGTGTATATGTCGTCGCTGGGTGCTCAACAATAGCCACCGCTTGATCTGCCACAAAACGTCCTGCATACATTCCTGTCATTACCCGATAACCATGTCGATGCCCACCTTGAAGCTGTACAACCTTCAAATCCTCTTCATCCACTTCTTCGAAACTTGCCACCACAGCCTCTTTACCTCGATATCTTACAAGCAAAGTAAAATCTCCTCCTGTTGAAGTTTTAAGACCAATTATTTTTCAGTCGTCTACTAATAATTCAGCAGATAGCTTGTCTGGATTAAGTGGTGGCTGCGTATTTTCTCGTAAGTATCTCGCCCATTCTTCGGGAGTCGGTTGTTGCCAACCCATATTTTCAAGATTGTTTCTCATGGAAATATATTCTATATAAAAAGACTGTCGTAGCAAACCAACTTTGTTTTAATTATCTGGGCACGTTGTTCTTAAGTTCCTGCAGGCGCCTTCTAAAAGAATCCCACTCTTCATGACGGGCAGGTTCCCATCCAGTCTTCTCACGCAACCAAAGCAATGTTTCTTCTCTTACACATATACCAGGTAAGTCGATAATAACACCTCCAGTTTGCGGATTTATATCTGGCCAGAGAGTTACCCGTTCTCTTGATCTGCTCGAAGCAATCTCAAAACTCATTGCGATAGATAGTATCGATGGCCCACCTTCAGGATTTTCAGTAAGTCTAAACATGCCTTCAGCCAATGCTTGATCATGTTCGGCTCTTACTTCGTCAGTAAGTGTCGGTCCGGGAATATTATGTTCGACTTTTGACATGAGCTATTCTAACAGGCCAAATGTAGATTTACAACAACTACTTATGTTCATAAATTTTATTCATCTTATACGCACTAGCGATAATTATCACTCCCGCAATATATTCAAGCCCTGTAGGAACCTCTGCATAAAACATAAATCCTAAGATAATAGAAAAAATTGGGGCAGTTACAAACAATGTTCATTACTCTCCACCAAATCTCTAGTCGATTATTTCTTGGCCCAGTCCGCCTTTTATTTTTAAAAGACAGTTATTGATGATATACCGTATACCTCGTTGAGACATTCCAATATGAGCAGCAATTTCACTAACTGTTTTCTCGATGCCGTCCCACATTCCAAACCTCATGGCAATTATTTCTTGGTCGCGAGGATTGTCTAAACCACCAATCAGAGCTCTTACACGCCTTGCCAAATCTTCCTTATCCAACACGTCTTGCACCGTTTTTGCAACATCTGTATTTGGATCAACATACCGCGCGCCTTCACCAGAAGCTATCCTCGGATCATCGTAGCTATACCAGACAGCGGGTGTAGCTAAGATATCCTTAAGACCCCCCACATCTATCTCTATTTCTTGAGAAATTGCGGGTAATGCATGGCCAGCACCAAGCATGGCCAATATCTTATTTCTTTTCCATCCTCGCGCTATTGGAACACTAATAATATCCCCTGTTTGTTCGACATATCTTTGTACATCGCGCTGTACACCATTTAAGCAATACGTCAACACCTTACTTCCACTATTGGGCTTGAATTTTTTGAGCGCTTTCATATAAGCCATACACCCTTCCTGAAGCAAATCATCAAATGGAATTTTTGAATCAAATCGTCGAACAGCGGATGCAATTGCACTTATATCCGCAATAATTAACCTGGTGGCTGCTAGTTTTCCATGCTCAATAACCAATACCTCCTCTGGCGAAAGTGGCTGCCCGCTTTTACCAGAATTTTCGCTTTCTATTTGGTGGCCTTTTTGAAAAAGATCTACTAAAACTAGTTTTCGTTCTTCTGAAATTCTCTGATTACCTGCAGTATCTTGTATATCAAACACTTCCTCGTAATAAGGGCGGTCATATAATCCGATAAGTTCTTGTTGTAGAGAAACCCTACTGTTGGGATCATGAGTCGTTTCGGCTTGACCTCTTAAATTTTCCATAATGGCCTATATTATATATTACTGAATGCATCTATGCTAGGAAGAAATTCTTTTGGTCCTAAAAATTACCCATCTTAAAATTTTCCACAAGTATATTCAAATTTTTTAATTTACTGCTTGGTTATCTCAATCGAATGTCCTATAAAACAAATGTTGGTTTTTGCACAAAAATGAAAAAGCGCGCCATGTTTCCTGTGGACATAAAGTCCGAATCTACCCCAAGGTAGAAACAGGAGTTTACCCGAAGGTAAACTGGCGCGCTTGATCAATTCAGCTGTGGTGAATGCTCACTAAGCGAGCATGTTCCCATTTGACATGGGTTGGATTTGTGTATTTGATTGTGTGAAGTTACGGCATGGGTGTTACGCTACACTCTCGCATCATGTTCTCCTCCAGAGACGGTGCCCTGTCGGGAACATCCGGTGGCTTGACGAACCTGGCCTCGAAGGCGTTCGCGAGAGCCGCATCGTACTCGGCCTTGATGCGCTGATAGTTCACTTGGTATGCGAACATGTGATCGCGACGTGCGATGCGTTCAGGTTCGCCCTCTGCTCGTTCGACCGCTCTCTGCGCGTCACACACCTGGCGTGCGCCGGCCTTGAGGGATGCTTCGTAGTCGTAGGCGAACTGCCACTGTTCTCGTACGTTCTGCACGCTGGTGACCTGTCCGGGGACGGACAGCCAACTGAAGCTCCAGTCGAAGATGCTCCCGATAATGGTCAGCAGCATCAGAGTGCTCACGAACCAGAAGAACCACCGCATGATCCAGCCGGTATCGGCATAGTCGGGTCGGTTGTCTCTGTGTGACATGGTTGTGCTCCCTTTCCTAACGAGACTGCTTGATGGATTCTGAAGCTAGCAACAGCACTTGTTGGGCTCGCGTAACGTCGCCGTCTTGCATAGCCTGTCGTGCTATATACGTAGCTTTTTTGAAAACCGGATCTGCTGCTGAGACAATCAGCGTGCCTCGCAACCAAACTTTGGGCACTGTAGTGCAGAATGTTGGAAGACCGAAGTACTCCTCATATTCTGCTTTTCCAGCAGGGCCAAAGCCGTAGCGATACTCGCCAGACTCACCATACATGCGATCCGGGCCCGGAAGCTCTGGGTACCAGAGCCAAACGTGGTCGTTCTTATCTGTTGGGTGATCCTCCTTATAGCTTGTTGGGTAGGGTCGTTTGCCACCACTCGTCAGCTTCCCCGCCACAGCAACGGTCACCAAAGGTGCCGATGGGTTATCGGGGAAAGTGAACGTGCACCACAGAATTGTCGTAGGGTCGTCAAAGACTTCCTGACGCCAATTGTAGCTGCACAGGTCAATGGCATTCTTGACGGTGTAGATCGTTGTGTTGCTCTGATCGATTGGTCGAGCTTGCGCTGTGCTTTGTACAAGCAGCTCAAGAAGGACCAAACTCAAAATTGTGAACCGCCTCATGTCACTGTCCGCCAGCAGCAATGACTGTCTGCTCCAAGAGTCGTTGGGCCTCGTCCATGAATGGCTGCGCCTTGGCGTACTCGGCGTCTGCAAGCTGAGACTGAACAGCGGCCTGGTCGAACTTCTGCTCGCTCAAAAGCCGTTGGGCCTCCGCCGCATAGGTGTCGCCCTTCTGGGTGTAAGGGATCGCCTGACGAAGGAGCTCACGAACTCTGTTCTGACCATCCAACATCTGCTGGTCGGTCTCGATTACCATTGTGGTGCTCTGGCGCTGCCAAACCTTGGGCACAGTAGTCCCAAAGGTCGGCATGTTGTACCACTCATAGTACTCGGACTTTCCTGCAGGTCCAAAACCGTATCGATACTCACCGGATGACCCATACATACGGTCGGGTCCGGGAAGTTCCGGATTGTAGGAGTACTCCGAACTCACCTTCGTGGTCGGATATGGCCGCTTGTTGGAACTGGTCAGCTTGCCCGCCACAGGAACTGTGAAGATCGGGCTGCTGGGGTTCGGGAAGGAAGAGGTTGTCCAGATGATCGTAGTCGGATCGTCGCTGATCTCTTGTCTTCTGTTGTAGTTCGTGAGTTCGATGTCGTTCTTGACTGTGTAGATCGCGTTCTTGGCAGCGGCGGCCTCGGCGGTTGCCATAGCATCACGCTGAGGAGTTCGCGAATCACCAACACACGACGCGATCGCGATGGGCAACATGCCCAACAGAAGGAAGAAGGCGAGAAGACGAGGGGTGATGCGTGAACACAGGAACATGGTGTTGACCTCCAGGTCATGTGAAAAGGCGGGTTGATTGTTGTGCGGCGTTCTAAAGACGAATTTTTTCCTCCTCAAAACACCGCAAAACAATATAAACCCAAATTTACACAAATTTAATATTCCACAGCGAATTGTTAAAGTACTAACATCTTTCACCACATTTAACACAGCTAATGTGTTGGTGTAACGAAAAAGTTATCAAAGCATAGCATAACTATAGGCCACAGTCAACATTCCTACAATTTCCCACTTACTAATATTGGTTTCGGCTACAACATTCTTTATATTGATAAATGTTGAAAGAGATAATTTTCAGATGTGAGTGGCTTCAACGAATTTAAGTGTTTTTTGCAAATAGTCTACCAGCTCGATATTTACCGCATTGCTCTATTCATTCCATATGCACTCGCGAGGATTATAAAACCCGCAATATATTCAAGCCCTGTAGGAACCTCTGCATAAAACATAAATCCTAAGATAATAGAAAAAATTGGGGCAATTGTTAAAAGATTATTTGCTAGAACAGCTTCTACATGTGCAAAGCCATAGTTTGCTGCTAATTGATATGCAACATTAATTCCTCCTGCTCCCAAAAGAGCGTAGTATATAGATGTGTTTGTTGGAATATGTACGCGTTCTCCAAGCAGTAGTGAGAGTGCCCACAATACAATAGTTGCAATAAACAGGAGTAACGAAGAAATTTCATAGTTATTCAATAGTTGTGTGTGTTTACTGCGTAATACCTGACCTAACGATACAAATACTATTGAAAATAGCGCCAACATCTCTCCTGTCCCCCAACTAAACAAAGATGTATAGTCCTTAACAGAAACAAGCATAACACCCAAGAAACCCGTGAATAAATAGAATACTTTTGCCCGAGTCAGTTTTTCCCCTAGAACCAGAACTCCCAATAACGCAACAATTGGGAGCGAATCAATAAAAGCTACTGTACTTAATTTCGCCATACCTACTGCTATTGAAAACGGAACAACCCCTAACAAATATGTTGAAAGTGACCGAAGCACAAGTAGTCTCCATTCCCCAGCCGTAATACGCGCTAATTTTTTATAATCAATGTGTTTGGCAAAAACGACAATACTAAGCACGAAAGCAATACCAACACGCAAATATACTTGTTGTAAAGGAGTGAAAAATTCACCCAGTATTCTGGCAAACAAGCCGGTGAAGGAAAGAATGAGTGCAAGACCTACAATCGCAACAATACCTTTCTGCTTAGTATTCATTGAGAAAGTATACCAGGACGTATGTCGCGAATATACATGCCTTCTTCATCCGAAAAACGCATTCCCGCAGAAGTAACAAACATGTTAAATTGCTCTAGAGCTCGATTAAACCCTTTGATATTTTCTTCATCAACCGTACTCTTTTGATTATTAATTGAGCCCGTTGTTATAATTCCTCAAGTCTCCATGCCTCTTTATGCCGATTTAAAACCTGACCCAATCTTTCTAAACCCTTTTTCTCAAGCTGACGAACACGCTCCCTGGTAATACCTAATTCATTTCCGATTTCTTCCAATGTCATTGCTACACACCCAATTCCAAACCTCATCATCAAAATATTTCTAATCCGTTCGTCTAAAAAGGTATTCATAGCCTCTCTTGTTATACTTGCCCTTTGCAAGAACTCTACCTCGTCCTCAACATTAGTTTGGTCTGGATTAACCAAATGCTCTAGTGGATCGTCTGCACGATCACGACCATGTAGTGCTTCTAACGAGTTTGAATGCGGTAATGACTGTAATTCAGAAACACGCTCAACAGAAATCCCCAATTTTTGCGCTATTTCATCATTTGCTAGTCCTTGAACCATCCAATATATTACAGCGTTTCTTTCTTTCATTACTCCGTCTGGCACCTTAATCGTTTCCGAAGTTGCCCTAATATAGTTACCCATCTTTCTTTGTACTAATGCCAAACAATAAGTAATAACCTTTACAGGCATATTTAAATCAAACTTCCGAATCCCTTTCAAATATATTTCACTGCCGATCTGTACTAAATCTTCTTTTGATACTGTTGTTCTAAAACTTTGTGCCAACTTACTAATTGCTCTTGAATCAGCAATAAGCAATCGGGCTTCGGCAAGCCCAGCATGCTCAACGAGTCGCTTTAGTTCTGGATCAGCCGCTATTGCTTGGGCGTCGGTACTTGTTCGTATTGCATCGCCTCTTTGGGCAATTGCTACCAAATCGCGTTTTCTTGCTTCTTCAAGCATAACAACACTCGAAGAAAGCTCAATAGGCGTAATACCATCCTCTTCCAGCGCAAGTTCGTGCAGTTGTGCAAGCTCGCGTGCTAGCGCAAAATATTCATTAGGGTCTTGTATTTGCTCTGGTTGTCCCATTTGCTCTGCCATAATGGCCTATATTATATCACAACAGCTCCTTATAGGCTTCTGTATAGGTCCTAAGACCTACCTTCCTTAATATTCATCAGCAAACTACTTACCCCCCGTATTGCTTGTAAGCGCTTTCTTCAACATCCCTGAGCAAAGCGCTTAACTACTACAATCGCCATTGAATTAGATTTATTATGGCCGTACACTATACATATGGCGCTTAAATCTCAAAATAACCTTCTTGACAGCTTAAAACAGGTTGTTTCAATAATCTTTCTTATTGGTTTTTTAGTGCATCCGTATCTGGGTATTTTGGGTGTTTTTTGTATGTGGTTTTTGACAAGTTGGCGAAAATGGATAAAACTCGCAATTACGGCTCCTTTTGTTTTTTGGCTCCTTAGCCCATTCATTGTGTATTCTTATTTGTTTGGATTCCAACCGGCTACTATATATGGAAATGCTATGCTTCCCAATTACAAAACTGGACAACGCTTTGTTGTAAAAGTCATCAATAAAACACATGAAATTAAGCGAGGAGAAGTGTATATTGTTTCGTTTCCTGAAACTGGGAATAATAGATCGCTTAAGAGAATTATTGGACTGCCGTACGAGAAACTATTAATTGAAAATGGAAAGGTTTATATTAATGGAATTGAGCTTGATGAAAGTGCATACATACCAGCCAGCATAACTACAAATACGTTTATAGAAGGTCTTGTAAAAGAAGGAGAAGAAATTACTATTCCCGCTGATTCATATTTTGTTATGGGCGATAATCGATTAGTAAGTGCTGATTCGCGAGTATTGGGAACAGTCCCGCGCAATTTAATACAAAGCACCCCCTGGTTTTGTTATGCGAACTGCAAGTAGTTACACTACAGCGTACTTCGTTTAATTCACCTCTACTATGAACATGTTAAAATTGCTCTATGATTGCCCGACTTAATTCCTGGTTATTTTTTGCATTCTTCCTGCTCCTTCCAACTCAACTTGGGAAACATTTCTTTTTTGATTTTTCGTACGTGAATGGGGTAAGGATTGATTATTTGGCACCGAAGGTGTATTCGATTGATTTTGTGGTTATTGCGTTGATGGTGATTAATTGGAGAGTTGTGCTGAGATCCTTCGCTCCGCTCAGGATGACAAAAGAAGACAGTATGACAAAGTTACTGTGGTTAGCAGCGATAACTTTAGTTGGAGTAAATATTGTATTAGCAAGGGAGCCGATGATGGCCTTGTATACGACCGTGAGGTATGTGGAAATGGGGATAGTTTTTATGATGCTGAGATCTCTCACTTCGTTCGGGATGACAAGGGTACTACTCACGATGACAAGTGCTTTGTTTATTGGAGCTGCTGTTGAGTTTGGACTTTCACTGTACCAAATATCCGCTCAACAAAGTGCGCAGGGATTATTTTACTGGCTAGGTGAACGAGCATTTTCAATTTCTACACCGGGAATAGCAACCATTTCCCTCTTTGACACGATTGCTCTGCGCCCGTATGGAACATTTTCACACCCAAATAGTTTAGGAGGATTTTATGCATTAACATATGTTTTTTTCCTTATGAGCCAATTCAAGCTCCCTCGCACTATGGAGATAGTACGATATGGACTCATCTTACTGAGTGGATTTTTGGTACTTATGTCGTTTTCAAAAGTGGCTATTGGAACAGTCCTTATCACTACGCTGTACTACGTTGTCCGCGTACTCAAAATCGACTGTTGGTGGTGCAAATGGGGTCGGGTGTTTACTTTAAGCCTTGTTTCACTTATATTTCTCAGTGGAAAATCCGATATTGTCTCTCTCGACAAAAGAGCAGCACTGGCCCAATCTTCTTTGCAGACAATTATAAATCATCCATTCCTAGGAACCGGTCTGGGAAACTCCTTGTATTCTCAAAGCGTAATGAGCCAACAACTTCCGTATTTTTTCCTACAACCAGTACATAATGTTTTCTTACTATTTATGAGTGAGGCGGGACTAGTTCTGACCGCAGTTATTGCTCTCATTGCGTGGAGAGAGATTAGGGAGAGTAAGATCCTTCGCTTTGCTCAGGATGACAAGAAAGTTCGGGACGATAGAAAGCGTGTTCTACTCTCTATGGCAGTTGTGATTATTATCACCGGTTCATTCGACCACTACTGGCTAACATTAATCCAGAACCAACTGCTACTAGCAGCTATTGTGGGAATAGGGCTAAGAGGGCGGTTAAACACCACCCTCTGATTAAAATTTTTTTACTATTACTTAATCATTCGTTTAAGTGATTTTCCCGCGGTAAATCCTGGTGTCTTGGTTGCAGGAATTTGAATTTCTGCTCCAGTTTGTGGATTTCTTCCTTTTCGGGTTGCACGTTTACGAACTAAAAACGTTCCAAATCCGGTAACAACAACTTTTTCCCCACGCTTCATAGCATCGGAAATCGTTGAGAAAATAACTGTTACGGCATCTTTCGAAGCTTTTGATGTAAGATTTGCTTTTTTTGCGACTTGTGCGACAAGATCTGCTTTTGTCATGTAGACCACCTCCCCTCTTTTATAATATAAAACTATAGTAGAGAGTTTGAGGCTTCTTGTCAATCTATATTTATAGAGTCCTTTTGTAACAATCTATATCAAGAATGACTTGTTGCAAAAGCACGCGTTTCCCGGATGATAGTAATCTTGACTTGCCCAGGGAAAGTTGGGAATTTTTCTTCCACTTCATCTTTCATTTTATTGGCAAGTACCGACATTTCTGCATCAGAAATATCATCGGGCTTAACGATTACACGAAGCTCGCGACCTGCTTGCAACGCGTATGCATCAGCGATTCCATCTTTGGACTTTGCAATGTCTTCAATGGTCTTGATTCGCTTCAAGTATTCTTGGAAGTCTTCGTGTCGAGCACCTGGTCGACCACCTGAAATTGCGTCAGCAATATACACAATCACCGCTTCAACGGATCCGAATGGAACATCTTCGTGATGTGAAGCAACGGTATCAATTGCATGTTGTGGAATTTTATACTGCTTGAGCAAATCAACCCCCAATGTTACGTGAGAGCCTTCTTTATCGGTAATAACTTTTCCAATATCGTGGAATAAGCAACCGAGCTTTACCACTTCTACGTCGGCACCCAACTCATGAGCAAGAGCAATACCTATTCGAGTTTCTTCGAGCGTATGAAGAATCATGTTTTGCCCGTATGAAAAGCGGTATTTGAATTTTCCAAGCATTTTCATCAGTTCTGGTGCAACAGAATATAGTCCTACTTGGTGACACAAATCTTCTCCAGCTTTGGCAATAATTTTTTCCATGTCTTCTCGAGTCTTATGCACAATCTCCTCGATTCTTTCTGGCTGAATACGACCATCTCGGAGCAAGCGTTCCATTGAAACACGAGCAATTTCACGGCGAATACCATCAAACGATGAGAATTTAATAATTCCTTCTTCTTCCAAATCAACATCAACACCTGTTGCAAGTTCAAATGCACGAATATTTCGACCCTCTTTTCCAATAATTCGACCCTTTACATCTTCGCTTGGAAGCGTAACGGTAGAAAGAGTATATTCGGCAGCGTAATCGACAGCTCCAAATCGCATTGCGTCAACCAAAAGCTCACGGGCTTTTTCATCGGCAATTGCTTTAACTTCTGCTTCACTTTCTTTGATTTTGTTTGCAATTTCTTCTTTAAGTTTTTCTTCCCATCCTTTAAGAATAAGTTCCTTTGCTGAAGCAGCATCAAGCTTTGCAACTTTTTCAAGTTTTGCAAGTATTTCGTCGCGTTTTGCGGCTAATTCTGCTTTTTCTTTTTCAAGTTGCGCCTTTTGCGACGCATTTGAAGCCATTTGTGATTCTAGGCTCTGCTCTTTACTTCGCAATTTCTTTTCAAGCTCCACTACTTCTGCTGTGGCTGCACGAGCTTGTTCTTCTGCTTTCTGCTTTATTTGAATCGCTTCTTCCTGTGCTTTTAAAACAAGTTCTCGAGCTTTGATTTCGTTTTGCACAAGTTCATCGTGTGCGCGTTGTTTTTTTTCCTTCAACGAAGGAATAAGGTTATATAATTTCATACTATGTACGGATTCAGGTAAAAGGAGGGATTTACGCGTTTAAGCCACAGCACCGGCAACACCCACAAATGGGCGTGCATGAATAGTGTGTGTAGTTAGCAAATAAACGGTAATAGCCATGAACTTTTACGTGAAAAATAACAAATAATTTCTAATTGAGAATATTATACCAGATAATAATAGGTTCATAGATGAATTCTCTCTTACTTGCAATGGTGAACGAGACAAAAACTTCTCACTCCGTTGAAAACGACACTAGTGCCTGCTTGATAACATCGAAAGAAAACCCTCTGCGAAGAAGTAAATCAGTGGCTTTTTTGCGATAGGCTTGAGAATCATATGAAGAAAGTGTTCGTTGTTTTTTGAGAAGTACTTGTTTTGCCAGCTCAACCTCATCAAGCTCGCTGCTTGAAAAAAACACATCTAAATCACCCTGCTTTATTCCTTTTGCACGGAGTTCTGCAATAAGTCCTCTTTGACCCCGTGGTCGAAAGGAGCTGCGATTTTCCACCCACCACTTAATAAAAGAGGTGTCGTTGAGAAAATCGAGCTTTGTGAGTTTTGCAATTATTCGCTGTACAAAAACCTCCTGATCTGCAATTGCAAGCGCATATTCCTTCGCTTTCTTAGCCAAATATATCTCCATCTCGTGCACACTACGCGGACGGCCACCAATGAGCTTTGTGCTCATACCAAATATTATTTGTTCCGCTTCCTGTTCGGTCATACGCGTATCTAGGTGATTTTGGGATCCCGATCCGCCGAGGGCGGAAAGTTCGGGATGACGGCTTACTCTTCGTCTGGCTCTACGTTTTTCTTGCTGGCCTTAGAAGGAGTCTCCATCTCTTTTTCAACATCCTTTTTATTCTCTTTCCCCACCTTTGGAAATGCTTTTGCGTATACTTCTGACGAAATCTTCTCTTGAAGCTTTGGGTCTTGTGCAATCGCGTCTTTAGCCGCGGGTGATTTTTCAAGCTGATAAGCTTCTCCC
>JAYPGZ010000001.1:146651-148523 GCA_038127095.1 Candidatus Roizmanbacteria bacterium | reverse complement strand
TAGGACGTCGGGCTTTCATCCCGAAAATCGCGGGTTCGACTCCCGCTGGGGTCACACTGTTTGGCTGAGAAACGTACAAGCTGCTAGTAAAAGCACAACAAATATAGCAGGAATTAGCATTGTTAAGTAATTACTCCTCATTTTCCCCATTTCATTCTTCTGTTAATTAGATTACCATCAAACTGTAAATATATCTTTTGAGAGTATTTCGAACGAGAGGAGGCGAATAATATGAATATTAAAAAAAATTTCGTAGGAAGTTTGGTAAGCGCTGGAGCGTTTTTTGTTGTAGCCGCATCAGTTTTTGCTGCAGGCACAGTGATGATTTCTGGCAACACAACAACAGTTGAGAACACTCCTGGATGGATGTTTAATCGTGACACTTCAACTGCTACACCGTTTGAATTTAATACCGATCAAGCAAGTATTGGTCAGGGGAGTTTGTATGTAAAACCAATTGGTACAACTGCTGCTGATAAATTTATTGGTGAGAATTTTATTAATACAGCAATTGCCAATGTTAATACAATTTCTTACGACTTTATGATTGGATCAGGTGGTACTGTTGCCGATGCAAACCATTTTTACATGAATGTTTATGCAAACTTTGGAGTGTCGGATGATAATAAGTTTTATGATTGTCGTTACAATATTGTGCCGACAACCGGATCTGTATTGGGTTTTACTACGGTAACATTTGATCCAACACAGGCGTATTCGGTTACAAAACGAGGGTCATCTCCATTCCCATGTCCTGCAGTACCAGCAGATATGGATCTACAAAGTGCTGGCTCAAATATACGAGCCTTTGCCCTTAATGTAGGCGATACATCTGTAAATGATCTAGGTCTAGATGGCTATCTAGACAATGTTGTTGTAAATCTCACCGGAGACGTTACAACATACGATTTTGAACCAATACTTTCGCCCTCGACTAAGGATGATTGTAAGTCTGGTGGATGGATGATGTTTAACACTCCTGTCTTTAAGAACCAAGGAGATTGTGTAAGCTTCGTACAAAGTAGTGAAAAAGCTGTTAGAAACAAATTATTGTAAGGTTTTCTTCAGTTTAGACAAACAGCCCGCCATATTGGTGGGCTGTTTTGTATGAGCAACTATAAGTCTTATAATTGCAACATTGCTTTAGCTTCACTATACCTGTATAATATTAGTACTATCGGACCACATACTATACGTCAAGCAAATAAAATTCAACAACAGCAATATGCAGCTCGGACAGGATTTGTCGTAGACATTCAGAAAATTGGAAAGAATAAGCAGCTCATTGCAACACGCCAAAAAATTAAGCATAAAGAAATAAAGCCAGGAGTTTGGCTTCACCGAAAGTCACGAACCTTTGCTGACGGGAATTTTACGAATATTTACGATTTGTATTGGAACTCAAAAAACAACGCTGTCTTTCCCCATATCCATTCATCTAATTCCACATACACGCTTTTTGATCAAGTAAGAAATGATGAATCAATTTTGGGTGTAATAAACGGTTCATATTTCTTTCTTGCCGATATTGCCGACCGACGTCCGCATGATCCAACGCTTAATTTCTGTATTCGTGATCGAGTTTTAATCGGACTACCTTCAAGTGACGAGCCAATTCTATATAACAGAAATGGAAAGCTTTATGCACGAAACACTGTTGCACGAGGAACCCTTACAATTGGAAACCATGTTGTTTCGTGGATAGGAGAAAAAAGCAAAGCAATTACTAGGAAATCATCGGAAGCAATTTTATACAATTCCGATTCAGCAACTATGATTCTCGACAGAAATAAAAAGACCGGTGTTGCTATTGATATATTAGACAATACGAATATTACTACGCCAAAAAATGAAGCGGCAACAGATTTGCTG
>JAYPGZ010000001.1:62797-146641 GCA_038127095.1 Candidatus Roizmanbacteria bacterium | reverse complement strand
TTTGCTGATCGCACATGATCAAGACCAAAATCTCGTTATTGCAGGAATCGTACAAGGAGGTGGGTCGCACTTTTTTGATGGTGTATTTACACTGCAAATTACACAAAACGCTCATTTGTTTCGTGTTGGCGATGTTGTTACTGCACTTACGCTCAATCAACTGAAACTTCCCGGTATTTCGTCGGCTATTTCCATTGGAAGCTGTATTACCGGTCCATTACCTAAAAAGGGAACCGTAAGTACCGTACGCCATGCGCGGTCTGTAATTGCAAAAGATTTAAATGAAAATATTCATTTTATTGTATTTGATGGCTCCAAATACATTCCTGGATTTAAAGGTGTGTCGTTACAAGATATTTATCCATACTTCAACTCAAAAAAATATAAGTGGGCATACTTTTTAGACGGTGGGGGATCTTCACGAATCATTCTTAAGAAGAATGATATGTTTAAGTTTTATGCC
This sequence comes from Candidatus Roizmanbacteria bacterium, assembly GCA_038127095.1. Taxonomy (GTDB): domain Bacteria; phylum Patescibacteriota; class Microgenomatia; order UBA1406; family HO2-37-13b; genus 2-01-FULL-39-24. The sequence continues at coordinate 146,178 of JAYPGZ010000001.1, read as the reverse complement.
AACGAATTTGCTTTTCGCAAAATGGAAAATGGCAAACACCTATGGGATTGGCGTAACGCTCGAAGTATTGCTTCATCAATCGCTCTTAAAATGCATGGAACATTAGCAAGCTAATATTTGACTATAAGCCCATAGTAGCATATACTATGACATTATGTTATACCGTGAAGGAGATTACGGGCCAAAGGGTGAAGCAAAGACACCAAAATTCACAAGAGTGTTACATTTGCTGGGAAGAGGGAAGCCGCATGAAAATGAACAAAAGAAGCCATTGTATTTTACTACGGAGGCACAATTGTGGCTCATGGACAAAGGGTACATAATACTACAACTACAAGGGAAAGCTATAAAAGAAATAGTGTCTGCCGGACTCCCAATTGGACATGATTACAGACCAAGAGTCGATCTTGTTTCTGGACTGTCTGCACTTAGTACGCAAGTTGCAATAAATGTTGGAAATCCTTTCTTGGCCTTCACAGAAAATACATTACCTGAAGAGCAATCTGCTCGGTTGAAAATTCATAATCAATATCTAAATACGCAAGTAAGAGGTATCCAGGCTGTTGTGGGATCGGTGGCGGATTACGTTGAAATAATAGATCAACTAAGACGCGATTTTAATACCATCTTGTTTGGTAAAGATCATGGTTATAAATACACAGCAACCAGTTCTGTCTTACCAAATGGACTACCTATCATTCTAGGGTGCAATAGCGAAGTGTATGGTCCTTGTTTCGAAACTCTTATGCCCGATGCTACTCGTCGTGATTTGGCCGTCGCTCCGATTCTAATACCATCTTACCCAAATGCAGTTCTGAGCTTTTAAATCGAGTATACTATTCACATGCATGAGATTGAGATAAAGTTTCTAGACATTGATGTAGAAAAACTGCAAAAAAGACTCAAACAACTTGGAGCTTCATTGGTTTATGACGATTTATTTGAAGAGTGGCTCTTTGCACGTCCTGAGTGGAAAGAGAAACGTGGTCGGGTGAGATTACGCAAACAGGCGAATACGACGCTTATTGCATATAAAGAGACTTTACAAGAAACATCACTAGGAAATACCGAGATTGAGTTTGAAGTAAATGATCAGCAATCAGCGCTTGAATTTTTAAACAAACTTAATTTTCAAGAGCAACGGTATCAGCAAAAAAGAAGGATTCACTATGTTTTAGAAGATGTGGCGATTGATATTGATTTTTGGCCACTGCTACCACCGATGGTTGAAATCGAATCAGCGTCACTTGAAAAATCAAAACACGTTGCTAAGCAGCTGGGTTTTGACCTTGCCAAAGCATGCAATCTCGATGCATTCCAGATTTACACCCAAATTTATCACATCAATCTTAACGAAATTACAAACCTAACTTTTGATTTGGTCTCTTAAATCTTTTATACTATTCATCTATGACAACATGGGCGCATGGACTACTAGCATTTTCCCTGTATCGACCTTTTAAAAAACTGAGCTGGAAGAAGGCAGTATGGTGGGCGATGTTCCCAGATTTTGTTTGGCTTATTCCATTGGGTATATATCTGCTCATTCATCGAAACGTAACTATTACCGATTTATCTCATGCTCCCGGATATTTTTATGATTTATATGGGGCAAGTCACAGTTTAGTTATTAGCTTTACTGTTATCGCACTTGTACGACTAAAGACAAAAAAATTCCCAACAGAAATGCTTGCCTGGCCGTTCATTCATATTCTTATGGATATCCCGGGGCATGTGCGCTTTTTAACTCCTTTTCTGTACCCATTTTCACGTTATGCTGTTCATGGAATCTTTGACTGGCGTCAGCACCCATGGGATATATTGTCGTGGGTAGTTCCACTTGTCATTATAGCCGTAACGTATTTATACGAGAAAGTACTTTCAGAAAAAACTTCAAAGTCAGTATAATGTGCTCATGATTACCATTCTGTTTGGTGAAAATAGTGCTGAATCACGTAATAAATACGTATCGCTCCGAAATGAGTACACTGCAAATAATTACGAAATTATTGAACTAACCGCAGATATACTCCCCGAACTTGACAAGTGGCTTTTTGACACGCAGCTTCTTTTTGCTCCTAAGCGCGCATTTTTTGGTCAGAACCTATTGAGTAAAAAGGAACAACGTGAAATATTAAAAAAATATGACACTTTAAAAACGGAAGCCCACTTTATCCTATGGGAAGAGAGTATTGATGACAAAACGGCAAAATACGCTTTTACAACTGCAAAACTTGTACCTTTCAAGTTTCCACAGAACATTTTCCAGCTACTTGATGGTTTATATCCGGGAAATAAGCAGGCATCACTTACGCTACTATCGAGTGTAGTAAACTCGGTCGATGAGAATATTATCTATTTTATGATCGTAAAACGAATCCGAGAGCTATTACTCCTTAAAGAGGGTCAGGAAATTCCAAAACTTGCCGGATGGCAAAAATCTCGACTGAGCAATCAAGCACAAAAATGGCCACTAGAAAAACTGTGTAACTTTTATGATGCGCTGTACCGTATAGAAGTTCTCAATAAAACCAGTGGCACTCCTTATCAACTAAAAAAAGCCCTTGATATTTTGATTATATATTCGCTATGATAGTGTTTATCGTTTATGGACACGCTAGAAAAAATAAAGGCTGGATTTGCTTCACTTAAAGTAGATGATTCATACAAACAAAAAGCACTCACGTTTATTTCCGACTGGCTTACAAAACCGGAATTCACTGAATATGTACCTCAGATTGAATATCTTGCCGAATCTGAAAAGTTCGATGAATTATTAGATTCTTTTTACCAAATTATCCCTTTTGGAACTGGTGGACGTCGTGGACTTGTTGGAATAGGACCCAATAGAATCAACAAATGGACTATTCAAGCATCGGCACAAGGTCACAGTCAATATCTTATTAAAAAGTTTGGAGAGGCTGCAAAAACGCGAGGGGTAGTTATTACATACGATGTTCGTAAATATTTAAAAGAAGGAATTTACGACAATTCCCGTCCGAATCCCGTGTGGCAACTTAGCTGTAAAGATCTGGCAGAATCTGCCGCAATTGTATACGCGGCTAATGGCATAAAAGTAAGTTTATTTACCACATTCTCATCGACTCCTGAACTTTCTTTTGCAGTTCGTAATAGCCATGCAGTAGGAGGCGATATGATTAGTGCAAGTCATAATCCTCCAGAATTTAATGGCAAAAAAGTGGTAGATGAAACAGGCGGGCAATTATTACCTCCAGGCGATCAAGAACTAGTAGATGTTGTTGTGAATGAAGTAACAGAAATCAAGGTAGCAGATTTTGATGAAGCTGTTAAAAACGGTCTTATTCATTATTTTTCAGGCGCTGATCACGAAGCATATCTGCAGGCAGCATCAGAAGTATCACTTAACAAAAACTATCGATCTGCAAAGATTTTATTCAGTCCTTTTCATGGTACATCATCCCAATCGGTTTACCCTGTTTTACAACGTCTTGGATTTGATGTAACCATGGACGATGAATCTGGCAAAGAAGATGCGGCTTTTTCGTCAATTACATTCAACATTCCAAATCCCGAAGTTCAAGAGGCATATCAGAATCTCATAGTTCCTGCAGACTCAATTGGAGCAGACATTATTTTAACTACAGACCCCGATGGCGATCGCATTGGACTCATGACTAAAGAAGGCGACGGTTGGCACTTTTTCAACGGAAACGAAATTATGGCAATCGTGGTGGGATACATGCTTTCAGAATTGAAGAATGAAGGTAAATTAAAACCAAGTAATGTCATTGTTAAAACACTCGTTACATCAAATCTCATAACCGCCATAGCTAAAAAATACGACGTACAAGTCATTGGAGACCTGCTGGTTGGCATAAAATACATTGCCTATGAAATGAACAAGCTTGAAAAAGAGGGTCGAATTAGCGACTTTTTATTAGGTGGAGAAGAAAGTCATGGCATGGTAAGCGGCAATTATGTCCGTGATAAAGATTCATGCGTTGCTGCAATTCTGCTGTCAGAAGCTGCAAGCATGTGTAAAGATCGAGGTATTACACTTCCTACTTATCTTAAAGAAATATATGCTACTTTTGGATATTTTAGAAACTACCTTACAGAAATCAGGCTTCCCGGCGCAGAAGGAATGACAAACATGGCAAAAATTCAGTCAACGCTACGCGCACATAAACCCACTAAATTTGGAAACTTTGATGTTGTAAGCATGCGCGATATGTGGGAAGGTGAGCCATTTTTATCTGAAACAGATAAGGTTTCGAGAAACATGCTTGTTTTTACACTCAAACCTCAAGACACTGAAACTGTGCACATTCAGGTAACAATTAGACCTTCGGGAACTGAGCCAAAAACAAAGATGTACGTAGAAATTGGTCGTAAACCTGTTGCGATTGATCAAGTCGGAGAAGATATGAAATCGGCAGATGTTGTTCGAGAAGCAGTCGAAAAAGCAGTCATTATTGATTTGTACAAGATTTTAGGGATTGATTTTCCAGAACGAGGCTTTTTGCTATTCTGGCAACTATCTGCAACAGATAAATTAAAGTACTTTGAAATTGAGCCTCAAATTGAAGCATTGACACAAATAGACAATAAAGAAGAACGACAAAAGAAGCTCGATGAGCTTTTAAAATTCCTCGGATCAAATCCAGTTCAAAAAGTAGACAAGGCTTTTGAAAAAAAGAATGGATCAGGTATTAGAGCCTATCTGTCTTTAAATTAGTATGCCCATTCCTGCAGATCAACTAAAGAACATTACCAGTCAATGTGAGCTTATTATAAAGCAAGCAGGAGCTACAATAAAAGAAAGCTGGTACACTATCCAAAATATTCAATATAAAGATGTACGTGATCCGGTAACAGAAGTTGACCGAAATGTTGAAGATTTTATTCGGAGTAAATTACACGCAGTACTTCCTGAAGCAGGATTCATTGTGGAAGAGGGTATCACAAAAACTCAAGAAGAGTATAACTGGTCAATTGATCCCATAGATGGAACTAAATATTTCATTCATCAAGCACCACTTTTTGTTACGCAACTTTCATTGCTACAAGGCGATACACCTGTCTTAGGAATTGTTTACAATCCAATTTCAGATCAATTATTTTCCGCAAGTTTCGGCAACGGTGCAACAATGAATGGAACAAGTCTAAAGGTGGCAGAGCGAAAATCGCTAGCAGAAGCAATTACCGACATAGATTTTGGAGGTAACGCACACGATATTGATTTTAAAAATACAATATTTGCACAATTTTCAAAGCATTGTGCACGAGTACGAGTTATGGGTGGCGCCATGAGTATTTACGCAGCATCGGGAGTATTTGACATTTGCGTAGGTTTTAACCATATAAAGCTCGTTGATCGCGCTCCACGTGATATTATTTTACGCGAAGCTGGAATGAGAGTTGACTATTTGGAAAATGCCGGATATACTGGAATTCGTCTTGCAGCAGTCCCTTCGTTATATACATTAGCTGCAGATCTTATACAAAACGTATGACACTTGACGACAAGGCATATATTCAAAAAATAGACTCTGCCAACATGATTGGATCCATTGAAATGCTAGGAAAACAAATTCAGCAAACCTGGGAAGAAGTAAGCGCAATACAAATTCCAGATTCATATAAAGACATACAAAATATTGTATTTGCTGGAATGGGAGGGTCTGCACTTGGAGCACATGTATTTAAGAATCTATATGCATCGCAGATCTCAGTTCCATTTGAAATAATTAGTGACTATAATCTGCCTTCATACGTCTCACAGAACACGTTAGTGGTAGCGGGGAGCTATTCTGGCACCACCGAGGAAGTTTTAAGCTGTTTTGATCAAGCACTTTCCAAAACCAAAAAACTTATTGCTATCTCGGCAGGTGGAAGCCTTGAAGAACGCGCGCATGCAAACAACATTCCATTTTATAAAATTGATCCAAAATTTAACCCGTGTAACCAACCTCGTATGGGCATTGGATATTCCATATTTGCTCTGCTTACCTTTTTACACAAACTCGGAATTATTACTATTAGCGAGAATGAGCGGGCAGAAATTAATTCGTGTATTGAAAATACTAACAAAGAATTCGGACTTGCAGCACATTCAGAAAAAAATGTTGCAAAGCAAATCGCCTTTATGACGCATGAACAAGTACCTATTCTTATAGCCGGGGAACATTTAGTTGGAGCAATACATGCTTCACGTAATCAAATAAATGAGAATGCTAAGTCACTAGCTTGCTACTTCCCAATTCCTGAACTTAATCACCATTTACTCGAAGGACTCAAATTTCCAACGAGCAACAATGACCACTATGTGCTTATTCATTCCAATGAATATTCTCCTAAAATTATTAAACGCATGGAAATTACCAAAGATGTACTGCAAAAAAATGGGCATGAGATTACAGAAGTTATCGCTCAAGGAACCTCGAAGCTTGCTCAAGTTATACAAACTGTCCATTTTGGCTCATACGTAGGTTTTTACCTAAGCATGCTTTACGGCATTGATCCGTCTCCGATTCCAAACGTAGAAGGATTTAAAAAAGAACTCGTGAATTAATGTCGCATCTTGATTTTAGCTGCTCATTTTCCTTATACTGAAATTAAGTCATCCTGAATGTTGAGATTCTTATCCGGCCTGGGGCCGAATCAGCATGACCAACATATGCCAAATCAATACATTAAGTGGTTTTCTCAAATCGACAAGCATGATGTGGCTATAGTTGGTGGTAAAGGTGCTAATTTAGGAGAAATGTTTCAAGCAGGATTTCCCGTACCGTATGGTTTTGTGGTCACCGCACAAAGTTTTTTTCATTTTATTGAAGAAAATAATCTCGAAGCCAAGATTCTCTATATGCTTTCAACGGTGAATTATGAAAATCCCAAAGAACTCTCCGATGTATCTGCCAATATTCGCGCACTCATACTTAAAAGCCCTATTCCCAATAAATTAATTAGCGAAATATTGGATCACTATGAGCGACTGGAAATAGAAGAATCTAAGCAATATAAAAACAAAAAAGGAATTGCACATGTGCTCACACGTCTGAAGCATGTATATGATGCTCCTCTGGTAGCTGTTCGATCGAGTGCCACCGCTGAAGATTTGCCCGATGCTTCATTTGCAGGTCAACAGGAAACCTTTCTAAATGTTAAAGGAGACAATCATCTGATCCATAAAATTCGAGAAGCATGGGCTTCTCTTTATACTGAACGCGCCTGCTATTACCGACATGCTCAAAAATATGATCATGTTCGCGTTGGTTTGGCAGCAGTAGTGCAACGAATGGTGCAGTCCGAAAAGTCAGGAATTGCATTTTCAATCGATCCAGTTACCAATAATAAGCAAGTAATCACCATCGAGGCAATTTATGGATTGGGGGAATATATAGTCCAGGGTACAGTAACGCCCGACCATTATGAAATCGAAAAGAAAAATTTTAGCATTGTCAAAAATCAAATTAAAACACAAAAAGTTAAATTTGTAAAAAAGGGAGTTGAAAATGTAGAACTTGCCGTTTCCAAAAGCGATGGAGAAAAGCAAAAAATTACTGACGAACAGATCATAGAACTCGCCAAAATAGTAGCCAAAATTGAACAACACTATTTTTTCCCTCAAGACATTGAATGGGCAATCGAAGGAAATTCTATATATATTGTACAGTCACGACCTATTACAACCATAAGTGAGCATGTAGCACAGCATACTTCATCATCGCCAAACCAGCGATTGTTGGTAAAAGGCGATCCTGCTTCGCCAGGTATTAGATCGGGAAGACCAGTAGTTATTGGTTCTCCAAAAGAAATAGACAAAATCAAAAAGGGAGATGTGTTAGTTGCTATGCATACAAACCCCGATTATGTTCCTGCAATGAAAAAAGCGGCTGCAATAATTACCGAAACCGGTGGACGAACAAGTCATGCAGCAATAGTTTCTCGCGAGTTAGGTGTACCGGCAGTTGTAGGCGCCCAAGACGCTACTGCATTGCTACGACATGAAAAATTTGTAACAGTTAATGGGGGAACTGGTGAAGTTTTCCGTGGTAACACACTTATTACTCAAGAACAAGAACCAGAGCAACCCGCACCAACAGTGCACCATCACACGCTTACACATGTGTATGTAAATATGGCAGAAGTAGACCAAGCGCATAAAGTTGCACAAATGCATGTTGACGGCATAGGTCTTTTACGGGCAGAATTTATGATTGCCGGCATGGGAACTCATCCTAAGGTATATGTCAAAGAAGGACGGGAAAAAGAATTTATCACTAAGCTTGCCAACAAACTGACAATTTTTGCTAAGGAATTTTCTCCTCGCCCTGTTGTATACCGCGCAACGGACTTTAAAACGAACGAATACAAGAACCTTAAGGGTGGAGCTCAATTTGAACAACACGAAGAAAACCCTATGATTGGATTCCGTGGAGCAAGCCGCTATTTGGCTGATAAAAAAGTTTTTGCAATGGAGCTTGATGCAATAAAAAAAGTACGTGAAGCTGGTTATAAAAACGTTAATCTCATGATTCCATTTGTGCGCAATCCCCAAGAAATTCGAGAAATTAAACAATTCTTAAGTGATCAGGGCTTTGATGACTTGCCATCGTTTAAATTATGGGCAATGATCGAAGTTCCAAGCGCCGTTATAATGCTCGATGAAATTCTGGAAGCTGGTATTGATGGTATTTCAGTTGGCACCAATGACTTAACAATGCTGTTAATGGGGGTAGACCGCGACAATCAAGATATTGCATACTTATACGATGAGCGTAGCCCAGCAGTATTATGGGCACTGGAAAAAATTGTTAAAACTGCACGCAAACATGGAGTAACGGTTTCTGTGTGCGGACAGGCCCCATCAGATTACCCAGAATTGGTTGAAAAATTAGTTGGATGGGGAGTAACGAGTGTGTCATTGAATCCCGATGCAGTAGACAGAACCAGAGAATTGATTTTTAATATCGAAAAGAAATTAAAGAAAAAAGGATAATTATAGCCGAGATATCTGATTCAAAACTCGTTTGCAGTAAGAAATCTGCGCAACCCGAGTTAAGATGATGATATCGAGCGTATAGTATTAATATATGTCAACAATAAAACAAATCACTGCACGCGAAATTCTCGATTCGCGTGGCTATCCAACGCTTGAAGCAACGCTTGTTATGGACAACGGAGAATCCGTTTTTGCACAGGCTCCTTCCGGGGAATCACTGGGGAAATTTGAAGGAACAGAACTTCGTGATCGTACCAGTTCACGATATTCTGGCATGGGAGTGTTACGAGCCGCCTCATATATTACTGAACTTATAGGACCTAAGTTGGTTGGCGTAGATGTAACTCGCCAAACTGATATTGATACATGGCTCATTAAAGCAGATGGTAGTAAGGATTCTTCAAAACTTGGCGTAAATACCATCATGACCATTTCTCAGCTTGTTTTAAAAGCTGCTGCTGCAGCACACAAACAACCACTATATCGATATTTTAATTCGTTGTATAACAGTCAATTTGAAGAAAAAATTGTGCTTGAAAAAGTACCATCACCGGTAATTAATATGATTAATGGTGGTAAGCATGGAACAAAAAATCTGGAATTTCAAGAGTTCCATATTATCCCATCAACATCGCTTTCATTTGAAAAAGCACTCGAAATTGGCGCAAGCCTATACCTTGCAGTCAAAAATGTTTTAGAGTATCGAAATGCGGGTATTTCTGTTTCTGAAGAAGGGGGATTTACTCCAAACCTTCTTACTAATAGTGATGCGCTAGAAGTCATGCGAGAAACGGTAATTTCACAAAAAATGAATTTGGGTGTTGATGTATTTTTTGGACTCGATTGTGCACCGTCTTCTTACTACAAAAAGGACAAATATGTTCTAAAAGATGTACCCCAACCTTTGTCGGTTGATGAGTATGTTTCTTTTATGGTTGATCTTGTTAACAAATACACGATTCTCTTTCTTGAAGATCCAATTTATGAAGAAGACTATGACGGCTGGAAAAAAATAATGGAAAAGACAGGAGAAAAAACATATGTTGTAGGCGATGACTTTGTTGCAGGAAATCAGTCACGACTTGAGAAAGCAATTAAAGAAAAAGCATGTAATAGCATCTTGGTTAAATTTAATCAGGTTCCAACTGTAAGCGATATCCTTACATACGTAAACACTATTAAAAAAGCCGGGCACAAAGTAATTTTTTCGCATCGACTCGGAGAAACTACCGACACGATTATTGCAGACATGGCTGTCGCGATACAGGCCGACTTCGTTAAGTTCGGTGCCCCAGTACGAGGCGAGCGAGTTGCCAAATACAACCGCCTTCTTGCGATTGAAAAAGAGCTTGCAAACAAGTAGAATGAATTGTTTCTATGACACCGGTAATCTTAATTGTACTAGATGGGTTCGGAGTTGCACCCGCAGGTCCGGGCAATCCAATTTCTGCAGCATCCATTTCTCATATCGACTCATTTTTACACTTATATCCAACCACTCAACTTAAAGCATCTGGGGAAGCGGTGGGTCTTCCTGCAACTGAACCTGGAAATACCGAAGTTGGTCATTTAAACATGGGTGCAGGAAGAATAATATACCAAAGTCTACCACGTATAAACCTTGCTATTGCCGATGGTTCATTTAATAAAAACGAAGTGTTTTTAAATGCATTAAACAACGTCAAGAAAACAGGTAAAAACCTACATATCCTAGGATTAGTCGGCGCAGGAACAGTACACGCCAGTATTGATCATTTATATGCACTGCTTGAATTATGCCAAAAGCAAGATGTTCAAAATGTATTTATTCATGCAATTACCGATGGACGTGATTCTCCTCCTCAGTCAGCACAAACATTCCTTGAACAGATTGATCAAAAATGTAAACAGTATGGTCGAGGTAAAATTGCATCAATTACGGGAAGGTACTATGCAATGGATCGAGATAAGCGCTGGGATCGTGTGGAAAAGGCATATGTATGCTATACACAAGGAATCGGTGAAAAGGCTGCAAATTGGTCGGATGCGATAAAAAAATCATATGACAACAAAGCAACAGATGAATTTATATTACCAACAAATATTGTTGAAAACGACAAGCCCGTTGCGCTTGTAGGAGAAGGGGATACCGTAATTTTCTTTAACTATCGTATTGACCGTCCGCGCGAACTTACCCGTGCATTTACACTGGAACATTTTGAACAAGATGCCAATAAAATTACATCGTATGATCCGTACGCTACTAAGTATTTTAAAAAACATGTAGATATCAATGAACAAATTATCCAGCCTCCATTTAAGCGCGGTCCACGAATTCGAAACTTAACTTTTATTACAATGACTGAATATGAACGTGACGTACCTGTGCAGGTTGCGTTTCCACCACATGGAGTAGCAATGCCTCTTGGAAGAATTTTATCAGACCATAATATTCCTCAATTGAGGGTATCAGAGAGTGAAAAAGAACGTTTTGTAACATTCTATTTTAATGGGCTACGCGAAGGTGCATTTCCCCTAGAAGATCACCTCATTGTTCCATCGCCAAAAGTCCCAATGTATAACCAAAAACCCGAAATGTCGGCAAATGAAATTACGAATGTACTTATTAAGAAAATTCAGGAAAAAAAGTATCAATTTATCCTTGTCAATTATGCCAATGCCGACATGGTCGGCCATACGGGCGATATTAATGCCTGTATTAAAGCTGTCAGCACACTCGATACGTGTTTAGATCAGGTGGTAACTGCAGCTTTGCAACAAGATTATGCAGTATTAATTACTGCAGATCATGGTAATGTTGAAGAAAAATTGAATAAAGCCACTGGTGCAATGTCGACTGAACATACCAGTAACCCTGTGCCGTTTATTGCAATCAGTAATGAACTTAAAGGCAAGCCTGTTCGATTACAATCAGGAATTTTGGCAGATGTTGCTCCCACAGTCCTCCATTTGATGGGTGTATCAGTTCCTCGTGATATGATTGGTAGAAACTTACTCGAAGAAGTTTAATATAATTTTGCTGTTCTTATCGTAGGTTACCAAACAAACATTATTAATTTGCCCCAACTCGTTCAACAATCTTACTTGCATATAAGCTTGCAGCTTTCATAGATTCCTCAAGAGATTCATCTTTTACATAAGCAGCAATAAATCCAGCACAGAATGCATCTCCTGCACCCGTGGTATCTACGACGTTAGCCTTCATCGCAGGTTGATGATGTACTTTTCCAGCATCGTACACATAACTACCATTGGAACCATCAGTAACAATAAGTGTTTTCTTTCCAAAACCTATGGCTTTTGAACAGTCAGCGTCAAATGCGACCTTCTCGTATTCCTTATGTATCAAATCTGCATATTCGTGCCCATTTAAAATCAAAATCTGGGCACAATTCAATAATGGAGTCAGCTTATCAAGTCCATCTTTAATTTCCATGGCACCAATTCCCAGCATCACTTTTTTTTGAGCATCAGCAAAGTACGAAAGTAATTGCACTCGTTCCGATACAGTAATTCCCGGCAAACTACCCATAAAAACCGCCTTAGTATTGAGCAAATTTTTTTTCATGGTGTCCGATATTTCCAGTGTTTCGTGTGGAGTGGCATAATGAATAACTGTCTTTTCACCCGTTTCCGATAAAAGGATCGATGAGACATTCATATAATCGGTATCATCAAGTAAGAATTCGGTAGAAACCATTTTCTTTAACAATTTCTGCAAAATAATTTGTTTAAAACTGTTTGCGCCAATTTTCGCTAGAACAGCAGTACTCAAGCCTTGGTTACTTGCGCCAATTGCAACATTTGCGCCACTTCCACCTACACTTTCATGAAAGTAATCAACGGGATATTTCCCACCGATAGACAAATTGAAATGACCATCTTTTGAGGGTAAAGAAGTACCCTTGAAATACAAATCCATTACAACATTTCCTATGGTAATAAGGTCGTACATACATAATAAGTATAAGAATTGCACCTGTGTATTTCAATTGACAAAACGCGCGCAGTTAACTACCATGAATATATGCATATTCCTAAAATTATTCACAAAGAGAAATTCAAAAAAAACCCAAACTTAGAAAATTACGATGAAGCGTGTAAGTACTTTAATTATGACCAATACACTCAAGAGCTTGTTTGGTTTGAACACAATAAAATTAACGCTGCATACAACGCGATTACAAAAAATGCGCTCGGAGATAGAAAAAATAAAATTGCATTGTACTGGGAAGGTGATAACGGAGAAAGTAAGAAATATACATTTCTTGAAATTGAGGAAATTTCAAATCAAATCGCAAATTATCTCAAAAGTCTTGGGGTAACAAAAGGAGATCGTGTATTTTTGTTTTTACCTCGAATTCCGGAATTGTATTGCGCGTTTATAGCAACGCTCAAAATCGGCGCTGTTGCTGGCACAATGTTTAGTGCTTTTGGACCTCAGGCGCTATTTGATCGACTTGATCAATCACAAGCAAAAGTGCTCATTACCACCAGCGACCTTTCCAAACGCTTGGAAAGTGTCCGTAAAGACCTACACCACCTTAAAAGAGTGTTACTTGTCGACAAAGGATTTTCACATGAAATAAGCATGCAATCTAAAAACTTACACGTAATGCATACCGATCAAGATGATGATGCCTTTATGCTTTATACATCGGGAACTACAGGCAAACCCAAAGGCGTAGTACATGCTCATAAGGCAATCGTACATGAATATTTAACATCAAAATGGGTTCTTGATATCCGAGAAGACGATGTTTATTGGTGCACTGCCGATCCGGGCTGGGTTACCGGCATTGTATATGAAATTTTAGGCACATGGGCTTGTGGAGCATCTACTGTTGTTCACGCAGGACGATTTGATCCAGACACATGGTACGAAATAATTCAAAAGTATCGAGTAAATGTATGGTACACGGCTCCAACCGCTATTCGAATGCTTGCTGCAGCAGGTGATGCTGTAGTTGAACGTCATGATCTATCATCGCTTCGCCACATTGCAAGTGTAGGAGAACCACTCAATCCGGAACTTGTTGTCTGGGGAGAAAAAGTCTTTGGATTACCATTTCATGATACATATTGGCAAACTGAAACAGGAGGGATTTTAATGTCAAATTTTCCAACACTTCCCATAAAACCTGGAAGCATGGGAAAACCTTTCCCTGGAATTATTCCCCATATTGTTTCAGACGACGGAGAAATTCTCAAAACAGGACAAACAGGGAATTTGGCATTTGAACCTAACTGGCCATCGATTATGAAAAAACTCTGGAGAAGACCGGTTAAATTCGAATCGTATTTTGAGCGCGTTAAAGGATTGGCAAATAAGCGACTTTATTATACGGGCGATCTAGCCATGAAAGATGAAGATGGATATTACTGGTTTGTCGGACGTGCTGATGATGTAATCAAGACGTCAGGAGAACGTGTTGGACCATTTGAAGTTGAATCTGCGCTTATTGAACATGGCGCCGTAGTTGAAGCAGGTGTTATTGGTAAACCTGACCCAATTCGAGGATCTATTATTAAAGCATTTGTAGTTCTTCAAAAAGACGTTAAGCCTTCAGAACATCTAAAAGAGGAGTTATCGGAATTTGTGAAAAAGAATCTTGCCGGCCACGCATATCCGAAAGAAATTGAATTTATAGACAAACTTCCCAAAACTCGCTCAGGCAAAATTATGCGACGAGTATTGCGTGCAAAAGAACTAGGGTTGCCAATTGGGGATACTTCTACGCTTGAGGAATATTAAATATATTATTTGTTCTCAACTCATTCACTAGTACCCGTAGCACAAACTCGAGTTATTTGACTCAGTCAAATAACCTTGTGTCATGCGAACTAAAACATTTGCTATTGCTCTTGGTCTGATTCTTCCAGTCCTGCCGATAGTACATCAATTAATTTTGAATTACGTAATATTTCTTCATGAAAATATTCATCTGGCTCCAGATTATTCTCTTTTCGAGTAGCCTGTTGCGAAATTAAATATGTAACATATGTACGCAATACTTCCACAATTTTTCTTCGTATTCCGATAAGGTCTTCTGTGCCAAATTGCCAATCTTTCAATCTTACATCAAAGGGGTTTTTTTTCACAGATTCAGTAAAAAGGTTTGCAAAATAGGTGATTCCCGATGAATGATCGGTTATAACCCTCTGTGCGGCAAGAACATGAGGAGAAACTCCTACATGCTGTTGTTTGGGCTCAGGTTCACCAGCGTATACATTATCAAGCAGTCGAACATAAAATGGAACATCATCGCGTGCAATACCCGTTTGAAGAGGAGCTAAATGATCGACTAAAGTAGTTTGGTGAAATCCAGCCTTTTCTTTCATGAAGGAATCATTATATCACAGGCAGCTTATCACAACAGTCAATTCTCCTTTATAGGAGTTTTTTAAGAGTTCTTGTGCAGTTCCCCTTACGATCTCTTCGAACTTCTTTGTCATTTCTCGACAAATTGCCACTTGGGCTTTTGGAGCTTTTTGACTAAGTAATTCAAGCGTTTCGTTAATTCTAAAGGGGGATTCGTAGAAAGTAAAAATAGGTTGTTCCATGTTTTGAGCCGTAGTAAGCATGGTATCAATTGCTTTAAGAACTTCAGAGTTCTTTTTTGGCAAAAAGCCACTATGTATAATCGATTTAAATTTAAATCCAGAAAGCACTGCCGCATTCACAAATGCTGTTGGACCAGGAATCACAGTAAATGCAATATGATTGGCTGTTAAGTGTTGTATCAAAGGCGAGCCAGGATCAGAGACAAGTGGCATTCCAGATTCCGAAACAAGTGCAATTTCAAGTCCATCGTTTAGCCACTCAAGTACAGAAGGGAGTTTTTCGAACTCATTGTCTTTATAAAACGAGAGTATTTTTTGCTCTTTAGTAGGGGCTAATTTATACAAATCCTGGATAATAGGGTAAAACGTTGCGAATGAGCGAGTATCTTCAGCCAAAATAACATCGGCATTAATAAGCGTCTGAACTGCGCGTAAGGAGATATCGCTTGCATTTCCAAGCGGAGTACCAATTATGAATAACATACACTTATTGTACACTATAAGTTTAAAATCATGATATACTACGTGCATGAAATTAGAAGGCGGTTCATATAACCCAATTACCCAGGCTGGTATATTTGTAAAATATGTACGGGTGGGTGATTTTATCAGCGTACCACCTCCCGATAATTTAGATGCCACGCATAGAAATCTTGTCGATGAAGATAATTTAGATTTGACTTCCGACGATAAAGATGCAGGGTTTATGGGTATATACCCAGAGCAAGTTATAATATCTGGAAATTCAAGGACACTGGGTATTCCAGATGGAAATAAACGCGTTGTACGATCAAGAACCGTTCAGTTAGTCGGTGAAATCTTACCAACAATGACTGTTTCTGAGTTGTCCTGATATAAATTTCTTTACCTTCGAAAATCGGCTCCACTCATTGTACGGTTTTACCATGTCTGTGGTACAATTATAGGTCAGCATGAAATTCAAAATCCATTCCCAATTCCCCCCAATTGATGAACAGATTAAAGCAACAAACCAGTTAGTGGAAGGCATTCATGCGGGTAAAAAAAATCAAGTACTGTTGGGAGTAACCGGTTCTGGAAAAACGTTCACTATGGCGCAGGTTATTGAACAATCGCAAATGCCTGCACTTATAATCTCACACAATAAGACTCTTGCTGGTCAACTGTATCAAGAAATGCGTGATTTTTTTCCAGAAAACGCAGTTTCATACTTTGTTTCCTACTACGATTATTACCAGCCTGAAGCATATATTCCTTCCACCGATACATACATCGAAAAAGAGGCACAGATTAATGAAACAATCGACAAACTCCGATTAGCCTCTACCAGCAACATTCTCACTCGCCCTGATCCAATAGTCGTTGCTTCTGTTTCTTGTATTTATAACATCGGCTCTCCAATAGAGTTTGGAAAGTTTATTCTTGAGCTTAAAGTTGGGCAGATGTATGATCAGAAAGACATTATGAAGCGGCTTATTGAACTGCAATATGAACGCTCAGAATACGATTTCAAACGGGGAACCTTTAGAGTTCGCGGAGATCATATCGACATGTATCCTGCATCTGACGACTTTGGGTATCGAGTTGAATTACAAAACAACAAAGTTGTACAAATTACTAAAATGGACCCGCTAACAGGTGAAACTATTGAAAAAAAAACGAATGCCGATGAGTCAATTATTTTATATCCGGCTAAACAATACATGACCAGCATGGATGCTCTTGAAGATGCTGAAAGCCAGATACGAGCTGATCTAGAGAAAGAATATAAACAACTTCTCAAAAAAGGCAAAGAATTTGAAGCACGTCGTTTACTTAAAAAAGTAAATTACGACTTGGAAATGCTTAAGGAAATGGGGTATGTAAATGGGATCGAAAATTATTCTCGATATTTTGACGGTCGAAACCCCGGAGATCCTCCCAATTCACTGCTTGGATATTTTAATCATCGATTCGGTAAAGATTGGCTTGTGTTCGTAGACGAATCACACATGACATTACCACAAATTCGAGGAATGTATAACGGAGATCAGGCACGAAAGCGAACACTCATTGATTACGGTTTCCGACTAGAATCAAGTTTGGATAATCGCCCCATGAAATTTAATGAGTTTTATAACACGCTACACCGCGCAATTTACGTTTCGGCAACACCAAATGAGTATGAAGTAGAACTTGCAGAAAATAAAGTAGTTGAACAATTAGTACGTCCAACCGGTATTGTTGATCCTCCAATTAGCATTCGTAAAAGTAGTACAGAAATTCCAGATTTAATTGAAGAAATTAAGAAACGTGTTGCAAAAAAGGAGCGAGTACTTGTTGCATCACTTACAAAGCGGATTGCGGAAGATTTAACTACATATTTAAAAGAGGCTGGCATAAAGGCAGAATATTTGCATTCCGATATTCACACGCTTGACCGATCAGAAATTCTCAATAAACTTCGAATGGCTGATTTTGATGTATTAGTTGGAATTAATTTGCTTCGCGAAGGAATTGATATACCCGAAGTAACACTTGTTGCAATTTTAGATGCAGATAACGAAGGTTTCTTACGAAGTAAAACAGCACTTATTCAAACAATGGGACGGGCTGCTCGAAATATTGGCGGAGAAGTCATTATCTACGCCGACAAAATGACTAAGTCTATTAAAGAGGCAGTAGAAGAGGTTACTCGACGTCGGGAATATCAATTACAGTATAATAAGACGCACAATATTACACCGACTACAATTATTAAGGCAATCAAAAAAGACATTATTAAACAGGAACAAAAACGACAAGACGATATGTCGCTTTTGGCAGCATATGAAGCAATCGAATCAATAAATATAAGTTCACTTACTCCTCAAGACAAAAAAAACTTGATCGATAGCTTGCGCAAGGAAATGAAAAAACAAGCTCGTGAACTACATTTTGAAGCCGCAATAGCAATTAGAAATAAAATTATTGAAATTGAAAAATCATAAATTATGAATGACTCAATAGTAATTAAAGGTGCTCGCGAGCACAATCTTAAAAATGTCGATTTAACAATCCCCAAGAATAAAATGGTTGTTTTTACAGGCGTCTCTGGATCGGGAAAATCATCATTGGCATTTGATACGATTTATGCAGAAGGTCAACGCCGTTATGTAGAATCACTCTCTTCATATGCTCGGCAATTTTTAGGTGTCATGGATAAACCAGATGTCGATTTTATCGAAGGTTTATCACCATCGATTTCAATTGATCAAAAGTCAGTTGGAAAAAATCCTCGATCTACAGTGGGTACAATTACCGAAATTTATGACTATTTACGTTTACTGTATGCTCGAATCGGAGTTCCGTATTGTCCCAACGATGGAACACTCATTAGTCGACTTTCTATTGATGAAATTACAGAAAAAATTGTTGAATATTCCGTTGAGTACACAAAAAAATATAAGCTTGCACCACAGCAATTTCTGCTACTTTCGCCAATAGTTACTGAAAGAAAAGGAGAATTCACCCCACTTTTTGGAAACTTACGATCGAAAGGATATACAGATTTGATTGTTGATGGCACCAGGGTTACCGGCGATAAACTACCTGCGCTTGAAAAAAATAATAAGCACACTATTTCTGCAGTAATTATGAGTTTTTCTCTTTCGCATGCTGATACAAAAAATAAAGATCTGGTCAAAAGTCTTAAAAAACGCATCGCAGAAACGGTTGAACAAGGAGTGAAATTGTCGGACGGAAAAATACTTTTACAAGCTCCTGAAAGTAGCCACTTATTTTCCGAAAAGTTTGCATGTCCACAATGTGATTTTGCACTTGCTGAAATTGAACCACGCATGTTTTCGTTTAATTCACCAGTGGGAGCGTGTGAAACGTGTAAGGGTTTAGGATACATTGTTCGAATTGCACCTGAACTAGTACTTAATAGAAGACTTTCAATTGAGCAGGGAGCTATTGTACCCTTTGGCAAAGTACTTTCGTTCAATACCTGGTATGCGCGAACCCTTAAAACAGTATTGGATGACCTAAATATTGATACATCGGTAAATTTAAGCTACGTAGACGAAGATAAATTACAAATACTACTTCATGGAAACAATAAGACATATAAAGTACATGGTCAAAATCGCTTTGGCAATGACACGGTTATAAAAGAAACATTTATAGGAATAATTCCGGAATTGTATCGCCGATATGGCGAAAGTTCTTCGGAATTTATGTCGCACGAAATCGAAAAATATATGACTGATGAAGAATGCACCGCATGCCATGGAATGCGCTTAAAACCTGAAGTACTGAGTATTAAAATTGATGAAAAAAATATTATAGATTTAGCTAGTTTTTCAATAGAAACACTCCTTACCTTTACAAAAAATATTCATAAAGGTTTATCAGGATACAACAGAGAGGTATCGGAAAATATTATTACAGAAATCATTGCGCGATTAACATTTCTTGAAAATGTCGGATTAACATATCTTACATTAGGACGCACAGCGGCAAGTCTTTCAGGTGGAGAATCACAACGTATACGACTCGCTTCTCAAATAGGAAGTGGACTTACCGGCGTTATATATGTTCTCGATGAACCTTCAATTGGACTCCATTCAAAAGACGTAGCTGCTCTGGTAGATTCTTTGCGAAACTTATGCAATCTGGGAAATACACTCATTGTTGTAGAACATGATACCGAAACAATTCTAGCAGCTGACCATATTGTAGATTTTGGTCCAAAAGCAGGAAAACACGGTGGAAAAGTAATCTTTCAAGGAAGTTTGGAAGAATTGAAAAAAAGCAAAAATTCACTGACAGCAAAATACATGTTCAAAAAAAATATTGCTCACGAGCATACCCTTTCACCTAAAAATTATGGATATATTGAAATAACAGGCTGCAAACAATTTAACTTAAAAAATGTTTCTGCAAAATTTCCATTGGGCAATTTAATAAGTGTAACGGGCGTATCGGGTTCAGGAAAATCAACACTTATCGTTGAAACTCTTTACAAAGCCTTGCGATATTATTTAGAAGGGTCATTTAAACTTTCCCAGGGTACTTTCGATCAGTTATTGGGATATCAATATCTTGACAAAGTGTATCTTGTAGATCAATCAAGCATAGGGAAAACTCCTCGTTCAAACCCTGCTACTTACATGGGAATCTTTGATCACATACGCGATATTTTTGCACAAACTCCAGATGCCAAAATACGTGGTTTTGCAAAAGGACGTTTCTCATTCAATGTCAAAGGTGGTCGATGCGAAAAATGTCAAGGCGCAGGAACAATTAAAATAGAAATGCAATTTTTACCCGATGTTTATGTTAAATGCGATGTTTGTAAAGGCGCCCGATATAACAGCCAAACACTAGAAGTACTTTACAAAGGAAAGAGTATTAAAGATGTGCTAGACATGCCAATCGATGAAGCTGCTGAATTTTTTAAAAGTATTCCACAGTTAGCCCCTAAACTTAAAACATTGCAAGATGTAGGCGTCGGATACATGGAACTAGGGCAAAGCGCCCCAACCCTTTCGGGCGGAGAAGCACAACGAATAAAACTCGCAAATGAACTAGCGAAAAAAGAAACAGGCCGAACCTTATATATACTTGATGAACCAACAACCGGTCTTCACTTGTATGATGTAGAGAAGTTGCTTGCGACTTTATACAAACTGGTGGAAAAGGGAAATACGGTCATTGTTATTGAACATAATCTTGAAGTTATAAAAAATAGTCAATATGTTATTGATATGGGTCCACTCGGTGGACAAGGAGGCGGTCAATTATTGTATCAAGGTCCTTTGGGAGGATTACTTGAAAATAAAGATTCATTTACCGGTAAGTACTTATCCGAATATTTAAGGTAAAATATAAGCATGACTGTTTTTGATCGACGCTTACATTTTCTTTCAGCTCTTTTTTTATTGTTTATTACTCTTTTCACACCCCAGCGTGCGTATGCTACAGCTACACCTTATAAGGTTGTTTATAATGCCGAATATACACCCCTTAATGAAACTGATTTAGGAGTAACTTTACAAATATCTCTACAAAATTTACGATCAGATATATATGTCCGAGAATTTAGCATTAGTCTTCCTCCGCATTTTGCAATTAGTAATCCCCAAACAAAAATTGAGAATGAGGCAGTTCAAGCACAAATTAAATCCCAAAAAAACAGTACGCAAATACTTTTTACACTACCTGAAAGCTCTGCTACAAAAAATAATCAAACGAATTTAGAATTCACCTATGTTCAGAAAAACGGCATAAAACATGTTGGGTCAATATGGGAAATTATTTTACCTACTGTTTCTAGCGACAATGATTCGCAATTTTCTGCCTTACTCCATGTTCCACCAGGAGTCGATCGTCATGTTGGAGTAATTAAACCGGAACCTTCTCAGGTGAATGGTACAACTATACGGTGGGATAATGTAAAAACTCCTGTAATATATGTGGCGTTTGGAACTTCACAACGATATCAAACTAATTTAACATACACAATCAAAAACCCCGATTTACTAACTAAAAAAACAGCAATTGCACTACCACCTCAGACAGCATATCAGAAAATACATGAAAATTTTATTGATCCAAAACCTGCTCGCACATATATTGATTCCGATGGAAATTACCTAGCGGAATATATGCTCAAACCAAAGCAAGAAATGACCGTGCACTATTCCGCTGTAGTAGAAGTTTTTGCGCGCCCTAAATTACATATGAAATCTTTTAACGAAAAGGCGTTTAAAGAGCAGGAGAAATATATTTATAATAATGTGTCCTATTGGAACATTCCCAAAAATTACTCATTTTCTTCAAAAATAACCAATATTCAAGAAGTATTTGATCGAGTAGTAAGCCATCTTCAATATGATAGTAGCCAAATTAAGTCTTCTGGTTCTCGAAAGGGTGCCCAGTTTGCACTTAATAATCCAACACAGGCTGTATGTACCGAATATACCGATTTATTTGTAGCATTAGCTCGTAACGCAGGCATTCCTGCACGTGAAATAGAGGGCTATGCATACAGCGACGATAACACGCTCCGTCCGCAGTCATTTTCAGGTGATATGCTACATTCGTGGCCTGAATATTACGACGAAACACAAAACATATGGATTCCGACCGATCCTACGTGGACAGATACGTCAAATATCGATTACTTTAATTCTTTCGACTTTAATCACATAACGCTCGCTATTCATGGAAAAGATCCGGTATATCCTTTACCAGCCGGAATGTATAAAGTTCGCGATCAAAAAGACATCGATATTAAACCCATTGCATCTTTACCTAAAGAAAACAAATCCGTCACGACTACTATTAATATGAAAGATACCATCGCGCCACTCGCAACCGGACACGGAACAGTTGTTATTGAAAATAACAGCAATGTGTTTCTCCACGACCAGCTTATTCACATTAAAAGTACATCGCTCACCTTTAAGCCCGCTGTACTTTCGGCAGCACTTGTTGCTCCACATGAAAAACGTGAAATACCATTTAGTTTTGCTGTCTCAAAGAATGCTTCACAAAATAACAATGCTAGTATTAGCTTACTTCAAAATAATATCGAAATTGCGTCACATAAACTAACCGTTCAATCTTCTATTGAATCGATTATTAACTATCTATTGGGTATTGGTATCGCTATTGTAATTCTTATATTTCTTTTCTTTCGTTATATTAAACAAAGAATTTCATGATAACTTCTAAAAACATAGTGTCGATACCTTCGACCACTGGGGTATATTTTTTTTATAAAAACGATGTCCCCATTTATATTGGAAAGGCAGTTAATCTGAAAGCTCGACTTGCATCACACATACAAAATGCAAAGCTCGATAGAAAAGAGCGGGCAATTATAGAACAGGCTGATCGAGTTGATTTTACGCAAACTCTTTCTGATTTTGAAGCAATTATTTTAGAAGCAAATTTGGTTCGAAAATACAGGCCACAATACAACATACAACTAAAAGATGACAAAAGCTATTTATACATTAAAATATCTATACATGATCAATATCCGAAAATTACCTTAGTACGTCGCGAAAACGATAATAAGTCTATCTACTTTGGACCATTTCAATCAAATCGCCTTACTCGATCGCTAGTATTACATATCAGAAAAATAATTCCATTTTGCACGCAAAAAACAATTGGGAAAGCAGCTTGTTTTTATTCAAAAATTGGACTTTGTAACCCATGCCCTGCTGAAATAGAAAAACAACATGCGTCTGAAAGAAAAGATCTTCAAAAAACGTACTTACACAATATTAAATTAATTGTCAAAATCCTTAATGGTAATTCGTCATTTGTATTAAAACACCTAGAAAAAGATTTGGTAGTTGCTACAAAAAAGGAGGCTTACGAAGATGCGCTGATTATTCGCGATAAACTACTGTTACTTGAAAATTTACTACATGCACGATCGTTTTCTTCATGGGATGATATACGAGTTACTAGCAAAGCTAATATGCATGACGCAATTGCAGAATTTATGCAAGCAAATTTTGGAAAAAGTAAAACTAATGATGATTTTAGAATTGAATGTTACGACATAAGTAATTTATTTGGGAAAGATGCCACGGCATCGATGGTAGTGTTTCAAGACAGCGGGATGGAAAAAAAGGAATACCGCCGTTTCAAAATCAAGACAGTTCAGGGTATTTCAGATTTTGCGATGCTTCAAGAAGTACTTACACGTCGTTTTAGACAAAAAAGCTGGCAGCAACCCGACCTACTTGTTATCGACGGGGGACCCCCTCAACTTCGTGCAACTCGAAAAATTTTACATGAATTACAAGTAACTATTCCTATGATTGGTATTGCAAAGCATCCTGATAGGCTTTTTACCGTTGGAGAACGTATTAGCCCAGCTCATTACAAACGAAATTCAACATTCTTTAAAATTATCCAAGAAATACGTGATGAATCGCATCGTTTCGCAAAAAAGTACCACTTATTGCTTCGCAGCAAAAAAATGGTGTATAATTAAACATATGTTACTTATCGCAACAATCATATTAAGCGTACTTATAACGGTACTAATACTCATGCAGGGTCGCGGAGCTGGATTGGGAAGTGCGTGGGGTGGTGGAGGAGAG
The DNA here is from genome assembly GCA_038127095.1 of Candidatus Roizmanbacteria bacterium. Classification (GTDB taxonomy): domain Bacteria; phylum Patescibacteriota; class Microgenomatia; order UBA1406; family HO2-37-13b; genus 2-01-FULL-39-24. The sequence continues at coordinate 121,551 of JAYPGZ010000001.1, read as the reverse complement.
TTTTTTCAAACCCGTCGCGGAATTGAAAAAGTTACTCTACAAGCAACGGTTGTTTTAATTACGCTCTTCTTTATTGTTTCAGTGATTAACTTGGTTTCGTAAGCTTGTGAATAAAAAGATTCGATACTACTATTGGCTCATAAGAGCGTTCTTCAGTAAAAATGCACGCTTTATGATAATAAGCTGCATCGCTAGTTTTTTTTTGATTTTTTCTATAATAAACTTCTACCCAGTTATCGACGCAACACTATTTACAAAGCAGGAAATTATTGGACTTGAAGGGGAATTTGAAGTACAATCGCCACCTGCAGAAATTGCTTCACAAATATCTAATCCACTCATAGAGATCAATGAAAAAGGTCAAATTGTGCCTCTACTCATAGATTCATGGACAATTAGTAAAGATGAAAAAACATATCGGTTTAATTTAAAAAAGAACCTATACTGGAGTGATAAGAAACCTTTTACCGCTCGTGATATTTCCTACAAATTTACAGGAATTACCATGAAGGTTATTGATGATTCCACTATTGAATTTCACCTTTCACAAAAACTCGCAACCTTTCCAATTTATTTAACTCGACCTTTAATAAAATATCCATTAATCGGCATTGCTGGGGTTTATGACCGTCAGAACTATAAAGCATCAAAGGGGAAAATTACAGAGATACATCTTATTCCTAATAAAAAAGACTTGCCTGCTATTACCTATAAGATGTATGCAAATGACGATGCATTAGTTAATGCGTATAAACGTGGCGAAATTAGAACATTTAAAACGTCGAGTAAGTCAGTTGCCGATTCATTTTCGTCATGGAAAAATTCTGTCGTTACCAAATCGGTCGATTATAGCCAAATTATGACACTTTTTTACAATACTAAAGCCGGCGTGTTAGAAGATAATGATTTTAGAAGAGCACTCAATTATGCCACGCCCCCTGAAAAGGTGAATGGACAGCCTGCAAGTGGACCAATTCCACCAACATCATGGGCATATTATTCCAACTTGAAACGCTACGCATATGACCCAGAAAAAGCACAGGGAATTATTGAAAAGAAATCCGCATCAGAATCTGCCACACTTTCGCTTACAACGTTTTATGAGTATATTTCGGTTGCAGAAGAACTTAAAAAAAACTTTGAGGCGGTAGGAGTAAAAGTGAATCTAAAAATACTTTCATACATTCCTTCCGACTTTGAAATGTTACTAACAGCGTGGAGTCCTCCGCAAGACCCTGATCAGTACTTTTACTGGCATTCAACGCAAACAGAAGGCAACATTACAAGACTTAACAATGTTAAGATCGATAAAGAATTAGAAGACGGCCGCAAATTTATTAAAGTCGCTCAACGGAAAGCTGTGTATCAACAATTTCAGAAAACGCTCGTAGACGAAGCCCCTGCAAACTTTTTGTACTATCCATATCAATACGAAGTGAAGCGAAAGTAACTGCGTCGATGGGAGGACTTGAACCCCCGACCTACTCCTTAGAAGGGAGTTGCTCTATCCAACTGAGCTACATCGACATGGTGTGCTTATAAGGGCTTACCCTCCTCAGAAGTGGAGCCGACTCGGGGATTTGAACCCCGGACCCATGCTTTACAAAAGCATTGCTCTACCACTGAGCTAAGTCGGCAAAACAGATTGGTGCCGGGGGAGGGGATCGAACCCTCACGACTGTTGAGGTCACAGGATTTTAAGTCCTGCGTGTCTACCATTCCACCACCCCGGCATACAATTACCTATGTATTATAGCAAAAACTACGGCAGGGAAGGTGTGAATACGTTCAGAAGAAGTTCATTATTCACAAAATCGAACAAGTTGAATTTTTGTTGCACTATATAATCTCGTTTCCACATCAATAATTACCTTATCACCAGTTCCAACTTTAAGTTCTTCAGTTTTATGGTCGCTATCAAAAACAATCGTAACTTGTGGATCATGTCCTCCTGCATATACATCCGCGGGCACCTCCCCCATATCTAACTCACCTATTTCCACAAATCGTGGATTTCCATTAAACTTCACGACTGTTCCATGTTCATACGGATCAAGTTCAAAGCTTAATTGCTGATCACAACCAATTGTATAATCGGGACGGGGATTATAAGGTGAAGGCGGCCCTTGAACTGGGGTACATCCAGCAGTGCTTACCGCTAGAAGAGCAGTCATACCTAATTCTTTTAACATGTCGGCATTATAAACTTTCGCCACTAAATCTGCAAGTATTATTTCCTAAGAAGAAATGAAAGAATTTTTTTTCTACTATCTGGGTCTTTGAGAACATGATATATTCCAGGGGAAATTGAAAGAAATACAATCGCAATAATAATTGGAAGCAGGTACTTATCTACATTAGGAATAAGACTTCCAAGGAAATAGCCTCCGTATGTAAGACCCATTGCCCATAAAACTCCTCCAATAATGTTGTAGCTAATAAACGTTCTGTAATCCATTTCACCGATGCCTGCAACAATTGGTGCAAAAGTACGAATAATAGGCATAAAACGAGCTAAAATAATGGTTTTTTTACCATGTTTTTTATAAAAAATATTTGCTCGCTCTAAATTATCTTTGTGAAAGAAAAAAGAATCGGTTTTGTAAAACAATTTCCTTCCAACTCGGGTACCAAATGCGTATCCAATACTATCACCTAGAACCGCTGCTATGAAACATACTACTGCTAAAATATGAATATCAAATATTCCTTGGGAAGCTAAGAATCCTGCGGTAAAAAGCAAGCTATCACCTGGCAAGAAGAATCCAAAAAATAAACCTGATTCAGCAAATATAATTGCAAATATTCCTATATAGCCAATTGTTGGCAAAATTGCTTGTAAATCAAAATGCATAGGTATGTTCTTTGTAAGAACAATTAATTATATACTAATTTATCGCCAATGCGAATGTTATTTTTATCCACCATTCCAGCAACAACTTCAATAACCGCATTAAATTCATTTGCTGGCACAATTACGTCGGGAAAAGTTTCTGGTGAAACATTTTTTTTAACCTCTACAACAACATTATTACGCAGATAAATCATGTCGAGAGAGTAATACATATCTTTCATCCAAAATCCATAGCGACCCGGGGCAGTGAACTGGAATAACATTCCTTCGGTATCTTTGAGTGGTTTGCTACCTGATAATCCAGTTATCTTACGTTGTTCTGTATTGGCTACTATAAGAGTTAGCGGTTGTAATTGCAACCAGGCTTGTTTACGAGGATAATCTGCAAACTGTTGGGGCGAACGATGAGTATAAATCGAACCTAAAAGAAGTATAACAAGAGAAATTACTACAATCTTTTGCTTCATGTGGTCGCTAAGGGACTCGAACCCCTGACACCTGCGATGTAAACGCAGTGCTCTAACCAACTGAGCTAAGCGACCAATACTATATTATAGCATTATCGTCGGCCATTTCGAGCAGATCGCACCGCAATTGGAATATAATTTTTTATAAATGGACTGTGTGGAGTTCGGGTAGCATCAGAACGCACAGTACGCGTAGGTGTGGCACTACGAGCTGGTCTGGTTGGAGTATCTTCCGGAAACCTGGTAGCAGGCGGCCAACGAGTAGCTGTTGGTCTGGGGGTAACTGTTGCTGTTGCCGTTGGGGTAGCTGTCCGTGTCGGTTCAGGTGTATCAGTGCGTGTTGCAGTCCCAGTTTCAGTAGCTACTGGGGTAGGTGTTGCTCCAATAAATTCGCGTTGGTACGTTGAAGCCACATAAGCTGGCAAACTTAGCCCAGGATTATCACCAACTGTTTTATTACAAACTATTTGAAATGTAGAGCTGATAAATTTACCGTTCTCATCGTACCGAGCTTCAACAAAATCTGCAAATCCAACCGAGGCTGGTGCTACAATTGTTTTTTCGTCTACCACTGCAAGTGCACCTGTTCCGACTATTTCAGTTTGTGGAGCTGTTGGACTTGTTGAAACTTCATCAATTTTTTCAAGTACTGTTCCGTTTAGTCTTGCTGTTGCTACGGAAGTGTCACCCGAAACTATATATATTTTTGTGCTTGGATCATACACAATAGCACGTATATTAGATCCATTCGATAACGTCAGTATCTTTTGTTCGCCCGATTGACTATTAATCAGTACCGCTTTAGCAGTTCCATTTGCAACAATGAATCGGTCGTGTGCGACTTGATTAAGTGCGGTCACACGAACATCAGAAACCCCTGTATATGCATCTGCGTCTAAATTAAGTTGAACCGAAAGCCGCTCATTCAGTGCATACTGCCCATTATTCTCAGTAATTTGATACTGTACAAATAACATTCCATCATCACATGTTGTGCCATTTCCACTTCGTCGTTTATGCGATAACCCGACGAGTTGTTTGGTATCAGGATCATATTGCATTTTGCCAAGTAATCCAAATTCGGTTGGCATGCGTCCAACTTCAAGCAATTCAGGTTTCCCAGTATCTGGACTTGTTACTTTCTGGAAGAATGTTAATTCATACACAGGTGCATCACATACATTATCGACGGGCTCATTTTTAGGTAAATGTCCTTCAAATGATTCTTTTCTAACAGTGGCCAGAAGAAAAACGCTTCCTTCAGCAGTTTCATTTCCTTTTATTACTGCCGCTCCTCCACCATATGGTAATCGGTGATCTTCAAGATCGATAAAATATTGTTGTAAATCAACTTGTTCACCTGCTTGATTTTGTGATTCTGTCAGTTCGAACAAAGGAAGCACATTACGACGTGCATTTGCAACTCCCTGCACACCAAGAAACGCATTTTCTTCAGATGTTTGAGCAACTCTTATTAAATCAGTATGTCCGCCCGAAACAAAAAATTGTCCTTGTACGTCAATGGTCTGATCGGGTGGGGTATCTCCTGCCCTACGAGCCACAAGTCGATCGCATCCAGTAGATTCAAATGAAGCAGTATCATCGCCAACCACATACAATGGTCGCTTAGGCGTCTGGGGCAACGGCTCCTGCCCACGAGCCGATCCGTCTGAAAGCATAGAGGTAAAAATGGATGTCGAAAGCATTGTTGCCTTTAAAAGTCTTCTAGCCACAGCAGGATGACAACTGATATTTTCTTTGGATAACATAAGAGTGAAATTATACCCTATAGGATTATAGAAAGCAAACAATGGTGCACCATCTGGGACGATGTTCGTACCTATTTAACCTCTCAAATTGACCCAAAAGAAAAAGCTTCTCTCCTTATTGCCATCAAACACTTTAAAAAGGAGGTGGAACAATGAACTGGTTAAAATGGTTGACACCACAACCCGATTTGGCCACCTCTATTTTACACGATGAGCATACCTTCTATCAAGCGTTTATTCATGACCTGAAAAGAAGTAAGACCGAGGTTATTATCGAATGTCCTTTCATAACAAGCTCAAGAGTGGAGATGTTAATCCCTATATTTAAAGGCCTATTAGATAGAAAGGTAAAAATTCATATTATTACTAGAGATCCTGCCGAGCATGATGAATTTCTTAAATACCAAGCAACTAATGAAATACTTGCCTGCTATGAACTTGGAGTTAAAATAACAATGCTTAAGGGCAATTTTCACCGAAAACTTGCTATTATTGATAGAAAAATTATTTGGGAAGGCAGTCTGAATATACTTTCTCAAAATAGTAGCAGAGAAATTATGAGGAGAATTGAAAGTAAAAAAATGAGCCATGAAATACTACGCTTCTTAAGCTTTAAAAAGTAACCTATATATATGAACAGGCTAGAAGAGACTAAAACAATAACCAGCAAACTCGATACTCACCTAAATAATGAAGATCAAGAAGATATTCAAATTAAGATCGAGCAGTTAATTACGCAGTGGCTCGATTCATTTGAAAGAAGCATCTTTGATGGGAAGACATTAGATGAGCTATTACAAAGCGATTTATTATGAATGAACCGTTAAAAAAAGCCATTTTATATCTACGAGTTTCAACAGAAGAACAAGTAGAAAACTTTTCTCTAAAAACTCAGGAAGAAATTTGCATGAGAGAAGCACAATATCGAGGGTATGTTGTAGATAAAGTATTTCGTGAAGAAGGGAGATCGGCTAAAACTATTACGGGAAGATCTATTCTTATTGAGCTTTTAGGATATTGTCAAAAAAACAAGAAAGAAGTTGGGGCAGTTATTATCTATAAAACTGATCGTTTATCACGGCAGATTTTTGATTATTTAGTGATTCAACAAAAACTTAGCAATCTTGGCATAAAACTTATATCAGCTACAGAACCCACGGATGATACCCCAATGGGTAAGTTTCTTGGAAATTTCTTTGCTCAAATTGCTCAGCTTGATAATGATGTTCGTAGTGAGCGTGCGCGAAATGGAATGCGGGCACGTTTTAAATTGGGACTGTATAGTGGGCATCCGCCTATTGGCTATCTAAGTCTTGATGGAGTTGTGCTCAAAGATGAGAAAACCTTTGAAAAGGTGAAGAAAATTTGGGATTTGATGTCAACAGGAACAAAATCTCTTCGAGAAATTACTTCTATTATGAATGACTGGGGAATACCAACACGACCACAAACCATAAGTAGAATATTTCATTCGAAGTTTTATATGGGCGTTCTCTATTCTCCGACATATCAAGAGGAAGTCCAAGGCCAACACGTACCTATGATTACAAGGGAGCAATTTAATAAGGTTCAGGTAATTCTTGATAATAGAAGACCAAAACACCCATTTTTATTTCGCAGGAATCAACTGAATCCAGACTTTCCTTTAAGAAGGTTACTTACGTGTGGTAAATGTGAAACTCTCTTTACGGGTGCTTGGAGCAGTGGAAGAAATAGCCGATATGCTTATTATTTCTGTCGTCAAGCTAAAATATGTCGATCTGCTAACATACCAATAAAACACATTCATCAAGCGCTCCTAGACCTTTTAGAGACAATCACTATTACTTCTTATGGAAAGGAAATCTTTTTGCAACTTGTAAAAAATGAATATATGAAAAGATTTTCAATTATCGACAAGAAAAGAATGAATAGTAAGCGACATCTTGAAAAGCTTCACGAGTTAAAAAGAAGCCTTATTCAAAAACATTTATCAGGTATCTATTCTGATGAAATATTCAGGGAACAATGTGAGCAACTTGATGACAATATTAAAGCTATTAAGGTAATTACAAACAATGATCGTTTACAACGATATACTATAGAACGCGCCAGTGAATATATTACAAAATCTATGACGGAGCTTGAAAATACATATAGAAATAGCGAAGTTAGTCAAAAGAAAGATTTGATAAGCTTCCTTTTCCCGTATGGATTCAAATGGAATTATCCAGGGCTCTCATTTAGTAAAATAAACTCTTTATTTAGAGTAGTGGAATAAATATAATTTTAGTTCTTTGATTTCTTCTCTCGCACCATTCCACTAATTTCCTTCCACTCAATATCTCCCTTTCGAGGAAAAATAGTCCTCAAGATTCCCTTAATTTTATCTACCAGTTTAGCAATCATATTATTCGTAAAGCATGATTTTATTTTCTCCTCGCAATACAGCATTGTTCTGTTCTATTTCATAAAACTCTTCCTTGTTAGGATTCAATGCGCCTTTTAGCGATACAAAGTATGGTTTCCCATTGAGTTCATAGATCACACTCACAACATTTGGTACGGTTATTTGTTTTCCCCCAGTAACAATGTAACTCTTCTTTGTTCCAGGATCGATTTCTCCTAAGTAATATTTGCCACCAATCAAATTCAAGTCAGTAATGATATATCTCGATATATATAGTATTCTTTGTCTTTTAGAAATAGGATCAACACTTAAAAGCTTGTTGTCTGAGACACATAAAATCTCACTCTTTGATTTAATAATTCCTTCTACACATAAAGCCTTTAAACTCACTCCCTTAAGAAATGAACTGGCCCCTTCGTTATATAAGGACTGTTCCTGTGCGTAGTCTAAGATTACATGTTGAACCTCTTCTTTTTTTTGTTTCTCTTGTAGATCATATACAAGTGTCTTGTGCTCTTCTGGCTTAACAACAAGTAAGTAGGGAAAGTGCAGCTCCAATTTGTCCGGATAGGCAAACGGTATAGTTTCATCAAATACTTGTAGAGTTTCATTTTGCAAATACACCGTGGTATTTTTGGTCCGACTCATCATAAAAAAGTATCCAATGAGAAAGATACACAGTAAAAATACTACTCCTAATTGAAGTATTCTTCGTTGTCCTTGTGTTAATGGATTAACTGCAATATCTTTCATACTGTTATTGTATATAACTTAATGCGTTAACCGGTGTCCAGTTTGAACCACTTTTAACTCGTATTTCATAATGTACGTGTTCTCCAGTCGCGAGCCCTGTTTTCCCCATAACGCCTAGTGGTGTTCCTGCCTTGATTTCTCCATCATTTACTAATATCTGCTTAAAATGCATAAAGACAGCTTGTAAGGTACTATCATCATTCGTAACTTCCACCGTTTGTGATCCAAACTCATCAATATATGATCGTGCGTTGCCATTAATAGTTGAAAACGCGATCACTTGATGTACTTCCTGATATGTTTTGCTATTTTTGTAATATGTGTCGGTTGGAACTAAATCTATTCCGTTATGAATCCTGCCAAATTGCAGAAAGTAGGCAGGGTCATGAAAGTATGCAGTAACTGAGGTATAGGTCATGCCAGTTCCACCAAGTGGATTTTGATATGGGATAGAGGTCTCGGCAAATGTGCCATCATATGAAACATTAAGCGAACCTGGAGTTCCAAGTGTAGCAATACGATCAAAAAAGGTAGTACTGACAATCACGGGAGAAAAGACAACGGTTCCGATGACAATCAGCATAAATATCCCAAGGAGGATGAATGAGCCAAGGAGCCACAAGATGGGACCTTTAAATGCTTTCAGGGCTTCTCCAGCTAAAGGAATGGGAATAACGAGGTTGGCAATAACGGTAATGACCAGATCAGCTATAAAGCCAAACGGATCATTTTTAAACGCATGAGCCGTCTTAACTTTGCTGATCAGACTCATGCGAAGTACTAAATGAGGTAAATACTAAGTTTTGCTCATGTTGTAATACTAAGATATTGAGTCGAATATGTTCTCCTTCTCTGAAAAGTACTACTTCTCCAATCTCCAAATGTCCCAATTGCTGTTTTTCCTCATCCGTCATGGGGTAAATCGTGCCAATCTGATCAAGCGTGGCATATGATTGCTTGAGTAAAATTTTTGTTTCAGAGTTCGTAATAATCGCTTTGCCATATTCATTATGCAAAAAGTCTTCGACATCCTGCGTAATCGACACGACTCCCACATTGCGCTTACGAGCCTGCTTGACCAATTCTCGGTAGAATACAGCGACCTCTGGATCAACCAGTAACTTGTGCGCTTCATCAATAAAGAGCATGCGTTTCTTACCATTTGCCTTATTAACCAAGTTCCAAATAAGCGACGTCAAAAGATAGATGGCAGGATCTCGTTTCTCATCTTTTTTCAGGTCATGCAAATCAAGGACAATGATGTCGTTATTGAGCTCAAGTCGTCGAGTTGAGTTAAATACACCCCGCAAACTTCCATCTGATAACACACTCAAATCTCGTGTCATGGGACTATCACCTAGAAGCTCCAGTAAGTTCTCAAATGACGGCGATGAGCTGTCATAGAGCTTAATGAGCTTTTCATCTAAAAGTGCGCCATCGTAGTGGTGTTCGGGGATAAAGAATTTGAAGAAGGTTTTAAGCGTTGAGATATGATCTAAAATATCATTTTCATTAGAGCTATTGATATAAAAAGGGTTAATCCCATTCTCTCTCGAAAATTGAATAACTTCTCCTCCTAAAGATCTGGCAAGATCAATATATTCTCCTTCAGGATCAATGACAATGATTTGCACACCACGCATATAGAGGCGGTTCATCAAGGTTTTAGCTGTCACACTTTTACCAGACCCCGAGACACCAAAGATGTTGATATTATTGTTTCGGGAGGTAAATGGATCAATAAACACCAAGCTATTATTGTATGCATTCACACCCATAAAAATACCATTGTGATCATTTAACTGTTTTGACACAAACGGCATCAAGTATGAAGCTGCCGTTGACTGCAAAATCCTATTTTCTTTGACATGATCTTGATTAAAGGGTAAGAAATTCTTGAATGCTCTCTTGTGACCGAAGGTATATTGATTAAATGTAATATCCATCGCACTTGTTACGTTTTGGAGTTGCTTATGAAGCGCAGCGAGTTTTTTTTCACTGTCAGCTTCAAGCTGTAAATACAATGAATACACAATCCCTTTCTCGGCTTCATGCACAAGTTCATCAATAAAGGACATAACCTCCTCGATATTTTTATCAATCTGTTGATCTCTGAGTTTTCCAGCTTTCAACCGATCGTTTTGCTGCATTTCCAAGACAGAGAGTCTTTGTCTGGCTTTTTTCAAAAGTTCACCACTCGGTGTTGGTTGTACAAAGACGCTTAAGGTAAACGGTAAACTGGAAGTTAGCAGTCTAAAAAACACATAGGGACTTAAGTAAGCGGGAATATCAGCTAAATAGTAGAATCGCCTGACTTTTTCACCGACTTGCAAATGAGAACTTTTTTCCTGTAAATAGTCTGCTTTGTATTTCTTGGTTCCATCTCGCTCAATGACTAATCCTTTTTCATCTTTTTCAAGGACAAAATGAAAATCAGTTATATTTGATTCATGGATAGCCTGATGATATTCTTGCAATTCTTTTTTATATGCTCGGTAATTGCGAAGTAGCTTGATCGGATTGTTGCTTGCAACAAACTCAGGCTTGCGTATTTGTGGTAATTCATTCTGCACAAATGATTCTTTGGCAATCATCTCCTGTTGTGACTTGATAATATCCATGAGTCGCCCAATTTCTTCCCGAAGTGCCAGGGTGAGTGCATTTTGGTGCAGTTTTGGTTCTCCATTAAAGAAATGTTCCTCAATTTTTTGCAGTCCCGTATTTTTCTTTTCATAAAGTTTGTATTCCTTCAGGACTTTGTTAAGTTCATATACCTTCTTTGCCTTTTCAATACTTAAAAGCTCTACTTCTTCTTTTAGCTTTCGACTCACATTAAAGCGATCCAGCGTAATAAGTACCTTGTTCGGATGTTTCCCATTGGTTTGTTTTTTGGTTGTTTTTCTCATCGTAGGGTGGTGGTTGCAACGTGTAACAGTTCATTGTTTGTAAGTGGTGTAGCCGTAATATTGCAGGCAGACAATGCCGAGGCAAATCGAATACTCATATCTGATAACTTCTTGATTGCTTTTACCTTTTCATTGGCCTTTTTGCTGTCACAACTGACGGAAAACACCGCGTAGTGGCGCATGGTGACAAATGAGTGGTTACTGATGAGATCTGATAGATCTTTTAAGTAATTGTGAATCAGTGGTTCTCGTTTAGTGTTGGCATCTTTGTATAAGGAAGACACATGCTTTGAATATTCTTCCATCGTTGCTCTTTCTTTTCTGATAATAAACTGGACTCCTGAGGGCAAGACATGGATCATTTGCTTGATTTTGACAAAGAAATGTTCTCGGTCTTGATCATTAAGGAGTGCAATGTCATACGGCTCAACCGCAAGCATCGAGATAATACTGTTTTTGCGGACAATCAGATTGTCTTGAATTGCAAAGTCAGTGAAGTATGAATCAATATCAGCATGGCGTAAATTCTTTTTGCTTACCGAATGTTTCAATCCCCGTGGCACAATCTTGTAGATAGGCTGATTATCAAGCTTTTGCGTAACCAGTCCAATGAAAAACACTTCGCAGGTAAGAACCGTCAATCCATAATATCCCCAATCAAAGAAATGCAGGAAATATTTGAATATGACAAATACGACGGCAGCAATCACAATCGCTCCGCCGATAGCAATTGCGGTATCGGTAAAAAATAGACTTCGCAATACATGTTCTCGAATATTGTCTTTATATATCCGCACACTTTTCATAGGTTATTTTTTCTTCCCTTGACCGGGGGAATATAAACGAATAATATGGTCGCTACTGTCTTTTCCTTGACGGGATACCACTACACCCTTTATGCCATAGGCATCATTGCGCTTTCCTGACATCGCCAAAAATTGCTTTACCTTTTGAGGAGGGCTTGATTGGGTCACATATGCATAATCAATATCTTTTCCCTGTCGCTTGGCTTCCTGCATGGCATTGAAGTTATGGGGATTAGGCGTGTCTTTGGAAAAGGTGGAAAGATCAATAAATCGGTCGCCATTGAACATGACTTTGTTAATTTCATCTTCTCTAGCCCCATCTCGCAACGCATCAGAGCGTGTTGAATAGTATGAGGTAAGACCATTCTTACTATCGTCATACTGGGATGCTACAGGCCAAGTCGAAGTCTACTCAAATGGCTATTCGCGACCTGGTGCCGTCTGATTGGAATCTCATTGCTGATCACGATTTGGATAATTTTGTGCGGCAACATCTTCAATCACTACCGAGACAATTGGAATGGGAGCCTAACAATCAGCTGTTTGAGGCATTGCCTGCTTTTGAACTGAAGGACCTGTTATCTCGGGAGTCTGAGTCCATCTCGATCCGCCGGCGATTTGTATCAGACTTAGAAATGCTGTTTGGAGCATATTTCCATCGAAGGGAGGCCATTGTTGGCAAAGCGAGAATTGAGGCACTAGCAAATGACTTGCGGCAACTAGTTCAGCAGTCAATCGAGTTGTTCGGTGTAATACAAATTCGAATGGAAAAGCTCAGTACAATTGTTTCAGGAAACGAGGATTTAAAAAACGATCCGGCGGCTTATACCAAAGAGACTCGCGGGCAATGGGAATCGTTTGCCAAGAACGATAGTCAATTCAGGAAACTAGGCACAGAGTTCAGAACACTTGTTGAGCGGTTGATTTCGAAGATAGGTTAATAGGCACTATGTTGTCGCTCGAAGGCTATTGACATGAGATTCCGATTGTGAGAGAATATATGCACTTAATAGTTTCATTTCCCAGTTTATGGTGGAAGAAAAGCCAGGTGCAATACCACAATTACAAGACGAGGATGTTCAAGGCCCTATCCAACACGATGAACTCGCGGCTGTGCATGCGAAGCATGCAGCTAAAGTTGCAGATGTGCGTATGAAGATAGCTGCGGCAAGAGCTGCATCAAGAGTCTCGCCCGTCCAGCCCCCCGAAGATGCGGGAGACCAAGATATTCACGCCGCCGAGGAAAAATAAGAAGCCGGTATAGAAGAAAAGCATGCCTACACTCGGGCCTTTTGACTGGAGAATGCTCGTAAAGATATCAGTAGCAATCGCAAAGCCCAGAACAAAGGCTGGTTGTTGGATCAGGAACGTGAGCCACGATTTGAAAAATGTTTGTACAATCGGCTGTGTTTTCTCAGACAACATAAAGGGAATGATGATTGGATACAATACACCTAGAAACAAAAGTGCAGCAAAACGGATAACAAATTGGAAACCTAAGTACAAGAAACCCATAAGAAGAAACAAGAAGGTTAAGATAAAAAGAAATATCTGAACGATGAATTTACCAAAGGATTTGAAAATGCCTCCGATAAGCGATATATCAAATGACGGAATACCATATTGCTCTGCGCTTTCACCTTGATTAATCTTTTCTTGGGTTTTGGTAAAGTAGTCATCTAAAAAGCCCGTGAACTTTTGTGTCGTTGATATTTTCTCAACGAGTAAGTTATTTGCTTGTATGCTGTATGAGAGGGCGTGGGGTACGGTGATGAATAAGACGATGGTTATGACAAACCGTACGGCAAAGTTTTTGAGCTCTTGGGTATTATCCGATCCAAGCTTTGAAACGGCAATAGCCGCAATAATAATAGCAAGTACGGGTATGGCAATCTGATAGAACATATCGCGGTATTTAGTAACTCCGGGTATTTCTGATTTATCTTGTAAGGTAATCGTTTTATCAAGGGGATTTGGGGTATAAAAGACAAATCCTCCGACAAAGGAATCAAAACCTTTTATGAAATCCTGCAGCAATGTCACAACCCCAGAGGGCTGATTTTCAACGGTAAATTCGTTTGTATATTGAACTTGAGGTTTTGACGTGGGTGTTGGAGAGTTTTGGGCAAGAACGGAAGACGTGTTAAAAAGAAATATTGAAAGAATGAGAAGTGTATAGATAAACTTCATACATATATGCTGTTTTTTATTGCTTGTTAAGCTGTTCCACCAACAAATGTTTTAATAATCTGTGCTAAGGTTGCTGCTCCGAAAACTAAAAGTCCTCCAACAAGAATGTTAATGATCCATCCACGAAGTTTTGATTTGCGGTCTGTGTCATCGCCACTCATGACAAGAAATACTCCTAAGGTTGCAATTGCGATGGCCATAGCAGGAAGTGAGTAGTATTGAAGGGTTTTAACAATTCCCCATAGTAACTGATCGAGATTTGAAAACTGGAGAGGTTGTGCGCTGTTGTACCCGTCTGGACCCATATTTTTTAGTTAATCACACTAATTTACAATGTGATGCAGAAGTATACACTATTCAAATGTCGTTGTCAATATTATATAGGTTTTGTTATAATCCGATAATATATTGTTGTGATAGGTTAAGACAAATAATTTCATTGACTATAAGGTTATATACTATAAATATAATTAATTAAGTTTAAGGTGGTAAAAATCACACACTTTTAAGATGAACTAAACAATATATAATAAACATATGGCAGAGCAACCAACTGCAGATATTACAGAAACTACTGCTCCACCTTCTGAACCAAGTGAATTACTTGGCGGTATTGCGGTAAAAACTCGAGATACTGGAATACGAATTGCCTGGTCTGATGATCGTTCAGAACTTTCTGTTAATACAGCATTGTTTCCAAATATCGATCAGGCCCGCATTGCAATAGTACGACAAGTTGCCGGACATATCGGACTCACACAGGCTCTACGTACTAATGCAAACCTCTTAATAGAATCCGCCCGCAGGTATCCAGAAGCAAGTGAGCCAGTCCTCAGATGGCAAGGACTGGCAAGACTGAGAGAAAGTAATCCTGATATTCTTCGCGATAAGCCAATTACTCCTCAAAATCAAACACTTGCTCAGGAATTCCAATGGGCACTCGATACATATATACTAACCGGTAAATATCCCGATACAGTTTCAGATCCGGTTCGCAAAGCAATAACAGATATCCCTCGCACGAAGGGACGTAGTTTAATTGATTATATTGCCTCAGGACGATATTTAAGGTTTGACGGTCAGAATTTTACAACTCATATTCAACCAATTATTGATGAGCTTACTGCTGCCGACCGACAGACCGGTCAATCAAAGCAATTTGAATATCGACCATCTCAAACACAGGATGTGGCCGGAGACAAAGAACCGCTGCAGGAATCGGATATCACTGTTCGTGTCACGCCATTTTATGGAGGGTATTACCGTGAGCAAGTTTGTCGTTATGATCCTGTTACCCGCCAGATTGTCAAAGAAGCTGGCACCAAACAAACATGGGATATAGATGATGTTCCCGAAGATGAAGCTATCTGGAAAACAAGAAGGACATATGAGGGAACTATTCAGCCAGGTGATGAAACTCTTATCAAACTGCCCTATGGCACACTCCCTATTGCTTCAACCCTTAATCCCCCAGGAGCATTCCAGCTTATGCGTGATGACTTAGGAATCGTGTATCTTGACCCAAGACAAACACAAGTACAAACAGCACCAACAGGACAATTTTCATTTGACTTTGTTTTAGCTAAAACCCAATCAAATAAGTTGGACATGCCACCCACAGAAGATGACTTGACTCCAGTAGGCGGAAATGTAGATCCAGAAACACAATTATTTCTTGATGAACTATCCGGTCAAAACTGGATGAATGATGTTCAAAAAGCGCGGGAAGTTGTCCTCTATGTTCGTAAGAAACTCCGTTATCCGGCTGATGAAGCGGAAATAGGACAGATAGACTCGTTATATTTGTCCGCAGGAGACGATATATGGACAAAAATTGCTGAAACAGGTGTTGCTCATTGTTATTGGGCAAATATTTTCCGAGACGAGTTGTGTAAAAGACTTGGAATTGCTTCTCGAATTGCAACAGGGCCATATATTAATAGTAAAGATCCTCGATTCGAGTTTACCGTAGTAGAAGCACCAGGTGTGGATAAGCATGCATGGGGAGAGATATGGGATCCTCATGCAAAAAAATGGACTCATCGTGGTATGGATGCAACTCCACCAAAGGCGCAGGATGAATCACCGGATCAAGCTGAGGAGTCGCAACCCCTTGATGGTGATTTTGGAGAATCAACGGTTGAGCAACCCGAATTAAGTCAGGAAGAAATAGAACTGCTGTATGAAGAACTAACTAAGCAGGATGATGGAGCTGCTTTACCTACACAAACTCAGGAGCAACGTGCGGCTGAGGCATTCCAACAGGAAAAAGGTGTGTCATTGCGTGAATGGAATCAACTGGAATCATGGATAAATGGAGTAAATCGGACTCCAGTTCCTGCCGAAGCAAGTATTAGTCATAGGCCAAGTACGTTATACCAGGAATGGCGTGATTTATTTGAGCTTCTCTATAGGCGGAGAGAAATTCCCCATGCAGCATATAAAGGACCCGTCAGGCAAAGTGAAGGTGAATTTTTAGACGATCCCGTAACTGCATATATTGACGTTCGTTCACAGGAGGATGATCCATCAGGGTACCAAAAATCACATGAAAGACAAAGAGAGCGAATTGAAGTTTCTGTTTTTGAAGATGACTTTATCTTAGATATTTCGGGATCAATGAGTGGTCAGCCAGCTGAGGAACAGCGAAAGATGGTGTTAAGTAGTGAATACAACATTAAAAATCTAAACGAACGGTTAGGACATTCACGATATAAAAGACATATGACGACCCCTCTTTCAGTCCGTTCAAGAGTCGCTGTATTTGGTGACTGGACAAGTGTTGCTCAGGAATCAACAGGTGAAATATCCGAGAAAGGCCTTGTACAGCTTGACGGTACATTAAAAGCTCACAACCAATCATCACGAGGGCTACAGGCATCATTACAGCAATATCGTGACGCGCTTGATCCACAGACAGTTCAGAAAATTAGGGCAGGCGGACATTCTAAGGTTTTGACTATTGTTTCAGACGGAGATGTAACAAACCAAGCGGAGTGCGTTGCTTTAATTGGAGAATTACGAGCTGCAGGAATTATTGTTCAGGGTATTGGATTTGGAAGCGCTGCTCAAGATATTAAAGTTGTCTGTCATGACCCTGCCGATCCGGATGCTGCCGTTGTCATTGATGACGTTCGGCAGGCAACGCTTGTACGACATAAATTACTAATGAAGCATTTATCGAAATTATAAAATTTTGTATAATACGATTATGTCCGAACCAACAGGAACAGAAGCATTTTCCGTACAACAAATCACACATGCACGCCATCGTCTTGCACCTCTTTCTTTTCGCAGGTTTATACCAAACGAAGCAAGTGCTACTGCCTCAACAGAATTATCTCCAGCAGATGTTCAGGATAAATGCTTTTCAGTGTTAGGATATCTTGAGGAATATTATCGTACTCCGGATCACGTCGTACCAGACATACAGCTTGAGGAAGGAGATGATCTGAATAGTTTGGAGAGACAACTTGACAATTTATTACTACCTAATAACGTAAGATCATGGGATGCGCATGATGGCACGCCCGATGCAACAAACGAAGAAGCTCCGAGTTCTGCTTTACATAGGGACGTAATAGGACTAAAGTTGTCTGATCTTCTATCTCAACCGCAAGTACGCGAGCGTTTTGAATCAGAATTTGACAGGGAGTTTGCCCACTTTCAGGCAGCGCGTCGTCCTATGAGAGAGGTACGGGATATTGACCGGGTAACAGAGAAACTACGACTTGCAATTTATAGAAGATATTTAGACAGCACTCAACAACATGGCACGCTGACACAAAGTGCTGCTGATCAAATTGGTCTTTTCCAAGGAAAACTGGACGAACTAAAAGCAAAGCGATCTGGCATTGTTGAAACTGCCTCTCCCTCAACCTTGGGTTATCTTGAAGCGCAAAGGATGCTAGATTATAAAAAACAACTCGAAGAAAACGGTGTTGTGCTGACTCCTTCCCGTTTAGAATTAATTGACCGCATGTCGCGTGAAGCAATTGCAGGAAACAAAATTTTTCTTGTCGGCTCAACTGGTACAGGGAAAACCAAGCTGGGTCTGTATGTGTTAAATTCACTGACGGGAGGGTATGAGATTATCAATTGGCATGAAGGAACCACTCCTCGAGATGTGTTTGGATATCGTGAGCTTTGGACTGATGATGAAGGAGGAGTTCAAAGTGGCATGAAGACCGGACCTGTACCAAAGGCTTTGGAAAGAGGAGTCGGAGTATTACACGATGAATATACGGGAGGATCAACCAGAACGCAGCTTGCTACAAAATTTATGCAAGGGGCACGGCCAGGGGATAGAATTCAAATCCCAGGATTTAATGGACAGGTTTTTGATGTCACAAATAATTTCGTCGAAATCTTGACTGGTAATCCTAAAGATGAGCGAACAAAACAGCGGGAAGATATGGATCCGGCGATTTTACGGGAGCTTACAGGAGTAGAGGTTAGTTATATGCCGGCCGCAGAAATGGCTGATGTTATCAAGGCCACATTGATTGAAGAAAATGGAGTACTGGGGCTGAGTAAAGCTGAAGCTGATTATATTAGAAGATTGTCTGAAGCGGCTCAAATGATGCAGCAGATACATAATCGTGATTTCGCTGGTTTTACTCCAGCGATGAAAACATCACTTGGAATTGACCCTCAAAACAATACAGAAACAACACTTAATACAAATTTTCTTGATCCGGGAACATTGTTTAAACTCTTTGGTGAATGGAAATTATCCCGCGCGAGGGGTGATGATTTTGCAACGTACATGCAGAAAAAACTAGGCGAATTCATTAACGACCCTAAAACGCTCAGTGTTCCTGAGGAGCGAAAAACATTGCTGGAAGTGCTTCATTCATTTGGTTTAACAAGGGATGCTGTATCTCCCCAAATACAGGTTGAGATTGAAGAACAAGAAAAAGGCTATATCCTACCGTCAGAAATGGCTGCAGGCGAAACGCAGGCTACTTCAAACCCAATGCAGGGAAGAAGTGAACGCACAGCAGATTCATTACAGGAACATGAACTTCGGGAAGCGGAATCATACAAATGGAGGGAGTTTCTGGGACAGGAAATAGAAGTACCTCCTCCTCCACAGGAACTTCTTGATGCTCTTGCAAAAGCAGAGGAACTTGGCATAAGAGATCACCTTAAACCTGTTTACTTTCCCCAAAGAGAATTTAAGAAAGATGATGATTATCCAGGATGGATAAAGACGCCGAATGATACATACTTCTGGAATGAGATTGGTCCGAATAAAAAACTTGCTCAGGATGCAGCAAAACTTGGCGGGTTCTGGGCGGTAGTTGATATAACCGCAAAACCAAACGCCGCACAAGATAGTAACGGAAACTACAACGGTAGTCAGGTTTACGCCAATGACCCATGGGCATCCATTCTCGAAGATCTGAGAGCTCAGGGTATTGGCCCAAACGCAGCTGCCAATTCCCGTGCAAAGATATCCCCAAATGAACAATATGAGCATTTCTACCCTGCCCTCCAGCGTTTACTTGAACTACCGGAACATGTACAGGCGCGTAATATGCGTGAGATCGAATTCAACATACTAGGCAATAGAGATCATCCGGAATGGGGTGAAACAAGTACATATGAATGGATGCATGATCAATTCGGTTCCGATGGCCGTCTCATCGGTGGTTTTTCCGCTTATGGTGGTTTGTCGAACGTCCATTGGAACTTTGCGTCCACTCACTTTGACTATGCCGGTTTCCGTCCCCTGATAGTTTTCTCTTCCTAAAATCCTTGTACTCTTGATTATCTTGGTTCTTGTATTGGTGTTTTGTGTATTGGATTCTTGGATTTTGGCGAAGCCAAAAAATTTTTTGAGATTTCCGAATATTATCTGCTACAATTGACCTTAGCAAAGCCACTATCCGGTCAGGTACGCCTGCCGGCTGCTCTGCTTTCTCCCGGCATCACTTTCAGAGTTCTGTTCTCTTATGTGGGAAAAGAAGCGTAAATATGCCGGCGGGAATATAAACAGGAAGGAAAGCTGTGTGTGCTTCTCTGTTAGTTTTATTTCATAAAAAGATAAAACGTATAAAATACAGTGTTGTGGAGTAATCTGGGCACAGTGAGTCGGAATAGGAGAGAAGCACGTTGGTTCGGTTCCGATAGCCGTCTCATCGGTGGTAATTCCGATAATGGTGGTTTGTCGAACGTCAATTGGAACAATGCGTCCAATCACAATGACAATACCGGTTTCCGTCCCCTGAGAGCGTTCCATTACTGTTTTAAGGATTTGATCCAGCCGCCTGTCATTTTGCCGGTCTCTGAAAGATCAGCTGACAGGCACTGGTAATCCTTGCTCTGCATACATTTTGTCTCATAAGCTAGGCGAACCAGCATTTTCAAAACATCAAGCTTTGCACTGATCTCATAAACGGTCTCCAGCTTCTCCTCCTTTGGTTTATATCCGGCAGATATGACAAGTTCAATAATCTCAAGGGTCAGTCTTTCAATATGCTCTCCGAGTGTATATTTACGTGATTTTGGGAAGGAAACAATAACAACTGTGATTTCTTTATAAAACGCATATAATTTGTCAAGAAGCGGAATATCAAGCTGAAACATAGTGCCATTCATTATACTGATTCGCCCGTCAGAAACCAGACGTAATTTTTAATTTCCAGTGAAAGCTTATATCCGTCAGTATGTGACAGATATCCAAGGTATGACTGTACCGACTGTCTCAGCTGATACATGGAAATATCACCATCGAGATACTCATCTGCACGTTTCTTTATTTTTCTGAATATGCGATGCTTTGTTGCAGTTCTGGGTAAAACATACCGGGGAAGCACAATATACCCTAAAAAATCAATACCCCAGTCGAGTTTTCTAAAGATAACTTTGTCAGGGTGCATAGTTAATTTTAGGGTATCTTTCAGAAATGTTCTCATTGGCTCAATTTGCTGTTCAAGATATACTCTGTTATGTGAAACCAGGATAAAGTCATCGGCATAATGAATGAAATATATAACCTTAAGCTTATGTTTTATGAACTGGTCAAATTCATTCATGTAAATATTTGCAAATATCTGACTGGTGAGGTTTCCTAATGGGAGGCCTTTGCCAAGGGCATCTTTCGTATGGAAGCTGTCAATAACGATATCAAGCAGAAAAAGTATAAGTGGATCATGTACTTTACGTACGAGAATATCATGAAGGACTTTATGATCAATGTTTGCAAAAAACTTCTTTATATCGCATTTTACACTCCAGCAGCTACGTGAATAGTTTTGCGATTCTTTTATACTAAACTGAATAAGCCTTCCGACACCCTTATGCGTTCCCTTACCAATTCTGCATGAATATGAGTCGTAGATAAAAGTTTTGTCATAAAGTTTATAGAGATATTCATACAGAAGCTGGTGAACAACCCTGTCTCTGACATGTGGTTTGTGAATGAGTCGACTTTTAGGATCCTGTACCGTAAATTCAAGATATCCCGAATGGCGGTACTGACCCTTCTCCAGATCATCCTGCAGTGCAAACAAATTATCTTCAAGATGGCGCTCAAAGAACATTACATCGGGCTTTTTTCGCTTTCCTTTCCGAAAGGCATACCATGCCTTAAATATATTATCAGTGCTGATAAGCGTTTTATATGTTGAATTGTTCACAGTTATAGGCATATATATAAATAAAATCCCTATTATAGTGAACGGATTCCGGAAACAGATACTTCAAGGCTTTTTACCTCGCCGTTTTAATTTTTCTTATCAGAAAAATTCGAGAAAATAAATTTCTAAAAAACCTTAATACTTACCATCCCTTTGTCTGTTATCGCATAAATACTGCTATAATAGTCAGCACTACTAGTTTGTGACCGGCTGAAGGTCTTTTTAGCATATCTAATCACCCATGAACATTTCAGATATAAAAATAGACAATAAAATCCCAATGGATTCTATGTTTTCAGAACTTTTTAGGAAAGTGCTGCAAAAGCAGCTTCCTTTCTATAAAGCGGTCATACAAATCGAAGGAATCAAACCATTTTCAGAATATAAACCGGAACCATCGTCTGCCTTTTCTCATAGTGTGCTTATGGATATCAAAGCTGGCAGATATCCATACTTACATGTGTATCAAAAGGATGACCTATTTATTATGAGTGATGACTATCGTACCTATTATTCCTATCTTGAACTTGCTCAGTCAGCTGTTCCATGTATAGTGCTTGGGAATGAACCAACCGGAAAATATGTTCTTGAAAAAGGTAATGCAGATTATGACTATTCTATGTATCTTCAGGTGATTGAAAAACCTAAACAAAGCTAGTCTCTCCTGTCCTTTCTTTCCTATTTTATGGGGTTTGCCGCATCTGTCAAAAGGCGGGTATGTAAACCTGTAGAAAAATGACAATAATGACTGTTCATTATTGATGTCATCATTTTTCTGACAGGCATTACAATCCTTTCTTGCGAAACTTTTGACAGCCTACGTCTTCACCCCATGCCCCTTTTTTGAAGGACAGGAGCATACCTGACCTGATTTATCAATTTTCATATCGAAAGGAGGTGGGGTTTATGATGCTATTGACTGCAGATATCCGCAGCAAGCTGCCGAAGTTGTATGCAAGTGAGAATACTGAAGATCCGATGGTATGGTGTAAGTTTTTTACACCAGACTCAAGCTGGACGTGGTATGTCGTTGAATTTGATGGTAATGACACATTTTACGGCCTGGTCGATGGGTTTGAACGGGAACTTGGGTATTTTTCGCTTTCAGAGATCAGTACAGTACGAGGCGCATTGGGACTGCCGGTTGAACGAGATAGGTACTTTACACCATGTCGGTTGTCTGAGTTGCCCAAAAGATGAGGTGTTGTAAGCCGCAGGTAGCGGGCGTAACCGTTGCCTGCGGTTTTTTATTAAAAATTTTAATTCCACTAGTATGAAAATAAAAGTCAGTGAGTCAATGAAAAAAATAAGTAATTCGAAAGGGCTCTATAATTTGCTTGATAGGTTTTTTAAGACACAAGACGGTATTGATCGTCATAAAGAACATTTTTTTGTAATTCATCTTGATGCACGGAGTAATATTACAACGTTTGAGCTGGTAAGTATAGGAATACTCAATGCGTCACTGGTTCATCCGCGGGAAGTGTTTGTTCGAGCAGTGAGAGAATGCACATCGCAGATTATTCTCGCCCACAATCACCCCTCTGGTGATCCTAATCCGTCCTCAGAAGACGTTGCCTCAACCAGACGGATGATTGATGCCGGAAATATATTGGGTATAAAGGTTATCGACCATATTATTTATGCGAAGGGTACATATA
The DNA here is from genome assembly GCA_038127095.1 of Candidatus Roizmanbacteria bacterium. GTDB lineage: Bacteria > Patescibacteriota > Microgenomatia > UBA1406 > HO2-37-13b > 2-01-FULL-39-24. Next base: position 98,110 of record JAYPGZ010000001.1, on the reverse strand, counting down.
TAAGCATGAAGGAGAAAGGGCTGATGTAGGATGTGCTACTCGAGTTCTGACTCATCAGTTGTTTCCGGGTCTTCAAGCTGTAATCCGTGCTGTGCGATCTGATCATACGATAGTACTCGAATTGGTACCGATATACTCTCATCCTCAAGGATTCTTTCAGTGTGGCGAGTTAAATATACATATAATGCCTCAGTATGTGCCACAAGGTGAAGAACAGCATTTAAGTGCGTGCCGTCTTCCTCAGTTAAAAATGTCATATATTGCTCAATACGCTTGCGAACTGCAAAACGGGGCGTTCCCTCAGGAAATAGCTGGAAGAGATGGTATTGTTTTACATTGTTGTTTCCTGTAATGACCAGAAAATCGGGCATGATGTCGGTTACGATGCTGCCGGGCGTGTAGTCAGATTGTGTGGAAAATTGATAATGGGTGATATTTTCCACAGAGTCTTTCAAAAACCGAATGTAAATGTCTGCAATAAAGAGACATTTATCGATAAATTTTTGTGAGCGGTCCTTTTCACGATAAAGCTTACGAAGATATTCTTTTTTACAGTCTGGATTGGTTTTAAGATATCGTATGCCATTGAGTGCGATGTAGTATTTTGCCGGTACTGAGTTTTCTGTCCATGATCGTTTGAATATTCTGTTTATGTATCCTTTTTCTGTGAGATCTTTGAGCCACGTGTTTATATTCTTTTTGTTTTTATGACGAAGGAGTGTTTGTATGTGCTGTCTGTTGAGAAACCGGAATCGGTAGAGAAGAAGAAGTATTTCTTTTTGTTTGTTAGTTATGTTTGTATGTATCATTGTAGTTTAGCCCACCTTAATCCTCCCTATTATATACGATAAGGGAGGAAAGTGTTTCCCTTTCCTTATTTATAAGGATAAAGAGGAAACAAAATGCAAGTGATTCGTGGCTAAAAGATCGAATAAATTACCATCGATGGCGATGGTAGTTATATAAGCTCTTTAATGTGATCCATTACCGCATCTGCAAATGTAGTGAGATTCGCATAGTCCTTATGCGCTACCCGTTTAACTCCTCGTTGCTTTGCGTCCTCATTATATGGAGGTGTTGAAGATATAGAGATCACTTTATCTACCCCAAATTTTTCGATATCTAAAATGTGGAATGAGCCGGCAACCTTACAATCTCTGTCAAGCAGAATAATATCAAACGATTCAGCATCCAGCCCGTTTATCATCGTATCAACATCTGTATATTCGGACATCACCATGAAAGAAAACTCAACTTTCCTATCAGATTTCATGAGTTCATTTTCAAGGCTTGCAAGTTTACCCAATAGCACAGAAACGGTTTCGAGGTCATCTTCAAGGATAAGAACTCTCTTTAGTTGCATATTACTTTAAAATTAGTCGTGGCTTTGCTCCATCTGCGGGCCCAATATACCCTTCAATTTCAAGTAAGTCCATAATACGTGCAGCTCGGGCATAACCAATCTGTAGATTTCTTTGTAACATTGCTGGAGAAATTCTGCCTTCTTTTTGACCAAGTTTAATTGCTTGTTCAAATAAGGGCTCAGCTTCCGTTGCTGATGAGAAAACCTGACGTGGCTTACTGCCTTCAGCTGGTCCCACAATACCTTTTGATTCAAGCACATCGATTAATCGTGCGGCTCGGGCATAGCCGATGTCGAGTCGACGTTGAAGCAATGATGCAGAAGCACTTCCTGATTCAGTTACAATTTTTACAGCCTGATCATAAAATGGATCTAAATCATCTTCATCGTATGTTGGGTCAGCAATATTTTCAAGATCCTCAACGCGTGAATCAAGATCATCATCTTTACTCTTAAGCCCCAGCAATGTTGTACTTAAGATTTGTGCAAGCTCTGCCATTTCAATATGTATCTCATCAAGATGTGTATTGGTTGATTCAATTCGTTGGGAGATCCTGATAAGTGCATCGATGAGTTTTAATATGAGGTAAACAAAAATAGCTACGATCGCAAATATCACAATGACCAATGTAGTTGGCGTCATATAAATACTATAGCACATTTCAAACCTCTATGCCCTTTGTATTAGGAGCCGATTTTTGATAAAATGAGGCCAAAGTGAAAAGCATAACAAGTACAAAAAATTTATGACAAAAATTACTCCATATCATGCAAAATATTTTGCCTATGAGCTGACAAAACGGTGTTCATCCGATAGTCTAGAAAAGCTTTCTTCAACACTATCAAATGCTCAAGTTGATCTCAATCCTCACCAAATAGAAGCTGCGCTATTTGCATTTAAATCGCCTCTTTCCAGGGGAGCCATACTTGCTGATGAAGTAGGTTTGGGCAAAACAATCGAGGCTGGGTTGGTATTGTCTCAAAAATGGGCTGAAAGAAAGAGAAATATATTACTCATTGTACCAGCTGCTTTGCGTAAACAGTGGAATACTGAGTTGCAGGAAAAGTTTTTTTTGCCATCCTTAATTCTTGAGACAAAATCATTTAATCAAAGTATTAAAGATGGCAATCTTAATCCCTTTAATCAAGACGATAAGATTGTAATCTGTTCATATCACTTTGCCAGAACTAAGGCGCCATATGTTAAGCAAACAAAATGGGACCTAGCAGTTATTGATGAGGCACACAGACTTCGAAATGTTTATAAAACAAGTAATAAGATTGCTAGAGATATTAAGGAATCTCTTGCTGGTGTCCCAAAAATATTACTTACTGCTACCCCACTGCAGAACTCTTTATTGGAATTATATGGTCTGGTAAGCATTATTGATGATCATGTTTTTGGGGACCTTAGAAGTTTTAAGGCAAACTACGCTCGAGTTTCACGTGAACAAGATATTTACGAAAATGAAGTCGGACTTGTTGAGCCAAAACAGGAAATGTTTTTAGACCTTAGAAAACGTTTAGAAGTAGTATGTATCCGAACCCTGCGTAGGCAAGTTTTAGAATATATCAATTACACCGAGAGACGCCCCATCACTCAGGATTACACACCTACAAAACAGGAAGTAGAGCTATACGATGGGATGTCCGAATACCTACAAAGGCCAACGCTCTATGCGCTACCTTCTAGCCAGCGTCAACTAATGACACTAATACTGCGCAAGTTGTTAGCCTCTTCATCCTTTGCTATTGCAAGCACATTAAATAATCTTGTTATCAAGTTGGGCTATCTCATAGATGAAGCTAAAATATCCTTAAAAAGTACTCAAAATGAATTCGATACCACAGATTTGGCTCAGAACTTTGAAGGTTTTGATGAAATATCGGATGAGTGGATTGATGATGAGGAAGATGAGGATGAAAATGAAGAAAAAGGGAAGAAAACTAAAGAATTTACTAAAGAAGATATTCAATTGATGGAAAAGGAGAAAGTTGATCTTAAAAAATTTAGAGACCTCGCCAAGGCAATCTTCAACAATTCAAAGGGCGATGCGCTACTTATTGCGCTTAAAAAGGGGTTTGAGATGACTCATGAATTGGGAGCTAAACAGAAAGCAATCATTTTCACTGAGTCAACTATTACACAGAAGTACCTATTTGAAACACTGTTGCCGGAGAATGGCTATAAAGGCAAAATTGTACTTTTCAATGGTTCAAATAATGATCCTAAATCAAAGGAGATCTACGCTAAATGGTTAGAGGAAAATAAGGATACAGACAAAATTACAGGTTCAAAAACTGCTGATATGCGATCCGCACTCATTGAGTATTTTCGAGATGAAGCTGAAATTATGATCGCAACTGAAGCTGCGGCTGAAGGGGTAAATCTACAATTCTGCTCTTTAGTTATTAACTATGACTTGCCGTGGAATCCACAACGTATCGAGCAACGTATTGGTAGATGCCATCGATATGGTCAAAAACATGATGTTGTGGTTATAAACTTTGTAAACCGAAAAAATGCTGCTGATAGCAGGGTTTATGATCTGCTTGATCAAAAATTCAAACTTTTCAAAGGGGTTTTTGGTGCAAGTGACGAGGTATTGGGAACAATTGAGTCTGGAGTAGATTTTGAAAAGCGCATAGCCAACATATATCAAGAATGTAGAACAACTGAAGAAATCAATAATGCGTTTGATGCCCTTCAAGAGGAAATGGATGAGAGTATTAAGAATAATCTTTCAGATACACGGCAGACACTTCTCGAAAACTTCGATGCTGAAGTTCACGAAAAACTTAAAATCAACTTAAGAGAAAGCGCCATGTATTTAGATACTTATAATAGATGGTTGTGGGATACAACTAAATTCTATTTGGGAGACAATGCTGATTTTTCAGACAATGAATATTCTTTTGTTCTCAAACGAAACCCTTTTGAAGGCGAGAATATTGATCCGGGCCCATATAAGATTGGAAAAAATATTGAGGACGCACATGTGTATAGACCCGCTCATTCATTAGCTCAAAGGATATTGAATGACATTAAATCTCGACCGTCAGATGAAGCAGAAGTAGCTTTTAACTACTCTAACAACCAAACAATTATTACTGTATTACAGCCACTCATAGGTAAAGGGGGCATTCTGAAAATCTCAAACTTGACAGTTGAGTCATTTGAGTCAGAAGATCATATTCTGTTTTCAGCTATAACTGATGATGGTGATGTACTTGAACCAGAGGTTATTAAGAAGATATTTCAATTGTCAGCTACAATCGGAGGACAATATGCTATCTCACCAAAACTAAAAACAGAAATCGATGAACTGGAGAATAAATATCTAAAGATTACAACTAGTCAGATTGCTGAACGTAATGGTAGCTTTTTTGATCATGAAGTAGATAAGTTGGACAACTGGGCTGAGGATGTTAAAAAGGCATTGGAACTCGATTTAAGGAAACTTGATATTGATATAAAAACTGCAAAAACAAATGCAAAAAAAATATTAAATCTTGATGAAAAATTGATTGCTCAACGCGAAATCAAAGATTGGGAGAAGAAGAGGAATGAGATGAGGAAGAGATTATTTGAAACACAGGATGATGTAGAATTAAAGAAAGAGAAGTTGCTTGAGACAGTTGAATCTCGATTGACCCAGCAATCTAAACTAGAACCGCTGTTTACTATAAGGTGGCAGATCATTTAATTAATTAAAATGGCTATATCAAAATTTGAACTTTACCATGGAGCAGTGTTATGTCAAATAATTCGAAGCACACTTGTGAACGTAAAGCTGCTTGAGAAGAGCGATGATTTTGAGTGGAGCGCCTACGAAATAACTGATAACCACATAACACATAAAATCTTTGTCAAATCAACTTCAGGTGTAAGAATTGGTAGAAAAGGAAGACATTATTCTTCTTTTACATTTACTGAGTCTGATATCGTAAAACTACGAGAAATTCAAACCGATAAAAATTTACTTATATGCTTAGTCTGTGCGGATCAGGAAGTCTGTACATTGGAATGGCATGATATAGATTTAATGCGCCTACTATTCGATAAAGAAGTGGCAAGTGTGATTGTATCGTGGAATAGTAATACTCGGTTACATGTTAAATGTCGCGGTACAACGCTTGGATATACTATTCCTAGGAATAGGCTAAAACTTTACAATTGGTCATAATTATGAGTAAACCTACAAAACAAAAACTAGAATTAACATGGATAGGTAAGAATGAGGAGCTAAAACTAGAGCCACGAATTCTAATCGAAGATCCTGAGAAATCTTATGGCGAACCCAACTCCGAGAATATGCTCATCCACGGTGATAATCTTCTTGCACTTAAAGCTTTAGAGCAGGATTTTGCTGGAAAAATAAAGTGTATTTATATTGATCCACCATATAATACTGGCAGTGCCTTCGAACATTACGATGATAATCTAGAACATTCTACGTGGTTGAGTTTAATGAAGCCAAGACTCATGATACTTAAGCAACTATTAGCATCGGATGGAGTCATATTTGTGCAGATTGATGATGAGGAACAAGCTTATCTTAGAGTACTTATGGATGAGGTGTTTGGTAGATCAAATTTTATTAATACAATTACGGTGAAAATGAAAAATATTGCTGGTGCAAGTGGTGGTGGAGAGGACAAAAGACTTAAAAAAAATGTGGAATTTATTCATTTGTTTGCAAAAGACTATCAGATGCTCAGTGTATTTAAGGGAGTATATGATTTAACAGAAATATATGAGTTAGTACAATCTTATAAAACAAATAATATTAGCTGGAAGTATACATCAGTTCTATTAAGCGACGGTGAGAAGAAGTATATAGCATCAACTACTGACGGTGATGGAAATGAAATTAGGATGTATGAAAGGATTAATCCAATATTTAAGTCTGTTTCACAAGTTGCTAAGGAAAATAATATATCTGAAAAAGAAGCTTATTATAAATACAACAATAGAATCTTCACAACTGCGATGCCTCAAAGCTCAATTCGCGTTAGAGTTCTTAATAAGGTTAATGAAATTGGGCATAAGACAGATCTAATATCAATTGAGTATGTGCCTAGAAGTGGCAAGAATAAAGGAAAGGTCTATGAACAATTTTATAAAGGTGAAAAACTAAGATTGATAACGTGGTTAAGTGATGTTCTTGAGATCAAAGATGGCATTCTGTACAAAAAGGATCTACAGGGTACTTTCTGGGATGGATTAAATTTAAATAATTTGACAAAAGAAGGGTTAGTAGAATTTCCTAACGGTAAAAAGCCTGAAGCACTGATAGAAAAAATTATAAGGATGACAACAGAACCAAGTGATTATGTACTAGATTCATTTCTAGGTTCAGGGACAACTTCAGCAGTTGCTCACAAAATGAATAGAAAGTGGATTGGTATAGAGCTTGGTGAGCATGCTTATACTCATTGCCTTCTACGTCTTAGAAGTGTTGTAGATGGTAAGGATCAAGGTGGTATCTCAAGATCTGTTAACTGGACTGGCGGAGGTGGATTTAAGTTTTATAACCTTGCCCCCAGCCTACTTAGGAAAGACTCATTTGGTAACTTCGTGATTGATGAGAATTATAATTCCAATATGTTGGCTGCTGCGGTATGTAAACATGAGGCATTTAAATATAGTCCTGATGAATCGGTTTATTGGAAGCATGGTAAGTCTACAGAAACTGACTACATTTTTGTTACAACAGCATTTGTAACCATGGAACAGCTCGAATCAATCCATGCAAAAATGCTCGAAAATGAAAGTCTTTTGATTTGTGCTAAGTCTTTCTCTCCAGGAATTGAAAACAAGTTCGCTAATATTACAGTTAAGAAAATCCCACAAGCAATTTTAGGTAGATGTGAATTTGGACAGGATAATTATGATTTAAACATCATTAAGCTTACCGAGGATCTGGCAGATGATTTGGAAGATGAACAAAATGAACAATAAAGCACTTAATATCAAAAATAGATTGAGTTTGCGTAAGCCTCAGGCAGAGAGCTTGGAAATATTGCAAAAAATTACTGACACTTTAGAGTTAAAAGTCGGTGCCGACATTGTCAGTGAAATAGCTAAGATTCGCGAACTTTATCCGACTTGCTCTGACTTTGAACGTGAATTTCCATCTGTGTGTTTTTCTCTGGCAACTGGAGTAGGTAAAACTCGGTTAATGGGTGCATTTATCGCCTATCTCTATACTGCAAAGGGCATTAAGAATTTCTTTGTACTAGCTCCAAATTTGACAATTTACAATAAACTCATTGATGATCTTTCTAATCCACAGAGCCCAAAATATGTTTTTAAAGGAATCTCTGAGCTCGCTGTATTTGGTCCGCGCATTGTAACAGGAGATACTTACGAACAACATCAGCAACTTTCGCTTGAGGAAACCATACGTATAAATATATTCAATATTTCGAAAATTAATTCTGAAGTACGAGGTGGTCGTGAACCACGAATAAAGAGATTATCAGAATATCTAGGTGAATCATACTTCAATTATCTTGCGGAATTACCGGATCTCGTTCTCCTCATGGATGAGTCCCACCATTATCGCGCAGATGCAGGACTTAAAGCAATCAATGAACTCAAACCCATTTTAGGCTTAGAGTTGACAGCGACACCGATTGATAATAAGGGTAATGTATTTAAAAATGTTGTGTATGACTACCCCTTAGCAAAAGCACTCCAGGATGGGTTTGTAAAAGAACCAGCGATTGCTACTCGAAGAAATTTTAACCCCGATCAATATCGTGATGATCCTAAGGAATTAGACCTTATCAAGCTAGAAGATGGAGTCCGAATACATGAGGACACAAAAGTTGCGCTTGATATTTATTCACGCGATACGGGAAATTCGCTAGTGCGACCATTCGTACTTGTTGTTGCAAAAGATACAGAGCATGCAAAAGAGATACGAGAAATGATTGAATCCGAACGATTCTTTGAAAGAAGATATAAAGGAAAGGTTATTGAAATCCATTCAAACCAGCGCGGAGAAGAGAAAGAAGAGAATGTCCAAAAACTTCTTGCTTTGGAGAAAGCTGATAATACGGTGGAAATCGTAGTGCATGTTAACATGCTTAAGGAGGGGTGGGATGTTACTAATCTTTACACCATAATACCACTGCGAGCGGCCAACTCCCAAATTCTTACTGAACAGACTATTGGTCGTGGGTTAAGACTTCCTTATGGAGCAAGAACAGGTGTTGATAAAGTGGACAAGTTAACCATTATTGCCCATGATCGTTTTCAAGCAATCGTTGATGCAGCTAATGATCCAAATTCAATCATTCGAAAGGAAAATATTATTGAGATTGATCCAGACGCACTACCAGCAGATCAAGAAGTTATTACTTCTCATGCAACACTTGAAGCCTCGTTTAATGAAAAAAGTAAACAAATCATATCTATTCCTGATGAAAAAGACAGACAATCTGCGACATTCAATTTAGACGCTCAGCGCATGATTGTTGACGCTGTGAGCTCATTGGGAAGCCAAATTAAGAACATAGACGATCTAAAAAGTGAAGAAGTGCAAAGATTAGCTATTAGTAGGATGGTTGAGCAAATTGAGCGCTCACCACAACAAAGTTTATTTAAGAATCAGATAGTTGAAGCAGCGAAAAAAGAATACGATGCCGTAGTAGAAGAATTAGTACTTAAAACTATTCCAATTCCACGTATATTAGTGCAACAGAACAATGAGGTACGTTCAGGATTCAATGATTTTGAGCTCGACGTACAAGGATTAAATTACCAGCCTGTATCTGAAGAAATTGTTAGACGAACATTGAGAACTAATCAGAGCGAGATTCTTCAAAACGATGAGAGTGGATTTGAGCGCGACACACCGAGTAATATCGTATTGAATGAACTTGTCAACTACCCGGAAGTAGATTATGATCGGGAAGCGCCATTATTATATAAAATAGTTCATCAAGCAATCTCCAAGTTAGGTACTGGACGGAATGAAGAGGACTTAAAGAATATCGTTCTTTATCATAAGCGTGAAATAGGTCAATTTATTTACGCTCAGCTACAACAACACTTCTTCTTGGAAACAGGAAATTACGAGGAGCCGGAAGTATATCCATTTACTAGAATTGAACCACATAATTTTTCCAAATATACAGCTGATAGTATCCACCATTTTACAGAGACTATTTCACCCACTAACACAATCCCATCAAAAGTCTTTGGTGGCTTTAAGAAAGCCTGTCATAACTTGTATAAATTTGATTCAAAATCTGAGAAGGACTTTGCAGCAGTACTTGAGGCGGATCCTGATGTTATACGATGGCTACGTCCTGCCTCATCACAATTCCAAATTTGGTGGAAAAGAAATTCACAGCGGTATATACCTGATTTTGTCGTAGAAACGAGAGACGATATATATCTTGTTGAAATTAAAGCAGAAAAAGATGTAAACAATGATGATGTAAATGAAAAATCTGAAGCCGGAAAAAAGTTTTGTGAAGCATCAACTAAATATAATTTAGCTAATCGAGGAAAATCATGGAAATATATTCTTTTGCCACATACAGCTATTTTACAAAATATGAGTTTTAAGCAGTTATGCAGTCGATAATTTAATTGAAATTTGCGTTTAGCTAAAAACTAAGGATAAAATCATGTCGCAATATTACAACCCACAAAGAAGTAACAATTCCTTATACAATCCAGGCTCGTCAGAGCCATTTAAAATAAGCCGTTCTAAAATCGATCTTTTTCTTGAATGTCAATTTTGTTTTTATATGGATCGCCGACTTGGTACGGGTAGACCACCTGGATTCCCCTTCGCTCTCAATAGTGCCGTTGACCACCTCCTCAAGCTTGAATTTGATATTCATCGAATGAATGGCGACGCTCACCCATTGATAACCAAATATGGCGTTGATGCACGACCAGTTGCGCATGATGATCTCAATGAGTGGAGAGAGAACTTTAAAGGAATACAATTTCATCATAAACCAACAAACCTCATTATTACCGGAGCAATTGATGACTTATGGATTAATTCAAAAGATGAATATATCGTTGTTGATTATAAATCAACCAGTAAGAATGAGGAGATAACTGAGCTTGATAAAGATTGGCAGGACGGATACAAAAGACAGATGGAAGTGTATCAATGGCTGCTTCGACAAAAAGGATTTAAAGTAAGTAGTACTGGATATTTCGTTTACTGTAATGGCAAAACAGACATGAAGGCTTTTGATGGAAAATTGGAATTTGATATTACCCTTATTCCCTATGAAGGATCAACCAAATGGATTGATAAAATTATTCTGAATATTAAGGATTGCCTAGATCGAGATGATCTTCCTCCCTCCAGCCCGAATTGCGATTATTGCAACTACCGTATTGCTGTTCAAAGGCATAAGTCTAATTTAGATACATAGTATTTTCTAAAAGACTCTTCTCTTGTAGTATACTTCAATCATGTCAAGACTCCGAAGTGCGCAAAGAGGTTTACAACTAGGCTTTCAGCGTTTTAAAAAACCAGTATTTATGGTATCTATTCTCGGAGCTATTCTTATAAGCTTTTCTGTATATTTTTTCAAGCTTGAAGATAGCTATTTATATTTACCACTTTCCGTTCTTTACTTATTCTTTTTGTTTATTGTAGGTATTAAAATAGGACTTTTTTTGTATCGTAAAGTTCATATTCTTTTAAGATTTCTATTTCTTGGTTTAGCATTTTATGCTGGCTCCAATTATGACTCTTTTGCTAGAAGTAAAAATATTGTTTTTAATGTTCTAACAGACATTGTTAATTTGACCACGGTCATCTCGCTATTACTCATACTTATAGTTATAGTTGACTTTATTCATGATTTTTATAAATGGTATATATCATATTCGAATAAGAGTAGCCTTTTTACTACATTCGGCAAAATAGTCTTTGCTATCTTCATATGTACAGTAGGAATATACACCATATGGTCAATAAACAATATCAACAGACGCCTTGATACAATTGAGATGAGATTTGGTGGAAGTAGTAAAGTAGCATGTAACGAAAAAGAATCTATCGCTCGGCTTAAAAATTCTATAGTTCGTATTGTTGGTGGGGAAGCTGAAGGTTCTGGCTTTGTAATTAAGGAGAATGGGTTGATAATGACTAATTTTCATGTCATCGAATTTGAGCCAAGTCCCAAAGTTGTATTTCCCGATAATTCATTTGAGACTGCAGAGATTAAGTATGCTGATAAGCAGGCTGATTTAGCGATACTTGCGATCAAGCGCCCCATGAAATCTATTATTTGGGGAGATTCAGACAGTCTTGAACTTACAGAAGAGCTTATCGCCCTAGGTTACCCATTTGGAGGTACGCTAATCGGCGACATTAGTGTTAATACCGGCAAAATGGCTGCCAGACGTCATTCTAAAGCAGACGGCATAGAATATATACAGATAGATGGTACTCTCAATCAAGGCGTGAGTGGTGGACCTTTAGTTAATGTTTGCGGCGAAGTGGTGGGAATAAATACCGCCGGCACAGCCGGACTCGGACTTGCAATATCTGCCAAATCTGCTCAGAATAAGTGGGTTCAGATGCTTTCAAACGATGATCCTTTGAAAGATGTTAAAAGAATTGTATTTGAACCAAATAAGAGCCCGCTTGATGCCGTTTCCTCGTTTTATAACTATCTTAAAATTAGGAAAATGGAAGAAGCATATGCATTATTATCTGAAAATTTCCTAAAAGGGGGTAGTATTGAAAACTGGAAAATTGGATATGAATCATTACTTGACACAACAGTTATTAAGATTAAAGACGATCCAGATCGAGAAAATGTAGTAAATGTAAAGCTTTCGACAAAAGACTTAATTGATGATGAGATTGTATATAAATATTTTGAGGGTTGGTGGGAAGTAAAAGAAATTGACGGTAAACTAAAACTATGGCAGCCAAGAATTAAAGAAGTCGAGGATCCGAGTTGGCTTTGGTTTTATGAATAATAAGAGATTGAAAGATAAAATTGCTCAGTACCTGAACGCTTTGCACCCTAGTAAATACTTTCATGTAATATATAAAGATAAAATTCTGGTTGCAAAGTACTTTGATCGGGATGAACGCGTAGAGCTGCTTCAAAATCGTCTTATTGAAAAACAATCACAATTCGATGACCCAAGAGGCTATATTAGCTTTGTACTTACTGAAATCCTAAAGCCTTTAACAGGAGTTACCTATGTCATATTCCAAGTTGGAGATGAAGAAGGAGAGTTTGTTCAGTTTGCTATAGAGCGACATAGCATGATTATGGATTTTCCAATATTACCCGGAAACAGACACCTCCCATATATGAAACAGACGAGAAAACTTCTTGAAGATTTGGGTTTTACCTTTACTGAGGGTGAAATCACCATAAAAAAATATTGTTACTATCATCATAAACCGAAAGTGGCGGATGAATTTGACACACTTAATGCGGATTTTGGCAGAGACAATGAAGCAATTACAGAGTTTGTATACAGGGTTTTCACTGAAATATTTAGGAAAGACCCCCATGAACTCAATGTGATAGTTGGCACGAGAGAGAGTGATTTATCCAAAAGTATCAAACAGGGAAAGCAAATTTTAAGTAGCATTATCAGTAGATACAGGTCGAAATAGGTTTATAACACGCTGTTGTTATAATCTATGCATCCTGTTATACTTATATTGGCTTTAGCGGTGGTTGACTTCACGACCCAAGACATACTTTCAACCGCGTCCATTGCAGCCCCAAGTTTATTTACAAAAAGGGGGTGAATTATATGCAATACTTTTTGATCAAAATTGATCTTCTCGACTCCATACCTAATGCTGATATATATGATGATGAAAAGTACTCAGTAGTGGAAAAGAGCGATAATCTGGCACATTTAGTAACACGTGCTATTGAGTTATTCATGCGCGATAATGATAGTCCGAAGTCATATAATGCATGGTTTAATGTTGCTGAGGATTGTGGATATGACTACGAAATATTATCCAAAAAAAGTCGCGGACAATTTCGTGCCAGTATGGTCTTATTGGACCCGATGGTAAAAAAAGCCCTTGAGTTGACACTTATTTATCATGGCCCACTTCGACGAAAAGGCGATGATCACCCGGATATGGAACACCTGCTTGACATCAGTCATTTACTCTGGTGGCGGCAAAAGTTTCCTGTTGAAGTTATAGCAGCAAGCTTATGCCATGATCTCCTCGAAGACACTGATTGCACCGAGGCTGAGATTGAAAAAGCCTGTGGCAGTGAGGTGCTTCGGATTGTAAAAGCGGTATCAAACGATGCTCAGCTGTCTGATAAAAGGGACTGGGAAAAGAAAAAAGAGAAGTATATCCGATCGGTTGAGGCTGGTGGAGAAAAAGCAATCGCTGTATGCATTGCAGACAAAATAGTTAATCTACGGTCATTTTTTACTCAATATGATAAAGAGGGGGCGGCTCTGTGGAAAAAATTCAATCGCGGAAAAGATAAAAAGTTGTGGTTTGAAAAAGAGGTTCTCAAAATGGCTCAACGAAAATGGGATCATCCGTTTCTTAATGAGCTGGAGATGCTTATCGGACGTCTTGAGAAGACAGAGGAATAACAAATTGTCTGTTAAAATGCAAGTGATTGTATCAGGAAAGTGCTCTTGCAGTGGTCTGCTCCTTTTCATTTGGAGTAATTTTATCTGCCGTTAAGGTTGAGACTCTGTTATCATTGCTAGCTTGTATTTTTACCCCGTATTTTTCTTGTGAGTTTTTAATGACTAACTTTCTTGCATCCTTTCCATCATCGGCGATAAACTTATCAATCTCTCCCGTAAATGCATTCTGAGGAGTAATTGCATTAATTTTCATGTAAAAGTGATACGAGGGAAGGTTTGATATCTCATACTTCTCAACCTCTGGAGCAAATAACGGAAGCATCATATCTTCATCAGCAGGATTACTTGTCCTAAATGATATTATGGACCCCACGTTTGCCAGTATTACCTTCAGCAGATCCTTATCCTCGATTTGTGAAATTGTCTGATGAGCAAGAATGGTATTTAGTCGATATTTTCTTGCCTCTGACAAAATCTGTGCAAAGGCTGGTGTGGCAAAATTCTGAAACTCGTCGATATATAAGAAGAAGTCTGTGCGCCTATTCTCGGGTATATCAACCCGCTTAAGGGCAGCAAGTTGGATCTTTGCAACAACAAGGCTTCCCAAGAAGGACGAAGTATCCTCGCCTATTTTTCCTTTTGACAGGTCACAAAGCAGAATCTTTTTGTTATTCATAATATCGGTAAAGTCCAGTTTTGATTCAGGTTGTGTAAGGATATTGCGGGTAATTGAAGTAGTAAGAAAGCGGCCAAGTTTATTTGTGATAGGGCTTATCTGTTCAGCTTTCTGAAAACTACCCAACTTGCCAAACTCATTATTCCAGAAATCCTTAAGGACTCCTTTCGGAAGTGTTGCTACAATTTTCTTTCTGAAATCTTTATCGGTGAGCAACTTGTGCACGGTAAGTAGTGTGGGACTCTCAAGTTCAAGCGCCGTAAGGACCGTATTTCTTAAAATATGCTCCATACGAGGGCCTGTGTAGCGGGGAGGATAGAGCTTATGGAAAATAGATATCATGCTCGACGCAATCATGTCTTTTTCGCGCTGTGTTTCAACCTCACTGTGATTATCAGAAAGTTCAAGGATGTTTAACCCGACCGGCTGCTCAATATCGTACGGATTGAAATATACAACATCTTGTATTCTCTCTTTTGGAATAACTCCAAGCAGTCGCTGTGTGAGATCACCATGAGGATCAATGATGGCAACACCACTCCCTTTTAAAAGGTCGTGATGAATCATGTGCAACAAGGCCGTTGTTTTTCCTGTACCCGTTGCTCCAATGATATACATATGTCGTCTGCGCTCCTCGAGTGTAAGGCCTATGGGAACAGTTGTTTCACCATATGTGTTATGGGCAAAAACCATATCTAGATTGTTTACCGAGCTTTTTAAAGGGAGTGGTGATGGCAGCTTTGGACTCTTAACATTAATCAAATCCTCTGTTTTGGTTGTTGCGGTGTATGGTAGATGATATAGCGATGAAAGCTCAGATGCCGATAGAACAGGGTTTTGCGTAAATGAAAGCAGTCTGTTACTAATAAAATAAAACCGGATCTTATTCAAAATATTACCATTAATCTTTGTGAGAAATATATGCTTTACTGTAAATGACTGATGAGCTGAGGCAAACGTATCAAATGATGACTGCAATCCATTCATGCGACTAATACCTGATAATCTGCTGTCTGCTAATACGAATAAGCGGATTGTACATTCATACAAAGGCTCGTTTATTTTGTCCTCAATAGCTTCATATAACTCTCTCCTTGATTGACTGATTGTTTCCTTCTTTTCACCCTGAATCATAAACTCCAATGCACTATAAAGCTTGTGGAATCGTCCCTTATACAGTTCTTTTCTTAAATCGATCCCTGACATCATGAGATTTTTAAGTCTCGATATATGACTGTGTATTGATTTGTGTGTTCTCTGCAGAATAGGCGTATTTACAATCTGAAGACCGGCCAATTCGCCTGTTTTAAGCTTGGTCATATGACCGGTCAAATATGCGATTGGGTCATGCTGATCAAGTTTATCTTGCTTCTGAAGCGGGATTACATAGGGCTTGGGAAGTTTTAGCTCCTTTACAGCGAAATATTTATTTTCTAGCAGTTGAACGAAACTATTCGGTAAAAAATCCTCAGTCTCTTGCACCTCAATTCCTGGTAAATAGGAAAGTAGGGTTTTTTTGATAAGTGAGATTTTATTTGCTGGAACCCGAATAATATACCTTATACCTTTCTCCTTGTCGGAAATCAGTTCAAAACTTACAGTCTGCTTTACTCCAAACAGACTCTCTGTAAGCGAAGCATGTTTTTCAAGTGAATGTAGGACAGTAAACAAGCGCTGTGTAGACAAAGGACTCTGCAATGTTTTATATACCGGTTTTACTTCAAGGAGCGTATAAGGCTTATGAATAACGAATCTCAAACGTATTACTTTAATTAATACCGTTAGTATTATTGTTCCAACAATAAATGCTGGTAATATGATCTGTAAATAATTAATATTGCTATGCGAAAAAAGAGGAACGAGGTATGATGGGAGAAATTGTGATAATTCAGCGTTACTCATAAATGAACATTAATATTACAGATTGCTATAAAGGGCTAAGTAACCACGAAGTATATCAGAAAAGATCAAAAAAAGGAAGCCATGCAGACTGAACGCCGAAAATATTTCATGTTATAATCTTTACATGAAAACAGCAGAGGATGAGGCAAAATTGGTTCTTGATATCTATGAATATGCTGTGGAACAGCACCTGGATATTGAAAATAAAAATGATGTAATGGATATTATGAAGGCATTAAATCAAGAAGATTTAAGCGATGATCACATTGAAAGATTGATGACCGCACTTCAAATTACTGCTAAACGAATTCAGACTGATATAGCCAATAGAAAAAAGGTTAATTGAATGTCTTAAAAAGGAAGCACCTGTGAAGATTTCACTCTAAGTGCCTTACATATTTGCTCAAGCACTGCAAAAGTAGGATTTTCTTCTCCTCGCTCAATACCAGCATAATACGTAACGGATATTCCTGCTTTCTGCGCTACATCCTCTTGTGACAGGTTTTTACGATCCCGTTCCTCTCTGAGGTTTTTACCAAATGCCAGCTGGCTCCTTTGGTTTGCAATTGCATTCATAATAATAGTATAGCTCATATTTTGGTTAATTAATTCAATAGGCATATTTTAGCTTCAGTTTTTACTCATTTACGCTTGACAACTACAACTATAGTTACTATACTATAACTATAGTTGTAGTACTAAAGTATGATAGATAAAGAATTGCAAGAAAAGTTTAAGAAGCTGTATCACGAAAAGTTTAATATTGCGCTTTCTGATGAGGAAGCAACGGCAATGGCTACTGATCTGGTGAATCTTATGAAAGTACTTCTAAAGCCTACATCCAAAACAAATTCTGTCTTAATTTCCCACGAAGAAAGGAGGCACCATGAGACTATCGGAATACAACACTACTAACAATCAGCAAGATTTTCCACTGATAAGCAAATATGCAATATATTGCAGAAAAAGCAGTGAGTCTGATGAGCGACAAATTCAGTCCCTTCCTGATCAAATACACACTCTGACTTCATATATAGCATCAAGAGGCTTACATATTATAGGCGACCCATTCCAAGAGTCCAAATCCGCAAAAATTCCAGGACGTCCTGTTTTTAATCAGCTCATTCAAATGATTGAGGACGGAGAAGTGAATGGAATTGTTCTGCTTAATCCCTCTCGGTTATCTCGAAATACCATTGATACCGGAAGAATCATATATCTTATGGATCAAGGCAAGCTTCTGGAAGTTGTTACGCCATATCAAGTATTTAAGAATAACCCCTATGATAAGTTCATGCTTAATCTTTTATGCACCCAGGCAAAGCTTGAGAATGATAATAAAAGCGTAAACGTTAGAGAATCATTATTGCTAAAAGCCGAACGGGGCGTTTTTCCTGGTAAAGCACGTCCGGGATATATGAATAACCACGATAAGCCACAAGGACTGCGAGATATCTCTGCCCATCCGACTGATTTTACGTTAATGAGAAAGCTATTTGATCTTGCGTTAACTGGTAACTATAGTGTGGAACGGCTTGTTAAAGAAGCAGCAAATTTGGGCATCAGAAGCTCAAAAAGTGGCAAACCTATCTGCAAGAGTGCAATGCATAGGTTACTCCGAGATCCATTCTATACAGGCAAATTTATCTATTGTGGAAGAATGTATCAAGGACAGCATCCTCCGCTTTTATCAGATGATGAGTTTAACCTTTTACAAGATATTGTCGATGGTAGAGCAAAAGGAAAGCCACATAAACACGATTCCGCATTAAACGGGATTATTAAATGTGGAGAATGTGGATATTGTATTACCGTCGAATCACACACAAAACATTACAAAAATGGTACTTCCCAAGTTTTTGCGTACTATCGATGTACAAAGAAGAACCAGGAAAACAAATGTAATCAGCCCTATCTGTCATCGGGCAAGTTAGAAGATCAATTTAAAGATGAATTGACCGAACTTGAACTTATGCCGGAGTTTGCCGAGCTTGCCCTAGAAGCACTAGAGAAAGTTAAAACTCAGGACAGTACTGTTGTTGCCACAAGCCACGAAGCCTTACAAAAAGCTCTTGAGGGAGTAACGAAACGAATTAACAATCTTGTCTCCCTCAAAATCTCACCTGATAACTCTGATGGAGCGTTACTTTCTGATCAGGAGTTTGCGGACAGAAAAAGAGTACTACTTCTTGAGAAAGAAAAGATCACAAAACAACTAGAACAAACAGCTCCAGGGAAGAACGAATGGGCAGATATTGCAAAAGATAGCTTTGAGTTCGGGTTGCGAGCAGCTGAACGGTTTGGAAATGGGGAATCTGATGATAAAAAAGTAATATTTAAGACTGTCGGCTCGAACCCAATCCTACTAGATCAAAATTTGAAGTTTCAGCTTCGATATCTGTTTATTCGGTATAAAAGGGGTAGTCAAAAAACAAAGAAGAAATTAAGCCCGCTCGAACCCAAAAGAAGCCCATTACAAAGGGCTAAAGCAAAATATTATCTAAAAAGTTCTGTATGGTGCCCGAGAGAGGACTTGAACCTCCACGCCTTGCGGCACAGCCTCCTCAAGACTGCGTGTATACCAATTTCACCACCCGGGCAAATATCTGAAAGCTTATTATACTACGCCAGCCTCGTCTGTTCCACTGGCTGTTTTTTTGGAGAAATATGCAAATGAGAATATGCTTTAGGCGTAACCACCCGTCCTTTTCCAGTTTTTTTTAGAAATCCTATGCGCATTAGGTACGGTTCAATATATTCTTCAATAGTCTGTATATCCTCAGACAGCGTATGCGCAAGTGTACTCACGCCTACCGGACCGCCATCAAATTTTTCAATTATTGCAAGCAAATATTTTCGATCCCCATCAGTTAAACCTATTTCATCAATCTCAAGAATCGAAAATAGATCATCAATAACTTGCGGAGTAATTTCTTTGAGCTTTTTTACTTCATACAGATCGCGCGCACGTTTGAGTATTCGATTTGCCAATCGAGGAGTTCGTCGCGCACGTTTTGCAATAAGTGTGGCAATTTCAGTCGACAGGGGAATGTCGTACAATTTTGCCGATCTTAAAACAATTTGCGCCATTTCTTCATCGGTATAGTAATCTAATCGAAGTGTCATGCCAAACCGATCTCGCAGTGGAGCTGAAAGGAGCGCCAAACGCGTTGTGGCGCCAACAATAGTAATTTTAGGAATTGGTAATCGCATGGTTCGAGCCGAAGGTCCTTTTCCAATAATAATATCGAGCGAAAAATCTTCCATAACCGGATACAGCGCCTCTTCAACAGCTTTAGGGAGTCGATGAATTTCATCGATAAACAACACGTCATTATCTTTTAGGTTGGTGAGAATTGCTGCCAAATCTCCAGTTTTAGCAATAGCTGGCCCTGAAGTCGTTTTGAGCTCTCCATTAAGCTCTCGTGCAATAATGTGCGACAGCGTCGTTTTTCCCATGCCCGGAGGGCCATAAAAAAGCAAATGCTCTGCCACAACACCTCGCTTAGTAACTGCGTCTACGAAGAGTTGTAATGATCGCTTTACTTTTCCCTGACCAATATACTCCTGCAATGTTGATGGTCGAAGGTTAATATCTAAAACAATAGTATCGTCTTTTTTCATGAATGATTTGTTAATAATTGAATCGCTTGTTTTATTTTATCTTCCAAAGAAAGTGAATTATCAAGTTTTGACAAAATTGAATTGCTTTCGTTTTTATCAAATCCTAAAGCAACAAGGGCATCTATTATAGTTTTTTCATCGGAACTAAGAATTTGATTTTTAATCGTATATTCTTGATTCATCTTAGACGACAATTCCAATAGTATCTTTTGCGCCGTTTTTTTTCCGACACCAGGAATTCCATTAAAAAAACTTACATTTTGTTGTAGAACAGCATCGGTAATATTTTTTGGCTGTGCAAATGAAATAATAGCAAATCCAAGTTTTGGACCAACACCATCAACAGAAAGCAACATTTGAAACAAATCATGAGCTTCTTTTGAAGAAAATCCAAAAAGCGTAAGCGCATCTTCCCGAACTTGTAAATACGTGTACATTGCTACCGTATCACCAATTTTGTGCGCAGAAATTAAATCTGGCATACAATACAGTGAATAAAACACGCCACCTGAAGTCTCAAGTAAAACAACTGTTCCTTGTACTTCTGAAATAGTTCCTTTCAATTTGCCAATCATAGTTTTTCAATTGTATCATCTATTTAAAATACAATATGCCATTCCACACGCAACGGCATCATAAACGTCATCTGTTTCTGGTTTTTGAACAAACTGTATTGAAAATTCCAGCATTTTTTTCATTTGCTTTTTATCTGCCCGTCCGTCGCCGGTGACTACTTGCTTAATGGTTAATGGGGAAAGAAATTCCACAGGAATATTGTGTTTAGAAGCAACCAAGAGTGTGGCGCCCTGCGCTTGTGCAACGGTAATCGCCGTTTTAGCATTGGTGTTGAAAAATAATTGCTCTACTACCATTGTGTCAGGCTTGTATTGCTCTATAAGCGTGTGAAGCGCAACAGCAAGGGTACGTAAGCGTTCTACAAGCGGTAATTTTTTATCGGTTACAACAATGCCACAGTTTATATACGTATAACCCTGTGAGTTTTTCTCAAAAATTGCATATCCGGTCCGCTCAATTCCTGAATCAAGACTAAGAATTTTCATGAAACCCCTCCAGTATAGCAAAATGAGCGTATAATAGATAGTCTATGGCCATTACGTTGTCAAAATATACGCAAGCACTACTGGAATCGCTTCATCAAGCAAAGAAAAAATCTCCTTCAACCGACATGACACATTTGCAGGTATCGCAAACTGTGTCGTTTTTTGCCTTGCTGTACGAAAAAGTACGAAATTCAATTGAATTTCGTGAAGAACACTTAGTTCGACGTGCTGCAATAGAAAGAATTTTACGTAGAAGACTTGCAATAAACCCGAGCGGAAAAGGAGAAGGGGAAAATGTTGTTCGCGAATTATTGTGGGCACGCTACATGTCATCTGAAACGCTTAAAACGTCAGAGGTAAGTAATATTCAAGATGGAATAAATAAGTTTGTATGGTTTTTGCAAAACCTCAGCAAAGTACATGGAAAAAATTCACCAAAACAAACACAGTACTTATACGACATTCTTACGTGCGAAATAGAAGAACACATTGAACTAGAAAAAACAAAGCGATTCAATGCAAACTTATATTTTTATTATCAAGTTCTTCATAAAAAATTCCAGCTTGCAAATGTATCGGATGAGCTTCGAGACGCTTACTTTTATACTGCTGCAGAAGTAGCTTTTGCTAAGAATGACAACGCATATACTCGATACCATCTTTTTACCTTACACTACGGCACATTTACTGCTTTAAATGAAGAAAAATTAACAGACCTTGTACGAAATTGGCCAACGATTGTTCGAGACTTTGAAAAAATCATTGAAAATCCATACAAAGATAAACTTATTAAGCAGGCAAAAAAACAGGTTCCTCCATTTCTAATCTTAGACGACATTTTAAAAAATGCCAATTCCGATAGCGCAACAATTCTTCAAGACGAGACTTTGTTATTGGAAAAAGTGCAGGCGTCGTGTGACAAAAAATATAAGGAAACCAACATGAAACTGCGTACTGCCATGATTCGCAGCATTACGTATATTTTTTTAACAAAAATTATTTTTGTACTCCTTTTGGAAATTCCGCTATCACGATTTTTTTACGGGGCACTTGATATTTTACCGCTCGTTATGAACGTTATTATGCCGCCTATCTTTATGGGCTTACTCGTTTCATTTTTCCGAGTTCCTGACGCAAAAAATACACAACGTATATATAATCGATTGGTCAATATTATTAATAACGATGAAACGTTTGAAACTGCACCTATTAAAGTAACACATGAAAAGCAAACAAATCGTCCATTGCTAGTGCTTGGGTTTACACTGATCTACTTTATTTTCTTTGGCATTCTATTTGGAACAATTTTCATTCTGCTTGAGCGTATGGGATTCAACATTATTGGCACAACAATTTTTGTATTCTTCTTAACAGTTGTCGGATTTTTTGGATATCGCATTCGTCAAACTGCCAAGGAATATTCGCTTGAAGAGGCAGATGGAATATTTTCACCGATCCTATATTTTATGTTTTTACCAATCGTATCGGTAGGTAAGTTCCTGAGTAATGAAGTCGCACGTTTAAATGTGCTCATGCTTATTTTTGACTTTTTCATCGAGGCTCCATTTAAAATGATTATAGATATTATTGAAGAATGGGTGAAATTTGTGCGAGGGAAGCGGGAAGAGATTTAATTAACGAATTTCGTGAATAACGACTCCTTTGTGTAGTGCTTCTGTAATCTCTTGTTCTACTAATGCCGACAAAGTCACACCACCTAATTCGGCTCCTTTACGCCCAGCACGTCTAAAAACATTTTTGTCGAGTGTATATAGAACTTCTTGTACTGTTCGAGGATTTACAAGTTCTTGCAGATCATACAGCCAATAGTACTCACTAGTCATATTATCAAGCATCCATCGGGTGACCCTAAGTTGTTTTGTGGGTCGTCTGCTAAAGCCGACTGCCGGATCGAGAACGACATATGTCATTGAATTGTGATCTAAATACAATGTTCCAGCACTAACCTCAATTCTTCGTGGTTCCTTTTCAGTAAGAAATTGTTCATTCATAGGTAATAATGATCGAAGTTGCTTTCTGGTCGGGAAAAGAGCTTATAAACATGTCGATTTCATCAGCACCGATTTCTCTTCCATTTGCCAATGCTGCGCGTCGCAGAGCTTCAACAATTTCGACCTCATTCAAATGGGCGTTGTGTACAGCACCAACTTCATCTGCCTTAAAATGCGGATATAAATATTCGACTAATGCATAACTATCTTCATGTTCTACTAAGCGCCCTAGACGAAGCATTCTTTGATAATATTTAACATCTAATACTACTTGCAGTTCTTCAGGAGCCGTTTTAAGTCTTACCAGAGATCCAAATTGTACAATGCTACGTTCTGCCATGAGATAGTATATCATACTACAGGCCGATATAAATCTAGAGATATTCTTGTGAATTTCATTGTTTCGTGTTATAGTACCTGCAATTTTTATGACAACGTCAAAAGAATCTTTTCAACAGCGCGAATTATCAGCACATAAGTTAACAGCAGACACTTTACACACTCGTATTCAAAATAAGGGTCGTTTAGCCTTGGACACTCGTCAGCATAGTGCCGACGTATTACAATCGGTATTTTCTCAAATGGAAGATGCTAGTTTACAAGGAATGTATTTAGACGAATCCAGGCGTCCTGTGTGGTACCTACCAATAAAACTTGACGAACATGCAACTGTTCAAACTGCTACAGGAGCAGGAATTAGTGCATTTTCACGTCATCTTTCTACACTTGCCTCAAAACATGAGCCATGGGCACAACAAGCTCAAGATTCACATAAGGCAACCGAGCGCAGCCGTCTGGCTACCGAAACTTCTGTTGATTCTTTAGCTGCACTTCAGGAATATTATGAACAGCATGCGCGACTTTCAGGAGGCATACATGCTGTACTCGTGATAAGAAATCTTTTACATCTTGTAGGTAATCCAGGAAACCACGTTGACATACACACCCCTTGCATTATTCCAATTTTGTACAGTACGTACGAATTTCCTCAAAACTATGCGCAAGAACTTGACGGAAATGATCCGTCCCAGTTTAGACAAGTGGAGCGTAATGCGAGCGCAATAGTAAATATTGGTTTTTTTATGGAATCCACATATGGCAAACAGCAACCTGCACGATTTATACTTGCAGCCGATTTAAGCCCGCTTGATTACTTACGACAACAACCTGCAACCACGACTGAAGAGTGGATTGGCCACACAGAAAACGAAGAAATTCTACATCAATTTCAAAATATGATGTGAGCAGATCTGGATCTAGTTCATTTCCTTTCCAGTATTGCGCAATAAAGAGCGCAACCGATGTAACCCGCAGCATATGAGCCTGCAAATTTGGCGTAATTCCGAGCTGATCGTAGATTTGCGCAATGGTCATTGTTCAGATATATACCCTAATTCGCGTAATAATTTTCGCGATGGTGGAACATGATCATATTCTCCCAATGTAGCAATTGGAACCCACTCAAGCTTTTCAATTCCCTTAGCTGGGACAAGATCTCCTTCTATATATTCACAGAGAGTACTCAGATAAACAAACTGTTTTTCAATACCATCAAGATCATGTTTAACTTCAGTGTCCCATCCGATTTTCCGCAGAACACGAATAGTTATTCCCGTTTGTTGTTTTATTTGGTTAATTATGGCCTCTTCTGGAGAGTTGTTCTCAGTCAATTCACCGCCAAATAAATACCATGTTTCTTTGTAGGGTGGGGAACCATCAGGTTTTTTGCGAAGAAGAATAGTATTATCTTTTTTAACAACGCCGATTACGAGAATTTTGATTAACATATTTGTGAGCCACCCCAGACTCGAACTGGGAACCAACTCCTTAAGAGGGAGGTGCTCTACCATTGAGCTAGTGGCCCAAACATGGTAGTATTTTACCAGAATATAGCCATAAAGCCCACCACTTTATTGATGTGGTTATGTAATTTACTTATTCGTACCGTAACCAAGTACATTCAGAATCTTTCCTACTATTGCCACAAATATCAAAACATACAAAGATAATGTTATCAACATATATCCACCCTGATCCAAAAAGAAAATATTAACTAAATACTTATCAAATAAATACCCTCCTAAACGTACGTATGTACCTTCGGCGATTGCTGAGTATATAGGAATAAATAATACTACCAATACAAGAGCAGAAACGAGATATGTTTTTAAAGGCAAATCGGAAGTAATGTGATCTCGGACAAGCAATTTCCAAATATATGTTAGCAAAAACGTCTTTATACCTATATATAGGAATACCACCAAATAAAAAACAGGATTGTTCAAGTGATGATCTTGGGTAAAAAAACTAGTATGTGCGTAATACTCTGCACATATTGTAAGTAAAAAAGTTATGCAAGCAAAAAAAGTAACCGATTTTATTTTTGGTAAAACCACATGCAATACATAAATAAGCACTGGAATTCCTACTAAATAAATCAACCCAAGAAACAAACTATCCTTTGTTAAACCTTCTGAAATACTATGTAATAGGTATGACACTCCCAAAAGCCAAGAAAATAACACATATCCTCCTATCGTTGAAGTAAATATATATAGTGATGAAAATCCAAGTGCATTAATACGAAATCTTCGCGCGCTACCAGACTTTTTCATAAGATATTTATATCATAATAAGAAATTGCACGGTATACTGAAAAGATGCAAAACCAACCTACTCGAGAGCGAATGTATGCAATCGATGTTCTACGAGCAATTGCGACCATACTGATTATTGTTACCCATGTGTTTCAATATCATTTAGGAGGATTTTTAAATACATTTATATGGAATTATGTACATTTTGCAGTTGTACTATTCGTATTTTGTTCCGTTTCTGTTTTACTCCCGTCGGTACAGAAAATGAAGCTAGACGCCACAAACCTTTTTATCTGGTGTAGAAAACGATTTTTACGACTAATAAAACCATTTTATATCTATTTATGCGCACATGCGCTTTTAATACTCGCATTACCTTCAATATTTGATGGGAATGGGTTAAAGCTTACCCCTCAATTCCTAATAGATTCACTTACGCTCACCGGCGGCATTAACTTTAATTGGCTCGTATTACTTTTTATTGAAATTGCGCTCGTATTTCCATTTATATACAAAATCTCTCAACGCAAAGCATGGTCTGTCGGATGGGTGATTGTTTCTTTCTGCTTCATTATTGCTACACTATTCTTACCCGATTTAAACTCCTTGTCCCGACCGATTATGATAATAGGGTGGAGCTTAATCGTTTTACTTTCCATATTGATCGTTCAAAACAAAATAAGAGCCTTTCATGTTTTTTTGGGTGCGTTTATTGCTTTCACCCTGCTACTACTTACACCGGCTAGTCTTTTACCAGGCGCAAACCTTTCTATACGCTTAATTGACCACAAATATCCGCCAGACATCTATTATCTTTCATACGCTACCATGATGAGCATGGCAGTTTATTTTCTCGGAAAAGCAAAATTCTGGGAGCAATCGTGGCTAAAAACAGGTATTTCCTTTATTAGTAAACACTCTTACGAGATATTTTTTATTCATTATATTGTGCTGGATGCCAGTCTGAGACTCTCGTTGGGAGTGTGGAGCCAGCTTCTTTTCGTCCTTTTAGTCACTATGGGAGTAACGTATGCCATATCAAAGATGGTGAGATTCTTCGCTACGCTCAGAATGACGCAGTAATTATCCCCTTGCTTTGTACATTAGTGTGATATACTATGTATAGTTTCATTGAATTCGGGAGGAATTATCTTCGACTAGATGCAAACTATAAAGTAATGATAGGGGGTGAAAAGTAATGGATCAAAAGAAACTATACGTAGGAAATCTTCCTTGGAGCATGACTGGTGACTCACTTCGTGAAATGTTCTCAGCTTATGGTGAATTAACCGACGCTGTTGTCATTTCTGATCGAATGTCAGGTCGTTCTAAAGGTTTCGGTTTCGTAACGTTCGCTAACGAAGCAGACGCTCAAAAAGCAGCTGCAGAAATGAATGATAAAGAAGTAGAAGGACGAAAATTGGTTGTTAACACAGCTAAACCTCGTGAAGACCGACCAGATCGTCGAGATTTTAATCGAGACAATCGAGGAGGATACTAATACCTTTTTTACGAAATTAACCAACACTACCCGGAGAGCAATCAATGGGTAGTGTTTTTTGTTACCATAATGCCCAAAATCATTGGGAACACTGAGAAAACAATCATCCACCATTGAGCAACAACATTTCTATCGAAATAGGTAAATAGCACTAGCAAGAATGAAAGACTCATTATGCGAGCCATTCCTAACACAGTGTCGCGTTCTATAAACATTTCATACTTATGCTGCCACGATGATTCATTCTCGTCAATTGCATTCAGTATTTCCGAAGAATATCGCACATAAATTATTGGCAACGCAATCCCCGTAAGCAATCCAAATAGCACAATACCCAATACCGATTGAGAAATTCCAATTATGACAAATCCAAGCATAGCAACTACTCCCATATACGATGGTATTTTTTTGTGTGAAGCTATAACTCGTACTGCAAACATGCCGCTAAATGCGGATATTAAAAAGAACGATGAACGCACGAATCCTACAATGGTTGGATCTAGCAATATAAGAAAGAGAAGTATGCCCGTAATTATACTTTGACCCGTATCGAACAGGCCAACTATCATATTTTGTTTTAAGCTTTCAATCCATCGTTTTGATCGAATATGCGTTAAAAAGTGTTTTAACGAAAACACAACCCCAGTATGTTCAGGAAGACGATTAGCAACAAAGAACAAAACAAAATTCAACACTGCAACAATCGCAAATAATGCTGAATACCCAAAATAACTCACAATAAGCCCGCCGAGCAACGGTGCAATTCCCGCAGTAATATTTAACACCCACATAAACCGCCCAAAAAAATGATCTCTACTATGTGCGTGCGTAAGAATATACTGCGAAAGATTATAGCCACTCCAATACAGTGCTGCTGCTGCGCCGTTAATTATTCCCAATGCAACTATATAATCTAGAGCTCGTGTTTTAAAAACGAGCAAAATCAAATATGAAATTGATGTTAATAATAATGATGATTTTATGAGGCCTTTTGTTGAGTACTTATTGAGAAGATACCCTGAAGCAATATATACAAAAAGAAGTGCAATAAACTGTACGAAATTAAATAACACAACTCCTTTGAAATCAAGGTGCTTAAAAACATAAAACTGTGTAAATATACCTACCAACGTTGATGAAAAAGAACCTAGCGCTTGAATTTTGAGTAAATTTTTCTCTTCAATAGTTAGCATAGTTTGAGTATACATTGTTTGTTCAAAAACAATGATATTTACCGATAAAATAACCAGTCGCTCGGTGTTATTTGCGAAGGTATTTTCAAATCATCGACTCCCAATAAATATGTGCGCACCTCATAGTCACCTTTTAATTTGCGGATTGAAAGTGGCTGGGTTTTGATTTGCAATTTTTCACTCACCCACCAGTCGATATCATGCCCTGTAAAGTCTTTGGGAGGAGGTTCTGAAAAAACATAGGTAATCAAACGTTTTTCAAATGGCACTCCATGACCACGTTTTTTATTTGCATAAAAAAATGCATACTTATCTTGGTATCCATAAATATCGGGAGCATATATGAAATATCCAAATTCCTGCGGCGCATTTTCAATAGCCTGCATCGCTAATTGGTAATGAAATTGCCATGAATGAAAATCGTTGCCACGCTGATTATTTAAGGTGGTAATAAAATGCAGATTTTGATACGTTGTAATACTCATAAACATTATTAGGAGCGCAAGAAATACCGGTTTTACAAAATATTTTTGAATTGTCGCAATCATCATGATTGGCAAAATACTCATTGGCAACCACCAAAATTTAATTAAATACCCCCCATGCAAAAGTGTAAGAATGTAGTAACCGACATAGAAATACAAAAAAGATAGGTATATGTATCGCTGTTTATCGACTTTCTTAAAAGACAAATATATTGCGCCCAGTAGAAGAGCAAAAAAAACAATATTTACCGCATGTAATGGATCCTGTACGATATTCACTCCATGCGTTCCGACATTTCGTATCCTATCAATAAGTGACAATACAAAAGGCGTATGTGCAGCATTATCTCGAGCTCCCTGTAAGTAATTGGCAAATGATCTAAACTGCAAAAAGTTGTATTTAAGTTCTATTAAAATAAATGTTGCTGCAAATGGAACTAGTGCAAGAAAACCTACTATATGCTTCCACTTTTTATGCTTGACTATGAAATAGAGCAAAGCAGGGCACGAAAGTAGGGCCAGTGGCACGCCCACTGCAATTTCAAATTGCACCAGCATACCAACAGTAATCAGATGTACAAATAGCACGAAAACTGATTTGGTTTGCAAATAGCGAACGAATGTATAAAAAAAGAGCGGCATAATAATCATGGCGCCATTTCCATGAAACAATCCTTGACTTATTTGAACAGTGCTTGCACTAACTAACGCAGTAGCCAGAAGTGCAGACTCTTGATCAAAAAGTTTTTTTATTACAGCATATACACTGGCAAAAAAACCCACAATTAGCGCAATCCAAAACCATCCCACCATAACCGGATTACCGTTTCCTAATATATACGCAGGAACATTCAGATAATGCCATAATATTCCATGAAATAAACCTTGCATATCGGCACGCGGACCAAATAATACATATTTTTTTGTAGCAATTTCCTCGAAAATCAAGAAGTCTCTTCCAATGTCAGTGTAATAATAAATATCGTTATGCAAAACACTCCAAGCACACAGTACTACGTTGGATAGAATAAATCCAAGCAGACCATATTTTAGCCATGCATTCATACATACAGAATACCATATTCTTTACTCATTAAACCGTTGTACATTACAATAATCGTATGAAATATATCAGTATTATTATTCCGGTATACAATGAAGAAAATTACATTGCCAAAACTCTCAAGGCGGTAGAAGCAGCTTCAACATATAACTACGATAAGGAAATAATTGTTGTCGATGATGGAAGCTACGACAAAACAGCAGCACAGGTACAAGAATATATAAAAAACACCAAACACAAGAAAGGAGTAACTATACAATTAATTAAAAAGAAATATAACGAAGGTAAAGGAGCTGCATTGCAAGACGGCTTTTTAAAAAGTACAGGAGAAATTGTGATTGTGCAAGATGCTGATTTGGAGTATATCCCCGACGATTACCCAACATTACTTCAGCCGTTTGTCGAGTTTGATGCAGATGTTGTATACGGAAGCAGATTTATTTCGGGAAAACCTCATCGGATTGTGTACTATTGGCACCATGTCGCCAATAAATTTTTAACCATTCTTTCGAATATGCTCACCAACTTGAATTTTACCGATATGGAAACAGGATACAAAGTATTTAAAGGGAAGCTTATTCGAAAGATTGCTCCCCAATTACAAGCAAAACGTTTTGGGTTTGAACCAGAAATTACTGCACGAATAGCCAAAGAACACGCACGTACAGGTGGATTAAGAATATACGAGGTGGGGATTTCGTATATGGGCCGTACTTATGAAGAAGGAAAAAAAATTAATTGGGTAGATGGCATTCGTGCAGTCGGAGAAATCATTAAATATAATATTTTTCAATAATGCCCCTTGACTGAGTTATTTTCTGCTATACTTCTTCTATGGCCCTAAAAAATAAAAATTCTAATGTTGCAAAAGTTGCAATTGTTGCAGCCGGTATTGTTCTGTATGCATTTGCCAGGAATTATTTTATAGCTGCAACGGTAAATGGCCAAATCGTCAGTCGATACGCTGTCATTAGAGAACTTGAAACACAAAGTGGAAAAAGAGCACTCGATGCACTAGTTACTCGCACGCTGATTAATCAAAAAGCACGTGAAAAGAATATAACCGTGACTCAAAAAGAAATCGATGAAGAAATAAAAAAAATTGATTCAAACATAAAGGCCCAAGGAGGCACACTCGACCAGGCTCTTTTGCAACAGGGCATGACTAAAAATGATCTTATTGAGCAGTTAACCCTACAAATAAAACTAGAACGTTTGGCAGGTGCAAAAGTAACTGTGTCTGACAAGGAAGTCGAAAAATACCTGTCAGAAAACGCAGAACTTTTCCCAACGGGAAGCGCACAGCCTGCTAAAGATCAAGTTAAATCGCAATTACAGCAAGAAAAATCTAAAGAAATAGTACAGAAGTATCTTGAAGATCTCAAAAAATCCGCTCGCGTTCAATACTCATCAATCTACTAACATTCTCCAGATCAATGTCGAAGCTCGTTTAAAATTGATTCAAATGGTATAATTACCTTTGTTTGCCCTTGTAGCTCAATTGGATAGAGCGCCGGTCTTCGGAACCGTAGGTTGGGGGTTCAAGTCCCTCCAAGGGCACATGCAAGTATGACTCCTGAAGCAGATTCACACACCGAAATACCCGTTGGACAAGAACATTTTACAGCATATCTTCGGGCTGGCATGCTTTTTCCAATTTCGAATTTTGCGCTGAATGCAACACACATTCATCAGATCTTAAGAAATACTGACCCTGCAGCATATTTTCAAACTTTTTTTGAAAGCACTCTAGCACACGAACAGATCGCACAACTTGCACGAGCTATGAACGCGGCGCATGAGCGAGCGGGCGTACAAATTTTTAGTACAGCAGCTCACAATAGCTCGACTGGACCAGATACACAATATATAGATGCTCAAAGGCACAAACGCCAATGGGACTATTCTAAAGCTCACACTGTTCGAAGCTTGCTCAGTGCTGCTCGCAATGCAAGAGTGTCTTTACCCGATGATCCCAGCGAACTACTTACCCGTGAACACGCACGAGAAATTGCGGAGTATTTATCACATGAGGACCCCAATAAACTTGATCAAATGAATACGCAGGCTGCGATTGCTCTTCAGGCACTCGCCAACGATCCTGCTATTGGGGATATGAAAGCAATCTATATTAGCGCTTCACCTCACGACAGAGACATCAAAAAACAAGCTGTCAAAGCCCAAATTGCACGCAATCTCGCCAATCAAATGCCCAATACAGATTTTCAGTGGTTATTTAAAATCGATCCAGGAATTGAGTAATCTTATAGCGTGTGCTATACTACGCCATGGCACAACCAGAAGGCGGCAGACAAGACGAAAGGTTATATATAAACAATATAAAAAAAATACTCGCATACCCAGAAGCGTATGATTATCGTGAAGTATCATTAACTCCCGAACCCCTCGATGATGGATACTTTCGTGTCGGTCTTATAGCCGCATTACCAACCAAAAATCCTAGAGTATGTACCCCTCTATTAGATAGCGTTTCAGGACAATTTTGCCACACATCTTTATGTAAAGCGTTTTTAAGAACAAACGCTGATCCTGCACTACGTCAAATATTAACTGAAAGATCAGAAAGAGAAGCAAAGAGAAGAACAAGATCCGATAGTGCAGAACATGGCACAAGAAGAATTCCATTTTACCCAAATACTATAGCATTATTTTCATCTACCAGAGAAAGGCTATCGGTTGAGCCTTTAGGCATAAGTTTACTTGTGCCCAATAATACCGACTTGTTAGAAGCGTATGATGAGACGGTAAGAATGATGGTAAGCGTATTGCGTTTTGTAGAGCCTACAGTAGCTTCTAGACAATAACAAGCTCTTTTTATTAATACATAAATTTCGTATAATACCGTAAGTGAATTCTTGGTGGCCGTAGCTCAGCTGGTAGAGCCCCAGTTTGTGGAACTGGTTGTCGCGGGTTCGAGCCCCGTCGGTCACCCCAGATAGGATTCTCAGGATCGAAATGAAAGGTTTGGCCTTTTGTAACAATCTTTTCCACGGGTTCAATCTTATTCGCGGGGTCTTGCAGTCTTTTGGATGCTTCATGAATCAACTCGAAGGGCTTTACATAGTCCAGACGCAATTTTCTATTTTCTAATATTGGGTTCAATCCAAACGAAGTTACCAGTTCACGCTTTTCTTCTTTTGAACAATTTTGAAATCGTTCCCGTGCTGTTCGTGCAAAATCGAGTGCTTTTTCTGCAGCACTCATAAAGGAATCTTGATGCAGTCCGCAACTTTTCAGGGATTCTTCAATGTCGCAAAATTTAACCCGACTGCTGCGGCACCTGAATCGCGATCGCCATTTTTGAAATGTGGCATATCAGCGCTACTTGGACCTGCTGGGATACCCACACTTGCTCCTTGCGGAAGTCGTGCTTCCTTCAATGGTCCCTGTTCGGTAGGAGTAGGTCTTTCAGTTGGTATTCCTATTGCTGTCGCTGTGGCTGTTGGAATTTCTGGTGTATTGCTTGCTCCAGGAGTAGCGGTAACAGGTGGCTCAACAGTCACAGAAGCCTTAGGTGATGGTTCTACCGTCACCGCTGGGGCTACTGGTCTATGAGCATCAACCATATTTACTCCTACCAGTGGAAATAGTACGGTATCAACAGGTTTAAAATCTCCTGTAGAAGAATCGTCGCTGTCTGCAACTGGTGCTGCATGTACCGTTTCTTGGTTACCGGAATACACGATTCCTGTAGCCATTCCCAAAACGGCGACTGCGGGCGTCAGATATTTACGGACTCGGTCTTTAATGCTGAGAGATTCTGCAACAGAAGATATAGGGGGCTCGCTGAGTCCAGGTGTTTGCTCTGGTAAATTAAGTTCCTCTGGCATGATAGTTAATCCTTCGGGAATTGCCATATGTTAGGCATATTTATATCACAACCTATAGAACTATCCTACTCCTAGCGCTGACTGCTTGTCAACACGTATTGTATTTTTTAATACGCACAAGTAGTTCTCTTCGCAATATCACGAAGATTTGCAATATATAACACTTCAAGCCGGATAGGGATGTATGCACATCCGAGCTTAGGATCAGCTTTTAAGCGGTTTTTAAGATCAATGTTGTATCATTTATTTAGTTTAAAATACCACAATTGTGTGAATGGTATAATAATCACTATGAAAATACTTGTTATTTCAGACATACATGAGAATTTCAATAATCTTTACATAGCATTAAGCTATGCAAAAAAGCATGAAATCACAACGGGTTTGTATTGGGAGATCTAGTTAATCCAGGAATAATGCATGTGTTAGGCAAATCTAGTCTTACTTTTAAAATTGTATTAGGAAACAATGACGGCGATCGATATGAATTAACAAAAGTAGCGTTAGGCTATTCAACAATAGAATTAGCGGATATCTATCTTGAAACACAAGTTGCTGATAAAAAAGCTTTCTTAATCCATTATGAGCACCTTGGTAGATTGGCCGCAAAATCCGGAGACTATGATGCTGTTTTTTGTGGACACACCCACAAGGCGAGTACTGAGGGGTTCAATGAAGGAAAAACCCTCGTGGGTAATCCAGGTGAATTGTCTGGTCATATGTATGGCATGAGTAGTTTTGGTATATGGGATACTGAACTAAATACTTTTTCGGTGATTAAGATTACCAAAGGCTGGATCGATACAAAGATATTTAAGCGAAATAACTATGAAAATATCAATAGCGCTGAATTTGAAGAAGTGAATTTCTAAAGAATGTCCGCATTACTCCTCAAGATATTTAAGAAACTCTCTTTGAAACACTTGTCTTTTACGCAACTCTTGATCTGTGAAAAATTCCTTTTCGTCCTTCTTAACTTTAGTAACTATACCTAGTGGTTCACCTATTCCTGCTCCACCAAGATCGAAAAAAATATTTGAAGAAATTTTGGCAAGTTCTAAAGCTTTTGATATAGGAATCGGAAATTGGTAGTTCGGGCAATTTATATCTTGGTTCGATAGTATTCACCACGTAACGCTATTTTTAACTCATCTCGCAAGTAGGTACTATTAGCCAGGTATATAGTATAATCTCCCCATGCCAGAAGGAGGACCAAAAGTATTAAAAGTAACATCAGGAGTACTGCGAGAAGAAATTTCTACCCCGGGAATTATAAAATATATTGAAGGTCTTGTTGCTGAAGAGCGTGGTTTTCCGCTTTATCAAACATTACCTGAACAACTCGATATTGATAACTTTCCAATAATTCAAAATCCGTTGCTAG
>JAYPGZ010000001.1:43791-62787 GCA_038127095.1 Candidatus Roizmanbacteria bacterium | reverse complement strand
TGGTTTAGGCACATTACCAGTACTTGCTAATCCAGACAGTAAAAGAGGAGCCATAGCTGTTGTGCCTAGAGATAAAAAATTAGTGTATGATCCTCAAGGACAAACTCCTCCAGAATGGAGAGATCGATACCGTTGGTCCTCTCCATACAACTATTATATCGATCCAAATTTTAATGAATTACTTCAGTTATTCAAAGAAGAAGGCTATTCATTATGGAAATCGACAGATGGATTTCAATTTGTAAGAGCGGTTTTTCATGGAGAAGATTTCTCAATTGGTTCTCAAATAGATTACACTGAAATTGAAGATGGTAAGTAATAGAAAGAATTGCATTCTTGTCAAATAGTTATTAGTGCTATTATTTACTTTCACCCGCTTTAACCCAAAACATAATCCAGGATTTTGCACCGTTTGTCTTAATTCCAGACTTTAAAACAATAAAGTCATTGTCGTGCAAAATATTTTTAAATTCGTTTAGTGAATAATACGAAAAGAATCTACCGGTTGAATTATCAATTTTTTCACCTTCACCTTGTTTTAATGAAATAAAACCAATGGCACCCGGTTTAACGTGGCTTCTTATACGCTGTAAAGCTTCATTTATTCTTTTTTTTGGTATATGAAGTAGTGTAGCAGCAGTCCAAAATCCATCAAATTTCTGATGTAAAGTAAGCTCATACACGCTCTGCAGCAAAAAGACCGCTTGCGGATTTCGAGCTTGTGCAAGTTTCAGCAAGCCTTTTGAAATATCGGTACCTGTATATGCATACCCCAGTTCAATAAGGGCTTTTGCATCTCTACCCGTTCCAGATCCTATTTCAAGCACGCTTCCACTCGGAAGAAATTCATGAAATATTTCCAATTCATTTTTCCAGAAAGTTGTATCGTCGCTATCACCATGTGCTTGTGCCCACTGCGCGGCATGATTATCATAATACGTAATAGTTTTTTGCTCCTCATCGCTATATTTCATATGTTGATTATACCGAATTCGGTTTATGCTTTTTTCCTGGTCAACAAGTCATTCTTACGCTTGCAATTTTAGAAGTGACATATATACTAAAAGTACTTATGCTACTGTATTTAATACTCGAATTATGTGCATACAGCATCGGCATCTTGGCCATTTGGTACATTCTTCGTCGCGTAGCTCATCACTTTCCACTACGAACTATTTTTTCAGATGCTCGCATTATTGCAGCCTCGTTAGTTATGGTAGCAGCAGTCATACTTGCTCTTTTTGCACAAAAAACATACCCTCCAAATTTTGCAATGCCACCGTTTGACCATTCTCACGCACCCGGAGGACTGCCAGCTTCAATTCCTTTTAGTGGCATTTATAATTTCTTTAAATACGAAAATCGATTTGAACGAATTGGAACCATTGGCGCTGATCCAAATTCAGTCCCCAAACAAGCACAAAAGCCCGATGCCGACGGCATCGTGCGCATTTCATTGGTAGCCCAAGAAGTAATTTCACAAATTGCACCTGGAATATATTTCAATTATTGGACATATAATAAGCAGGTTCCCGGTCCCATGCTTCGTGTTGCAGAAGGTGATACCGTTGAAATTACACTTACCAATCATTCTTCGAGCCTTCATGATCATAACATCGATTTACATGCCGTCACCGGGCCAGGGGGAGGAGCAAGTGCTACCCATGTTAAACCAGGCGAAACAAAAAAATTTCGATTTAAAGCAATCAACCCAGGATTATATGTGTATCACTGTGCAATGCCCAACGTTTCTACACACAATTCACATGGTCAATATGGCCTCATTCTTGTTGACCCAAAAAAACCACTTGCCAATGTAGATAAAGAGTTTTACATTATGCAAGGAGAGCTGTATACCATGGGACAACTTGGTAAAAAAGGACTTGTTCCATTTGATTCCAATGCACTGCTTGCAGGTATTCCAAACTACGTTACATTTAACGGCATGGTAGAACAAACACCGCGAATGCGCGCAAAAGTCGGCGATCGGGTACGTATTTATATTGGTAACGGGGGAGTCAACCTTATTTCTTCATTTCATGTGATCGGAGAAATATTTGACACCGTGTATCCGGAGGCAAATATACTAGGTTCTATTGAAAAAAATGTGCAAACCACGGCAGTACTTGCTGGTGGAGCATCGATAGTTGATTTTAAGGTAGATGTTCCCGGAACATATTTGCTTGTAGACCACGCGCTTGCGCGTATGAATAAAGGAGCGTGGGCAAAACTTGAAGTTGTTGGACTACCGCAGCCACATATATTTACCCCAATAGCTTCACCAATTGACATGCAGACACACAAAACCATTAATTGAAGACATACTACGTGCGATCTTATCGTTTAAAAGAAAAGTTTCTTAAAAAGAAATACTCAGTAATCTTATGTTTAAACACTCATTAAAATGTACTTGACTATATTCATTAAACTTGTTTTACTTAATTAATGACTAAGAAAAGAAAGCTTGTTAAAAAAACTTCCCACATACGACAAATTCACGTTTTATATATAGTGTGCTTAGTAATTGCTGGCATTTTTTTATATACAAAAGTATTCGCTGCCAGAAATGCAGGAGGTAGTAGCTACGACGTAAGCACAGGATGTGCACAGCAAAAAGCAAGGCCATGCTATGACAAACTTACAGCTAATGGTGGTAGTATTCTAGGTAAAAATGCTTCAAATACTTTTTCCGCTTGCACAAGCAACGCCGCTCCTAATAAAGTAGGCGAAATTATTCAAAAAACATCATTTTGTGGACAAGAAAAGGTGTTATATTGCCATGATGGAAGAAGTGATAACTTTATTAGAAAATTTAGTGGCGAGTGCGCTTCTGAACCCCCTCCATCGCCAGAACCAACACCTGAGCCATCATTAACACCTGGACCAGTGAGTGCTATACCATTCAGAATTACCTATCCAAATGGAGGCGAACAATTACCTTATGGCTCACTTCAAACTGTGCGTTGGGAAGGCGGAGACATAACTACCACATGGCCTATTTATCTATCAATTGTAGATCGTGATAGAAATGTAGCTATTAGAGAAATGGTTATAAACACTCCAAATGATGGACAAGAGGAATGGATAGTAGACTTACCACTCGGTAACTATTATGTCTATTATGCTCAAGGATGTAGAAATAGCACGTGTGCTTCGCCAAGTCAATGGGATCAATCAGACAATAAATTTAGCGTTATTGCAGGAAATCCGGTAGAAAAAGTAAATTCTACATATGCATTAAATCAGAGTCTGGTAATTTTAAGCCCAAGCGGAAATGAAACATGGACCGCAGGATCTACACAAACTATAAAATGGAGCGGAAAAAGTGCTACATCAACTATTAATCTTTCTCTCGTCGATAACAAGCAATCCTACGTTTCAATTGCTCGAAATACTGCAAACGACGGTGCAGAATCTTGGGTGGTTCCGGCATTCGTTCCGCCTGGACAATATAAGATGTATGCGTCGTGTAGTAACTGCGAAGCTCCTCCAAGTGGCTATACCGGAGGTAATTATACCTATAGCTTCTATTCATTTACACTGAATTGATATCAGTACATTTCGGTATATCATTGAATAGTTAAAGAGACTTCCAAACCAGAATTATTTCAAACTAACCGCTAGTTGCTTGCAAAATTTACACTGATTTAAGTGATAATAAAAAAAAATATAGACTATAATTCTAGTTTTCCCCGAAAGCCTCGCGATGCATAATATGAATCAGCACCATTATGATAAAAAAATACGCGGTCATATCTACGGTCGCCATACAATGCTCCTCCGAGTGATCGTACATCAGCAGGTGTGAAAATCCAACTCGAAGTTTTGGTATCAAATTCTCCCAGCGACTGCAATAACAAGTAATCAGCTTCGGTCAATATGGTAATTCCCATACTGTCTGCTATATCTAGTGCGCTATTTGCCGGCTTGTATTTGACCCGACTATTTAATGCATTTCTGTCATAACACAGACTTCTTCGGCCAAGTGGAGACTGCTGAGAACAATCAAAGAATAAAAATTGCTTAGTTTGAGCATTAATACCAACAACATCGGGCTCGCCACCGGTTCGCTCCATTTCAAAAAGCGACCACAATTTTTCAGGATTTCCTTGCAGCCTTGCCTCAATAGTATCCCATTCGAGATTTTTATGCCGATCCATATTTTGCTCAAAACGGGTTTTTAATTTATTGAGCAATTCTATACTTTGTTCATTTGAAAGACCATTTTTATTATTCATACTTGTATTTTACAAAAACCTGAGCTATTTGTTATACTCCAAACATGGATAAATACACGACTTTTTATCTTGTTCGCCATGGCCAAAGCGTATGGAACGTAAAAGAATTAGTTCAAGGTCACAATCAATCAGAAGAAAATACATTAACTGAACAGGGGATTGGGCAAGCGAAAAATATTTCACAAACATTAAAAGATATACATTTTGATGCCATTTTTTCATCTGACTTACTTCGAGCGAAAAGAACGGCAGAAATAATTGCACTAGAAAGAAAATTGGCTGTTGAGACAACTCGGCAGTTACGAGAACAACGACACGGACAGCATGAAGGAATGCCGTCAAAAGATTTTCTAGATTTATTTACAGAGTGGGAAACTTTAAATAATGAACAACGAATGGATTATAAAGTTTCCGATTCGGCTGAATCTCCAAATGAAGCAATTACTCGCTTTATACTTTTTCTACGAGAACTTGCGCTTGCATGTGCCGGAAAGACTGTCCTTTTGGTTACACACGGGAGCATGATGCGAAATTTTTTGATTAAAATGGGAAAAGAAACGTACGATTCCATCCGAGGATTTGAAAATACCGGATATATCGTTGTAAGATCGGATGGAGTAGATTTTTTTGTAGATGAAGTAGTGGGAGCAAAAAGGATTTAATTAAACTCTTCTAGAGACTATTTGAGTCTAAAAGTTCCATCAATTTTTTCGACGACTCCTTAGGTAAACTCGAATCATACGCAAACGTTTGCCAGCCAAAATTTCTAGCTCCCTGCACGTGTTCAGGACTATTTTCCACAAACAATATCTCATTGCCGTTTACACCAGCTCTTTGCTGAGCAATCTCAAAAATCTTTTTATCAGGCTTTTGCAATCCAACCTCGCTTGAATCAATAATAATTTCCCACCACTCCTTTGGAGGAATTAATTTACGAGAAAAGAGCTCATCCAAAAGCCGAGGATACATATTGGTAAGCAGACCAACTCTATATTTCCTCTTTGCAGACTCCATCACCGACCAGATTGTCTCATTTTTTTCAAACAAATTAATAAAGCTTTCGAGCATGGAATAATCTTTTGGCAAATCAAATCCTGCTTCTCGAAACAGTGGCACAAGCGTATCAACATCTTTATTCACACAAACTTCATTTTTATGAAGACTCCAAACATTTTCCCAAGTAGCGTTATTTGCTTTATTCACGCCCATTTCTTTTTTCAGTAATTCCCATTTATTCGTTCCTGAAAAATCGAGCATTGCAACACCACCAACATCAAAATATATAAATGAGATCATGGATAGATTATAACAAAGCTCTTAAGTTATCTGATAAACTTTATACATGGATCAGCTTTCAAATTCCGAACTACAAACAGACCGCCAGGATACCAAAAGAAAGATTGGTGAATTAGTAACCACAGGTACTTCTATTATTGCAGGCACAAATCTTGCAGTTGAAGGTGCTTCGATTAACCAAGAAGAGGTGAACATTATGAAATTATTAATGAATGCAGCATTTCCTACTATGACTGGCGAGGATATGAGATCAAAAGCACATCTTGAACTTGCAGGTAGATTTGCACATAAATTCGGAGATGCTTTAAAAGCTACTGGTAAATCCGCATATACCAACTTAAATAGTGATTTTCTAGAAGTTGCAGCGCTGGGACATGATATTGGTAGAAGCATTACTCAACGCGCTCTTCGACATGATATTGCAGGAGATATGGTGTTAGCACAAATGGGAATGCGTAGTGATATTATTGCTTCCATGCCGTCGGCCCTTGCTCATACTAAAATCACTCGACGATTTTTGCAGGAATTTCAATCGCGCAATCCGCACGCTTCGCCGGAAGAATTACAAGGAGCATTAAAAGATTTGGCACAAAAAACACTTGACGATTCTTCGATCGAACAACGCATTGTACTTATTTCAGATATATGTGGAAAGCCAGGTGATGGACTGAAGGGTATTCGAACTTTTGAAGAAGTAATAACATACCATCACAATACAAGAAGTAATTATGCAATGGCCTCAGGTAGAAGAAATATGTATCCTTCCGATAGCCGAATTGATCAATATGTAATTGATTTTACTGAACATTTGTACCGTCTCCACAAAGATTGGCTGACTAGTGAAGGAGTAGATGTTGAACAAGTGCGGCAAGAACTTTTAGAAGAATCTGAACACCATCAACAAAGCATTAATCAATCTTCTTAACAACTCCTTTCTCGGCATCAACCTCCACCATATCACCATCCTTAAAAACCTGGGTTGCATATTCGGTTCCAACAATACATGGAATTCCAAATTCACGACTCACAATTGCTGCATGCGAAAGCATTCCTCCTAAATCTGTTACGATTGCTGCAGCCTTTTTGCAAGCAACAATTAATTCTGGTGCGGTTGTTTGAGCAACTAAAATGTCGCCTTTATTCATTTTCTGAATTTCAGCATGTAACGCGGCAATATCTGAGTAGTCTACTGCAATAACTTTCACCGGGCCTTTTGCTTTTCCGACACTTGCAATTTTTCCTGATAGAGAATTTGTACTACCAGCAGCTTCTCTAAATTCATTAAGAATTTCTTGGGCGTCATCTCCTTGATACAAATGATTTCGATCATGGTTAATTACGAACGCGTGCTGTCGTTTTGCAATTTCCTCTTTATTTGGAAATTTACCCTCAAAAAGCGAAAGAATCTCCCGTTGAGTACAATCGTGCAATATGTATGGTTGCAAGTTAAATTGCTTTCCAAGAATTTTGAAGGCTTCACTCACGTACCCATCAGGCTCAAATAAAACTACATTCATATACGATCGCACCCAATCTTTAAATGACGCTGCAGCCGCCAAATTCTTTTTAATAGTAGGAAAAGTTTCTTGCATAGAAAATGCTTTATCGGTATGCTCAATATTCATGAGAGAGTAATCTTTGCACAGTTTTGTTGTGTAATCAAAGAGCGATTGGACGGTAACTTTAGAAAGTACATTTTGATCTTTTATTTTTGCCTCATAAAATGCGTCAAACTGTTTACAATGATCTTTTAACTTATTTTCATAATCAGAAAACGAATGCTCATCACTGTAGAAAGCAACTCCTTTATTGAGCGCAGCTTCGTAAGCCGCGCGTTCAAAATATTGCTTAAACATGCCCTGATCGATCAAAAATAGAACTCCAAGCTCTTTATACACATCAACATGAATATCTGTTACGAAGACACTTACGCCGTGAACGAGGAAGCTGAGGACGTAATCGTTCTTATGATGACCTTTCATGAAAATAGTATATCATGCTCTAGGTTTAATTTGACAATCCTCGTTCACTTGCGTAAGATTAATATATGCGTATTCCACGTCCAGTTGTGCTAATTTCAAGCTTTTTTCTCATTGTTATCGTTAATATGGTGCTCGTTATTAAATATTATGCTGGTAACACAATTCACGCACACCAACAACAAATACTTTCAGAAATCGATTCTGTAGCTCAAAATCCAAATAGGCAATTTACGCGTTCTGCAGCACCATTGGTTTTGGGCGCAATAAGCGATGAAGTAACAGTAGCCGACGGCCGAGCAGCGAATTTACGCAATTTTTTCCGAAACTATAACTCGCCATTGTATGATTATGCTGAAGTACTTGTCCAAATCCAAGATAAATACGGCATTGATTACCGCGTGCTTCCGGCAATTGCCATGCAAGAATCGGAAGGATGCAAGAAAATTCCACCAGGAAGTCATAATTGTTGGGGATGGGGGATATATGGCGATAAAGTAACAATGTTTTCTTCGTACCCTGAAGCGATTGAAACAGTTGCCGCTGGTTTAAAAAAGAACTATGTCGACCAGGGCCTTTACACAGCAAGTGCTATTATGGAACGCTACACACCCAGTTCACCGGGAACATGGGCAAACGCAGTCAATTTTTTCCTAAAAGCACTTGAATAGAGCGGTAAGTTACTACTTGACATTTCTATAGGACGTGGTATACTATATACAGATCCTAGGGTTTGTCGATAGCTTTACCGACATGCTCTGGGATCTTTTTTTGTAGTAAAGTATGTCCTATAGCATAAAGGTTAGAAATACTATGAAACGATTTGTTTTAGCCACAATATTGCTACTTTTTACACTCAATTTGAGCTCTCCTGTGCTTGCCAATGGCGTTACTTCCGAACCTTCCGCAAGTATTGTTTTGCCAGGATCAGAAGATACTAAATCACAGGAATATTTACTCAAGCGCCGTGTTATTGAAAAAGTGTTAACGCGCTACAATTCACAACTAGTAACTGAAGCAGACACTTTTGTAAAATACGCGTACGAATATAATATCGACCCCTATTTACTCATTTCCATTTCTGGATTAGAAAGTTTTTTTGGTCGTCATATGATTCCCGGCAATTACAATGCTTGGGGGTGGGGTGGAGGTTACATAGAGCTTAAAAGCTGGGATAATGCTATTTTTATCATTAGCAGGGCACTTCGACAAAACTATTACGACAAAGGCGCAAAAGACATTCACGATGTTGGTCGCAAGTATGCCGAATCTCCCACATGGTCAGTACGAGTACAGTACTTCATGGATCAATTCTACAAAGAAGAAGCTAAAATGAAAAAACTCGATAGGCTGTTATAATATACTTCATACACTTCAATAGTTTGCTCGGGTGGTGAAATTGGTATACACGCAGGTTTTAGGAACCTGTGCCTTAAACGGCGTGGAGGTTCAAGTCCTCTCCCGAGCACAATATTTAATTTGGGCCGAGTAAATAGTATTGCATACATATAGTTGCACTCTGCAGTAGATATAGTATAATACTATTGTATGTCAACAGAAACAATCACCTACCCAACAAATCTTGAAGCCGACGAACAGAATTCGCTTGCCCGCTTGGCACTAGGACTTGCATTTGTTGCTATTACTTTATATTCCCGATATGAAAACGGCATACTTGCTGAACAAGATGCCGCTGCAGGGCGCGTTCC
Organism: Candidatus Roizmanbacteria bacterium; assembly: GCA_038127095.1. Lineage (GTDB taxonomy): Bacteria > Patescibacteriota > Microgenomatia > UBA1406 > HO2-37-13b > 2-01-FULL-39-24. Next base: position 53,565 of record JAYPGZ010000001.1, on the reverse strand, counting down.
ATGCGCAACATGGGTTGGCGATATACCACAGGGTGGAGTCGGACACAGAACCGTATGCTTAGACGCATATACTACTCCAGATGGTCGTAAAATGAGCACTTTGCTAGTAGATGGCGTACTTGTTTGTAGTCAAAGCGATTTGGAAGGAGGCGCAAGAGAAACAGTTTCGGTTGGAAATCGTTGTGCAGGCTTTACACAAGATACAGATTCAGAATAAGAACTTTTCTGCTATACTATACTCCTATGAAAAACTACACAAAAAAAGATTTAGGGAAAGGTACGATTGAATTTCTTATTACACTTGATAAAGACGTCATTAAGACACAATTTAATACCGCTTTTGATGAAGCGCTCCAAGACGTACAGGTTGAAGGTTTCCGAAAAGGCAAAGCACCAAAAGATATTGCGTCAAAACAGGTAGATCGTGAAAAAGTATACCAAAAAGTAATTGAAACAGTACTTCCTGAGGCATATGAAGAAGCGCTCAAAAAAGAAAATGTAACTCCGGCAACACAACCTCATGTAGAACTCGTAAATGGCAAAGAAGGAGAAGATTGGGTGGTCAAAATTACCGTCGCACTTCGACCTGTTGTTACGTTGGGCGATTACAAGAAAATCGTTAAAGACGTTAAAGGCGACATGAAAAAAGATGAAATTTGGGTACCTGGCAAAGATGCAAAACCGGAAGATAAGAATAAAGCAGAAGAAAATAAACGAAAAATGCTTAACACAATTCTCGATAAATTAGCCCATGATTCTACTATCGAAATGTCTGATTTGATTATGAAAGACGAAGTAAATCGCCGTTTAACTCAATTACTTGACGATGTAAAACAAATCGGCATGACCGTAGAAGAGTACGCGCGTTCCAAAAATACTACATTGGAAGCTATGAAAGCTCAATTTGAGCACGAAATTGAAGATATGTATAAAATCGAATTAGGACTCGAGAAAATTAGTGATGAAGCCAAGATTACCGTTGAAGAATCTGATTTGGCCGCAATGTTTGGAAACATTACTGATCCAAAAGCAAAAGAACAGGCACAAAAGAATGCATATTTTTATGCAACGGTCATAAAACGACAAAAAACACTTGACCATCTGCTTAGCCTTTGATATCCTTACCTCAAGCACGTATACCTTGACGTACTTAATGTCCTGTAGTATAATAGCTGCTTATGAATTTCCCTAGTTTATCCAACAAGAAGGGTAAAACGTTTGTAAAAAATCCATTGGAAGTCGATGCTGCTGTGGCTCGAGCATATTCCGAGCGTCGTCCAACTCCACCAGCTCCTGAAAATAAGCCTCAAGGACGAACAGAATTTACCATATTCAGTAGCGTTCATCATGTCGAAAATGTTGAAAATGTAAAAAAAGTCGATGCATTATTAGCTCAAGTAAAAGAGCAGGTTGATGTTATCCAAAAATATAACAATTCTATACAAACGGAAATTAAGGACATTGAAAAAGTACTCATTACCGGTGTTGCTGAAGGAAACAAAAAAGGATCGTATATCGAAAACATTTTGGAAGTGTTCTTGTTTGTACTGCGTAACTTAACGTCCAAACTCGGTGAGGCTAAAACATGGCTATCTGCCATGGAAACTAAAAAGGCTAAGCGTGGTAGCGCATTTGCTGCCCGATCCAAGAAAAAGGGAACTGCATACTCAATGTCACAAGAACTTTCAAACGCACGCTCAGTGCAGTAAATATTTGATATAATAATCCAATCGGGCGGTTAGCTCAGTTGGCTAGAGCGTTGCATTGACATTGCAAAGGTCACAGGTTCAAGTCCTGTACTGCCCACACACCTAGTCAAGAGTTTGTTACCCTATATTTTGACGTTCCCCATCGGCACTCTCATAAGTCTGACCCCAACTTCCAGATCCTGATGGCTTTCCATCTGAAAATAATTCAGCCAATTGTGGAACCACGATTCTCTCTGTAATTTCCCATCGGTTTGTTTGTCGGTTGAAATCGGTACGAACAATGCTATATAGCTCCTCTTCATGAGAAGCAAAACGCAACAGTCTTTTGTACCTACTCAAATATGCTAGCGTTCTATCTATACCTCGTTGAAGATCGTCTTCAATTTCCATATGTCCTCTTCCCAATAAAACACCGCAGTTTTGTTTAACTCCACTTTCTTGCATTAGCCACATTTGTTTATATGCCATAAGAGCATTTCGTAGCCTTGCCGTCAAAAGAAATTGTTCAGGGTGTAATTTTAATACTTTTTTTCTTACCTCGCCTTTTATAAAAGGTGATAAGGTTGAAGTGGCTACCCACATTGTGGCAAGGGCCATATATGCAAGCTTGGTGGATTCCACATGTTCCAAACCTGTCTCGTGTATGTAGTTGGCAATATCAATTAAGGAAACCATGCCTCCCGCATTAAGTACTCCTGTCATTACATGTTCACCAAGCACAAATAATGAGCCTTTCTTTCTTAAGGCAACATCATGATAAAATAATGCAATTCCATGCATTTGAGCATAACTCCAGACAGGGTGATTTTCGGCAAATTGAGTATCGTGTGTGTATTGTGAATATCTATGCAGCCCTGATTCTACAAAAATACCACTAGGTACTTCTTTGAATAGATTAGGATCAGCAGGAAACAAGTGATTCTCATACAATATTTGGTGAGTACCTTGAATCGTATGAACTACGGCTAAATCGCCATCCCGTGTGATACCATACTCCCTATTTCCTATATTTTCTACCATCGGTTTATTATAACCTACGAACAGTCTATTAACACTACTATCGGTCTGTCCAAAGATACTTTGGTTTGACCTTAACTCTCATGTAAGGTACTATTACCTACTACAATGTTATTCGATAAACCCCTTTGCTTTGTAGATATTGAAACTACCGGAACGAGTGTGACTCACGATCGAATTATTGAAGTCGGAATGCTTAAGGTGATAAATAATGAAATTGTGGAAGTATTTGAATCCCTTATAAATCCACAAACACATCTTTCCCCATTTATAACAAGCATTACAGGAATTACACCGTCAGACCTTGAAGATGCGCCATCGTTTGAAGCGATTTATCCAGATGTTCATAATTTTCTAAAAGACTCTATCTTTGTTGCTCATAATGCTCAATTCGATTACGGCTTTATTCGCCAGGAATTGGGGCGATGCGATATTTCGTATACAAGTCCTGTTTTATGCACTGTTCGACTTTCGCGCGCGCTGTATCCTACATTCAAACGTCATAATTTGCAAAGCATTATTGAACGATTTTCGATTCCCATCGAACGCCGGCACCGAGCTCTCGACGATTCCAAAGCCATGTTTACGTTCTTTTCCCAATCGGCAAAAAACTTTCCCTCGGAAGTTTTTAACAATGCAGTTACGACAATTCTCAAAAAACCGTCGCTACCTAAGCATGTATCCAATACCATACTAGACAATCTTCCCGAAAGCCCAGGCGTATATATCTTCTACGATGAGTACAATACCCCTTTGTATGTGGGTAAAAGCACAAACATTCGAAATCGGGTACTGTCACATTTTACGAGCGCCAAAAATTCTACAAAAGAAATGAACATTAGCCAACAATTACAGCGTATTGAAACAATTCCAACAATAGGGGAATTGGGTGCACTACTAAAGGAGTCCGCACTCGTAAAAGAATTACGACCAGTCTATAACCGAATGCTTCGTGTTAAAAGAGAAATGACAGTTTTGACAAAATATACTGACAACGACGGATATGATAGAGTAAGTATTGAAAGTATTTCCACTTTTAACTCCGACGGATTAGATCGTGTACTGGCCGTTTGCAAGTCAAAACGACAAGCTAAAGAGCTTCTTGTTTCTCTTTGCAAAGAGCATGCGCTGTGTGAAAATTTAATGGGAGTTGGCAAAGCTACTGGAGCCTGTTTTTCATCAAAACTAGGAATTTGCAAAGGGGCATGCAGCAAAAAAGAACTTCCAATTAAATACAATATGCGATTTTTACAGGCATTTTTTGCAACTAAAATAAAACGCTGGCCGTTTGATGGAGCAATTTACATTAAAGAAAAATCAACAACAGGGAAAATTGAGTATTTTGAAGTAAATAATTGGTGTTTAGTTGGAAAATACAGTGAAAATAATACAGCAGCTACATCGGCAGAGACTCTTTCATTTGATTACGATACCTATAAAATACTCGCTCAATATATCTTCAACGAAAAGAATACATCAAAAATTCAAACCAGCCTTTTAACGCACTCCTTGCATAAAATGTAGGAATAAGACGAATGCATAATTAGACTGTCACTATGCTATAATTGGTCATATAATTAATTTTATGCCTGAAAGACTACCTGGTCACGAATTTGCAGCAAAAGCATTTGAAAATGAAAGAAATAGTCCAGATATTGGCGCCTTCTATGGAATAACGCTTGATGCTCTTAAAACTGCTGTTGAAACAGGACATCTTGTGCCACAATTTGAAAAATCATTCAACGTAACCGTTCTAGGAGAACCGTCCGATAAACATGGCGAAGATTATGCCTTTGATGATGAAGCTAGAAAAGCGTCGGTATGGTCAGCTCTAGAACCAATTTTCGTAAAACACCCAGCACTCCGTAAAAAGGCCTCGTTTATCTATAATTATGCCGCGTTCCCTACGCTACGAACAGAAAGTGGTAAAGTAGAGAAGAGAAAACTCACGAAAAAGGGAGGTATGTCAGATGACGATATTACCCAGTTAGAAGAATGTGAATTTCCGGATAGTGGCGTAGTTATCGGAATATCAAAAGACTTCTTAAGACAAACAACTCCCGCAGATCAAACCATGGTAACAGGTAACTGTCTGAAAATTTCTCAAACTGTAATAGATTTTGCAGACATTGTTGCAATTGAACCACTTAATGATGACGCTTACAATTACCTGATTGCTTTACAAGAGCAGCTGAATGCTTAAGGTTTGGTTTAATGTCTTAGAAGTCGTACTGTTTTGTTATATAATAACTTCATGAATTCTAATAATCTTGATAATCTTCGTCACTCGGCTGCGCATTTGCTTGCAGCTGCTGTTATGGAGCTATGGCCTAATACAAAGCGTACCATTGGCCCTGCTATTGAAAATGGTTTTTATTTTGATTTTGAATTTGAACACCCAGTTTCAGAAAATGACTTTGCCAAAATTGAGCAAAAAATGCATGAGTTAGTAAAAAAATGGGAATCGTTTGAGCGCAGAGAGCTTTCAGCGGCCGATGCAAAAAAAGAATATCCAGATAATCCGTATAAACACGAACTTATCGATGAATTTTCCCAAAACGGGGAAACACTTACTTTCTATAAGTCTGGCGATTACTGGGATTTGTGCAAAGGAGGACACTGTGAAAATCCAAAAGAAGAATTGAAACACTTCAAACTCCTCTCTGTAGCCGGCGCGTATTGGCGCGGAAGCGAAAAAAATAAAATGCTTACCCGTATTTACGGAACTATTTTCCCAACTAAAGAGGAATTAGAAGCGCATTTAGCACTCCTAGAAGAAGCAAAAAAACGAGACCATCGCAAAATTGGTGCAGAACAACAACTATTCTTTATTGACGACGTTGTTGGAAAAGGTCTGGTTATGTGGCTTCCACATGGCACCATTATTCGCGATCAAATCGAAAAATTAGCGATTGAAATGGAAGAAAAAGATGGGTACGTTCGCGTTGTTACCCCACATATTGCAAAAGAAGAGCTATTTACCACATCTGGACACTTACCGTACTACAAAGATGGCATGTTCCCTCCGATGGTCATGGATGACGGAACATATTATCTGAAGGCTATGAATTGCCCACATCATCACCGCATCTATTTACATACTCCAAAATCATACCGAGAGCTTCCACTACGACTTGCCGAATATGGAACGGTATATCGCAATGAACTTTCTGGAACACTCGCCGGACTTCTTCGAGTAAGAGCGTTGGCCATGAACGATGCCCATATTTATTTACGAAAAGATCAAGTAAAAGAAGAATTCAAAAAAGTCTTAAAACTCACTACTGAATACTTCAATATGTTCGGATTAAAAGATTACTGGTTTCGACTTTCAAAGTGGGATAAAACACATAAAGAAAAATATATTGATGAACCTGAAAATTGGGAATACACCGAGCAAGTTATTCGAGAAGTGCTCCAGGAAGAGAACTATCCATTTGAAGAAGTTGCGGATGAAGCAGCTTTTTATGGTCCAAAGGTAGATGTACAATTTAAGTCCATAATTGGCCGCGAAGAAACAATGTCGACTATTCAGCTCGATTTTGCCGCCAAGAAGCGATTCAACCTTTCTTATACCGACGAAACCGGAGCAGAGAACAATGAGGTTTTTGTTATTCACCGTGCACCGCTTTCTACCCACGAACGATTCATGGCGTTCTTAATTGAACATTACGCAGGAGCATTCCCACTGTGGCTTGCACCGGTCCAAGTCTCTATCTTGCCAGTATCCGACAAGTTTGCAGATTACGCTCAGGAAATTGCTTCCGAATTGAAATCTCAGGGAGTCCGGGTTTTTGTTGATAGCGACAATAAAACCCTCGGAGCTAAGATTCGCCAAACCACATTGCAAAAGGTGCCGTTCATGTGTATAATAGGAGAGAAAGAAATGCAAAGTAAGAGTGTTTCGATTCGAACACGAGAAGGAACAGATTTGGGAGTTATGTCGATAGCAGCATTTGCTAACAAGTTATCAAACCACATTGAGAACAAACAATAATCGCTTTAAAAAAGACACGAGAGTTTGGTATGTGCGAAATGAGCACATTTCCGCACCCGAGTTGCGATTAATCGACGAAACCGGTCATCAGCTCGATGTAATGAAACGTGACGATGCATTAGCACTCGCACGCGAAAAAGAAGTCGATTTGGTGTTAATAGCTGCGCAAGCGCAGCCACCGGTAGCAAAACTTATCGATTTCCAAAAGTTCTTGTACCAAGAAGAGAAAAAGAAGAAGGAAGCGAAAAAGGGAGTAAAAAAGAGTTCGACCAAAGACGTGCAGCTATCACTCTTTATTGGAGCAAACGATTTAGAGCGAATGCGCGCAAAAGCAGAAGAGTTCATTAGTGAAGGTAATCAGGTACGAGTAAAATTGGGACTACGAGGACGAGAACTTGGTAAAAAGAACATGGCCTTTGATTTAATGAAGAAGTTCATTGAATCAGTTCCTGACAGTGCCGTTTCAAGCGAACCAAAGTTTCAAGGAAGAGTGTTGTTATGTGTATTGGTACGAAAGAAAAAAGGATAATATGGCAAACAAACTTAAAACTAGAAAATCAGCAAGCAAACGATTTAAACTTACCAAAACAGGTAAGGTATTACATCGTGCGCATGGTGCTCGACATTTGAAGAGCAACAAATCAAAAAAAAGACTTCGTCACTTAAAGGCCATACGATCAGTACAAGGCATCTTTAAGAAAAAAATTCGACGAATGTTAGGAAAATAATATGGTACGAGTAAAAGGTGGCGTTAAATCGCACAGAAATCATAAAAAAATATTAGACCTTGCAAAAGGCTATCGAATGACCCGTCGAAAACACTTCCGTTCAGCTATGGAAGCTGTGTTACATGCGGGTGAATATGCTTTTGCAGGTCGAAAAGACCGAAAATCAAATTTCCGCACATTATGGATTGTTCGTTTAAACAGCGCTTTGCGCTCAATGAACACCACCTACAGTGCATTTATTAACAAGCTTAAAGTCAAAAACATTGAGCTTGATCGAAAGGTACTTGCCAAACTTGCCGTTGAAGAACCGGCTTTGTTTGAAAAGATTGTGACAGAAGTCAACAAGTAACTTTCTATGCCCACTAAAAAAAGCGATATTCTGACGACATTCAGTCAACAACTTTCTTCTGTTAATTCACTCGCCGATCTTGAACAACTCGAAATTAATTATTTAGGTCGTAAGGGAATTGTGAACAAGCTATTCACCGACATGAAAAGCGTTGAGACTTCCCAAAAGGGCGCGTTTGGAAAGATGATTAATGAGGTGAAACAAGACGTTACCACACAGCTTGAAAATAAGAAGAAACTTTTAACAGAAGCCACTCTTAATAACGTATGGACCGATGTATCGCTTCCGGGTGAAAAACCTAGTAAAGGTAGCTTACATTTGGTTACATATGCTATTGAAGAGATTAGTACGATTTTTGAGCGCATTGGCTTTGCTCGCTCATCATATCCGGAAGTCGAATGGGAATATTTTTCATTTGAAAGTTTAAATATGCCTCCTGGCCACCCTGCTCGTGATGATTTTGAAACGTTTTTTGTAGACGCACCAGAACATGCAAAATACGGCCGCATGGTACTAACTCCACACACATCAAATGGTCAAGTTCGAGAAATGCTGCGCGTTAAAACACCTCCTATTGCAATGATTAACATCTCCAAGACCTATCGCCCAAACTGGGACGTTTCTCATACCCCCATGTTTCATCAGTTTGAAGGATTGTGTATTGATGAAGGAATTACGATTGCAAATTTAAAAGGGACTATAGAATATTTTGCGACAAACTTTTTTGGACCAAATAGAAAAATTCGATTACGTCCATATCATTTCCAATTCACCGAACCATCATTTGAAGTAGACATTAGTTGTGATATTTGTGATGGCACTGGATTTATTTCGTCCGTCATTCTGAGCACAGCGAAGAATCCCCAAAAATGCAAACTCTGCAAACAAGGGTGGCTTGAACTCGGTGGAGCCGGCATGGTACACCCGAATGTGCTAAAAGAGGGAAAGATCGATACTAATAAATATAGTGGTTTCGCATTTGGTTTTGGAATTGAACGGGTATATATGATGAAAGGCGGACTAAAGCTTGACGACTTGCGCACTATTTACAGCGGCGACATTAGATTTTTAGAGCAATTTTAATATGAATAATCAATTATTTGACAAAGCTCGAGATTGGGTTAATAACACCCATCCTCATCCTGAGCATTTAATTCGAACTGGATATTGGGTACAACAACTTGATCCCGCAGCCTCTGACGAACTTGTTGTTGCATGTATAACTCATGACATCGAGCGTGCTTTTACAGAAGGAAGAGTTCCGGAAGGCAGTTCAGAGGAAGGTTCGGGTATTATCTGGGATGATGAAGTTTATAATTTGTGGCACGGACGACGATCGGCTGATTTTGTTGCTCAATGGCTGAAGACACAAGGAGTATCAGACGACTTTATTAAAAAAGTTTGGAGACTTATTGAGGTTCATGAAATTGGTGGAAATTATGAAGAAAACTTAATCAAAGATGCGGATAGTATTTCTTTCTTGGAAATTAACGCGCCCCTTTTTAAATCTAAAATTCCTGAAAAATTCACTAAGGAACAGGTTATTGATAAGTTTGATTACATGTATAATCGAATATCTGGGGAAAAAGCAAAAGAATTGGCTAAGCCATTCTATCAAAAAGCCGTTGAACTTTTATCATAAAAAGCATGAACATAAAAATTACCTACAATTGGCTGTTGGAGTATTTAGATACCGATGCAGATCCCTATGAACTGCAAAAATACCTCTCATTATGTGGTCCATCTATAGAGCGCGTAGAGAAAATTGATGATGATTATTCGTTAGACATTGAAGTTACTTCTAATCGAATTGACAGCGCGAGCGTGTTTGGCATTGCACAAGAAGCGAGCGCAATTCTACCCCAATTTGGAAAAAAGGCAAAATTGAAGTTTAATCCACTCGACAAATATACGTTCGAATCTCTCTCTTCACCAACCTCGGGGGTTCCTAAATTAGATGCAGACATTAAGCTT
>JAYPGZ010000001.1:0-43781 GCA_038127095.1 Candidatus Roizmanbacteria bacterium | reverse complement strand
CTTCTTGATCAAAAACTAGCATCTCTAGTAACGGCAATCATACTCTCTAACGTACAAATAGGGAAGTCGCCAGAACTTATCAGCAAACGACTTACCATGTGCGATATTAAATCGATCAATAACGTTGTAGATATTTCCAATTATCTTATGCTCTCATTAGGTCAGCCAAATCACACATTTGATTACGATAAAATAATTGATCACAAACTACACATTCGAGAAAGTAAAAAAGGCGAGACAGTAAAAACCCTCGATGAAAAAGAAATTATTCTTCCTGGTGGAGATATTGTGATCGAAGACGGGTCAGGGCACTTAACAGATCTTGCAGGTATTATGGGTGGGTACGATTCGATGATTTCCAATTCAACAAAGAATGTTCTGTTGCTCTTAGAAACATATGATCCAAAAAAAATCCGAAAAACTTCCATGACTACCGGTCAGCGCACTATTGCCGCTACTTATTTTGAAAAAGGTTTAGATCCGCAGAGAATCGAATCAACACTCGTGTATGGCGTAGAGTTACTTAATGAGCATGCCTCAGCAACTGTTACATCAGACGTCGTTGATATATATCCAGAACACGTAAAACCAAAGGAAATCTCTGTTTCCGTCCAAAAAATTAATGCACTTATTGGGGAACCAGTTCCCGCAATAAAAATGCAAGAAATTCTTGAAAACATTGGGTTTGAAACAACTGTAAAAGGAGACTCGTTAGATATCTTAATCCCTTCCTATCGAATCCGCGATGTAGAAGCCTGGCAAGATATTGCAGAAGAAATAGCTCGCATTTATGGATACTTTAATATTGCGGGAAAATTACAATCAACTCGTGCTACAAGCGCAGATCAAACACTGCAAAAAACATTCGCAGTTGAGCGAAGAGCCAAATATTATTTGAAACACGCAGGTCTTCATGAGGCTTATAACTATTCCATGATTTCAAAACAAACAATCGATAAAACTAATTATGAAGAAAAAGAATTCTTGAAATTAAAAAATACCATTTCTGAAAACATTGAATATTTAAAAACAATTTTACTTCCATCACTTATAGAGAACATTGAGCAAAATGAAGGTAAGCGACAGCATGTATCATTTTTTGAAATTGCAAAAACATATAAAAAAACTGATGGCGAACTACCCATTGAAAAAAGACATTTGGCAATTGCAACACGAAAATCATATTCACATTTGAAAGGAATCCTTGAAGGCTTATTTACAGAACTAAATATTTCCAATTTTTCTTTTGAAGCAGAGAAGGCAAGTCGTTTATTTAATAAAAATCTAGTCGCAAAAATAAAATTTGGAGATTTATATAACGGTCACATTGGGTTAATTGCAGGACAATCAAATATGTATGGTGTTGAACTCGATTTTGACCGATTGGTTTTGGAGGCTAATGCAATTCCTGCATATGCACCAATAAGCACCTATGCAACAATTCGATTAGACGTAACGTATACATCATCACCCAAGCTTATTTTCCAAGATATTAAAAACGTTGCTCTCAAAACCAGTAAATTACTCAAAGACATACTCCTACTCGACCGATATCAAGATAAGGTAACGATTCAATTCGTCTTCTCAAGTAATAAGGACAATATTACCGAAGAAATTGCAAAGGAAGAGTTACGTAACATTAAACAAGCTACCGGTATTTAACTATGGAGTCGGTGTCGCTTCATCCCAATTCTTCTTAATCCCAATCTTCAACGTAGAATCGGTAGAACTTCCTTTTGAATTGCTTGAGAATACTTTAATTTCGTACACACCGTCAGGTAGATTAAAGGTTTCATCAATATCTCGCTGATCATCTGTAAATGTTTTTTTCACGCTCCCATTAATGATTATTTCCGTTTTCTCAACTCTATCAAGCGACGTAATTTTTGCTCTCACACGGACGTCATTTGACTCAAGGCGACAATGATCGCACGGCTCTTTAATAGATACGACAATTTTTCCTGAATTAGAATCGGACGTATCGGTCGGTGGCTTGAATTTACTATCTGGCTGTTCATTTCTCCATTCATTTATTGCTTCTTGCCATCGGTTTTTTCCATCGGTTGAAACAGGATCGTTTTCTGTGATAACAATAAAGTCTTTTTCTTCATAGTCTCCCATTTTTACTTCTAATTCATTAGCAATTTTTCCGGTACTTTTGGAAATCTTCAACCGCTTGTAATATGGCGATGTGTCTTTTGGCTCAGTTCCTTTAATAAAATATTCCGAGCGTTGTGGATACCCATCTTTTGGTAATCCGCCTAAAAACGCATCAATTTGAAGCGAAGTAACATCGTCAGGTACATCCATTATGCCACTTGGATATTTCTTAAGTAAATTGGTCATGATTTTGCTCCAAATAGGAGAAGCTCCCGTTACTCCCGATGCAATCTTTGAATTCATCGGAGAATTGTCATTATTACCAACCCACACACCAACCGTGACTCCTTGGGTATATCCTACGGTCCAATTGTCGCGTTTGTCGTTGGTGGTACCCGTTTTCACCGCAACTGTCTGTCCGGGAATCTGCAAATAGCTTCGTGTTCCAAAAGCATCTGCACGAGCATTATTGTCGGAAAGGATGTGTGAAATTAAAAATGCGGCTCCCTTGGAAAGCACTCGTTTTTCATCGGGTTCTTTTGCTTTATAAATTCTTTTTCCGCGTGAATCCTTAACTTCCAGAATTGAAGAGTATTCACGTGCTACGCCTTCTCGAGCAAACACAGAATATGCACTGGTCAAGTCAAGCAACCTCGTTTCACCACCACCCAATGTAATGGCAAGACCAAAGCGATTCATGTTAGCCGTTGTAGGTTCAAATTGTGTCAGTCCCATATCATATGATTTCTGCAAGAAATCTCTCACCCCTACCATGGCAACTAATTTTACTGCAGGTATATTATATGAATTTCCTAATGCAAACCGAAGCTGCGTTGGTCCTCTAAATTTTCCATCGTAGTTTACCGGTACATATTCCTTACCTCCCTGATCAGGAAAAATAGTTTTCACATCCATAAGGACTGTTGACGGAGTGTATCCTTTTTCAAATGCCGTTGCATACGTTACTGGCTTAATTGCAGAGCCCGGCTGACGAAGTGCCGTAGCAGTATTAAATCTTCCGTATTCATTATCGTTGTAATCATACGAACCTACCATTGATAAAATTTCATTTGTTTTTGAATCGAGCACCACTGCTGCTCCGTTTGTTGCATTAAGAGATTTAATTTTCTCAATTTCATCCTTCACAATTTTTTCCGTATTTGCCTGAACATCGAGATCAAGCGTTGTTTTTATTTGCAAACCTTGATCTAAAATTTTATCTCCAAACATTTTTGCTAATTGATCACGAACATAAAATACAAAATGGGGCGCAGGAAATGCAACATGAGGAGCAGTAAATTTCATCTTATTTAATTCGATTAAGCTATCAAGTTCTTGCTTCCTCGTTATATACCCATCTTCACGCATACGACGAAGCACTGCCTTTGTGCGCGGAATATATGCACCTTCTACTCCAATAAACGGAGAATACACACTGGGCAATTGGGGAAGTCCTGCAATGAAAGCTGATTCGGTCAAATTTAATTCTTTCGTATCTTTTCCAAAATATCCCTGCGCTGCTGCTTCTACCCCCCAAAAACTTCCTCCATAGGGTGCTTCATTCATGTACATTTGCAGAATTTCATCTTTGGTATATCGACGTTCAATTTCGATTGAAAGCACCAACTCTTTTATCTTGCGTGAAAGAGTACGCTCGGAAGTGAGTAATACATTCTTAACTAATTGTTGTGTAAGCGTTGATCCTCCTTCTGCTCGCCCTCGGAGCACTTTATTCAGCACTCCTCGTATCAACCCTTTTGTTGAATACCCACTATGGGTATAAAAATCCTTGTCTTCTATTGCAACGGTAGCATTCTTGAGATCTTTTGAAACATTCTTAATATCAACCGGAATTCGATTTTTATCCTTATACATTTGATAAATAATCTTGTCTTCGCGATCATAAAATGTTGTTGCGTTTCCGCTTGAATCTTTCAACTTATTTGGAGAAGGAAGGTCGGCAGAGAAATATGCAAACATCAAAAAAGCGAGAAAAAACAAACCAACGATTGATCCAATACCAACGTATACAAGCTTGAGCGACAGGTTTTGCGTCCCAAACATGCCTACTTTATGACGCAATCGTCGTTTAAGAGCCAATTTCATAGTATCATTATACTAAATATGCATGCATTGTCCAAACAAGAGAAGATTTCAATCTCTTTCAGCATAAAATAACGTATAATACTTCTATGAACATACGAGAAAAAGTTAATGTACAACTTTTATGGAAAATAATTGTCGTTATTTCATCGATTTTACTGGTTCTTTCGTCTATCTTTCCGTTGTTTTTACAGTAAAATAGGGCATGGATATTGACAGTTCAATCGCAACACTTCCTCGAACCTCTTCACTTACGATTCAAAAATTCAAGTCGCTCGAAATTCTTTCTATCGCAGACTTGTTGAACTATTTTCCAACACGATATGAAGATTATTCTCTTATTGCACCAATTAAAGATCTGGGCAAATATTTTACGTTAGAAAGTGAAAAAAAACAAAAAGTAACAATTGTGGGAACAGTGGATTCCATGAAAAATGTATTTACAAGGCGAGGGTTTAAATTGCAAACAGCTGCAATCTCTGATACTACCGGGAACGTGGAGATTGTATGGTTTAATCAATACTATTTAATAAATCTTATTAAAGCTGGTCAAAAAATATCACTTTCCGGAACAGTAAAAGCTGATAAACGAGGCTACACGTTGCAGGTCGAGGAGTTTGAGATTTTGGATGGAATTAAAGAACCCATTCACACTGGTCGACTCGTGCCAATTTATTCTGAAAAAGTAGGACTTTCTAATAAAACAATCCGGGAGAAAATATACGCAGTTTTGGGAGAGCTGGAAAATACGGATGCGTCAATTGTACCCGACTCAGTGGCAACGAGTGTTGACCTTATGGGTGCTTCAGACGCATATAGAACAATTCACTTCCCGCAAAATGAGCAAGCAGCACAAAAAGCTCGCGCTCGACTTTCATTTGATGAACTATTTGTTATGCAACTTGCTGCTCGCATTATCCGAAACAAATGGCACGAAAAAAAAGTAAGTAAAGAAATTTCACTCGACGATACTAGTGAAAAAAAGTTGAACAGTTTTGTCTCTTCATTACCCTTTAACCTAACCAGTGCTCAAGTTCGATCTTTGAATGAGATTACGTCAGATCTTTTGAAACCTTACCCAATGAACCGCCTGTTACAAGGTGACGTGGGAAGTGGAAAAACAGTTATTGGGGCACTTGCCGCATACGTAATTGCGTTAAATGGGTACAAAACATTGTTCATGGCTCCAACCGAAGTTTTAGCGTTGCAACATTTTGAAACGATTCAGAAACTATTTAATAAACATAATGATATTTCAACAGCGGTTTATACCGGATCTCATAAGTCATCAGTTGACGAGCTTGAGAATGCTTCGATTATTGTTGGAACCCATGCACTTATAAGTTCAAAATTCAAAACTGACAATGTTGGGCTTATTATTGTCGATGAGCAGCATAAATTCGGTGTTGCTCAACGGCAAGAACTAAAAAGTAAGTCAGCTCGACCACACTTACTTTCCATGACTGCAACTCCAATTCCCCGAACCGTGAGTTTAACCCTCTACGGAGAGCTCGATATTTCCATTATCGACGAGCTTCCTAAAGGACGTTTACAAATTAAATCGCACGTTGTTCCTCCCACTAAGAGAGCAGATGGTTATAAGTGGATAGTTCAAGAAATTAAAAAACACAAAACACAGGTATTTATTGTATGTCCACTCATCGATGAGTCGGAGAGCGAGACAATGAAGGAAGTAAAAGCAGTAAAGGCCGAATTTGATATGCTCTCAAAAGGTCCGCTAAAAGCGGTTTCTCTCTCACTCTTGCATGGACGATTGAGTTCAAAAGAGAAAGAGTTGGTTATGAACGAATTTGCAGCGGGGAAAACCGATGTACTCGTCTCTACACCAGTCGTAGAAGTTGGTGTCGATATTCCCAATGCGACTATTATGATAGTAGAAGCTGCAGAGCGTTTTGGGTTATCACAACTTCATCAACTCCGAGGACGGGTAGGGCGCGGCGACAAACAGTCATATTGCTTTTTGTTTACCGAAAAAACAGATGAAGAAATTCTAAAGCGTCTTCAATTCTTTGCAAAAACAAATAATGGGTTTGAACTCGCAGAGTATGATTTAAAACATCGGGGAAGTGGAGATATTTTTGGACTTAAACAACACGGACTTTCCAAACTCCGCATTGCCTCGTTTAACGATTTGCCTATGGTAAAACTGAGTGGACATGCTGCAAACAATTTTATGAAAGAATTTGATGTTTCAAAATTTCCCAAACTGTTTAAAAAAGTTGAACAGTTTGAAATTGAAAAAATCGCAAATGATTAAATCACTATCGGTAATTACTGAGCTTAAACACGCAGCAGACACACAAAAAGCTCAGAATTTGTCTCGTTTTTTCAAAACGGGGAAAGGGCAATATGGCGAAGGCGATATTTTTTGGGGAATTACTGTTCCAACACAACACGCGATTGCGAAGAAATATGTAAGCCTACCTCTTACAGAGGTTGAGGAGCTCATAAATAGCCCTGTTCATGAATGCCGACTCACCGGGCTCCTAATATTAGTCTATAAATTCAAAAAGGCAGACGAAATTCTCCGAAAAGACTTGTATATGTTTTACTTGAAACATTCCAATAAAGTAAACAATTGGGATTTAGTCGATACATCTGCCAAAATAGTAGTAGGGGAGTATTTACTCGATAAAGACACAACAATTTTACAAGAATATGCACGCTCAAAAAATATGTGGCAACGACGTATTGCCATTTTATCTACCGCAGCCTTCATCAAAAGAGATCGCTTCGATGAAACAATAAAAATCGCCACCATGCTCCTGCACGACCCCCATGACCTAATACACAAAGCTGTCGGGTGGATGTTGCGCGAGGTAGGCAAACGTAACAAAACAGTATTACTCAGCTTCCTTGATAAACATGCCAAAACAATGCCTCGAACCATGCTGCGGTATGCAATAGAAAAGTTACATACAGAAAAAAAGGAGTACTTTATGAAATTAAAAACTACACCTTACTAATTACCCATATGTCATCAAACCCAGAAAGTCATTTTCCTGAGCATGGTCAGGAACATGAAGTAACACCAGGACTTTCACATATTGTAAATGGCATAAAAACCGTTTTTCTGTGGTTAGTGGGCACGTATGACGACGATCTCAATGAACCTTACACATTTGAAGACAACGATCCAGAACAACAATAACAAAACCATTTACATTTACCAGTACATTAAGTACCATATTCTTGTAAATCGGGGCAATCTAGTGTAAAATACACATTATGGCACCACTTCCAAAGAGAAAACATTCAACCGCAAGAAAAGGCAAGCGCATGATCGCGCGTAAAACTGCTATGCCTAAGCTTACAAACTGTGAACACTGCGGCGCACCAAAAATTCCTCATCGCGTTTGTAAAAAATGCGGTAAATAGTATGGATCGACGTCATCATGCTCGCGTAGAAATTGTTCAAAAACTATTTTCCCTTAAGTTTGCCTCAACCAATTCTAGTGATTCAATCGATGTTAAAGTGCGAGCCATTTTGAAAGTTGCTGATGAAATTAATAAGCAAATTGCCGACTCAGCTCCCAAATTTCCTCTGGAAAAAATAGCAAAAGTAGATCTAAGCATTCTACAACTTGCAATATACGAAATGATGTACGAAAAGAAAGCTCCGCCGAAAGTCATTATTAATGAAGCGATTGAACTCTCCCATGAACTTGGAAGCGAAAAAACACCCGCATTCGTTAACGCAGTTTTAGGTAAAATATTTGCAGATTATGAATGACATATCAGTACTTCAAGATACAATTGGTATTCAATTTAACGATCAAGAGCTGCTCAAAAGCGCATTTGTCCATCGTTCATATTTAAACGAAAACAAAGATTTCAAATTTCCTTCCAATGAAAAGCTAGAATTTTTAGGTGATAGTGTTTTGTCACTCATAACATCTATTTACCTCTTTCGTACATACCCAGCACTTCAGGAAGGCGACTATACCGATATTAAGGCTTCTATTGTAAAAACGGAAAGTCTATTTGAGGCTGCAAAAAAACTATCGCTGGGAGACTATTTATATTTATCAAAAGGAGAAGATGATAATAATGGCCGAGAAAGCATTTCAATTCTCGCAGATTGTTTCGAGGCTGTGCTTGCCACAATTTTTTTGGATCAAGGATTTGATACAGCATATAAGTTTGTTGTAACGTTCTTGTTTACCAACAAACTAAGTGCAATAGTCGAAAGTAAAGAATATTTATCAGCGAAAAATAGATTGCAAGAGTATTGGCAAGAAAAATACAAAACACTTCCTGTCTATAAGCTGATTACCGAAGAAGGTCCGGAGCACCATAAAAGCTACACAATTGGTGTATATCACAAGGGTAATCTGCTTGGTCAAGGTAAGGGCTGGTCGAAAAAGTCTGCAGAAGAAAAAGCTGCAAAAGATGCACTAAAAAGTTTATAAGTATGATATAATAAAGCTATATGGCATTGAAAATCAAATTATTCCGAGTCGGAAAACGCAACGATCCAAAATATCGAATCGTTATTTCTGAACAACACAACAAGCGCGAAGGTAAATATATTGACAATATCGGTCACTACGACCCTATTGCTCAACCACACGTTTTGAAGGTTGATAACGAAAAATTAAAAAGCTGGATCGCAAAAGGAGCGACATTTACCGAAGGAACAAACAAACTATTAGGAAAAACTGTTAAATAATATGCAGGAATTTCTTCACTTTTTAATCGCTCAAATTGTAGATGATGTTGAATCGATTTCCATATCCCAAACGACCGAAGGCGATGCAATTCGATTCGATGTAAAACTGGCAGAAGGTGAATATGGAAAAGTAATTGGAAAAGGCGGCAAAACAATCACTGCTATTAAAACACTTCTATACGTATACCAAGCTAAAAAACAACAATCTCACCAACCAATCTTCATTAACATAGCGTAATTCACTTTTTTATTGACTGAACGGATCTTCTTTTGATTCAAGTAGTATCTCTGGCTGATTTTCATCGGGTAAAGGAGAAATACCACCATCGCGTGCCTCAATTTTTTGCAAAAGCTGAACCATTTTCTCATTAATTGCTGGGACCGTATTCACAAGCCCATTCGTTGAAACAGCTTTACTGTGAAACTTCAGTCTGAATATTGCAGTTGAAGCAGGTGGGTTAATTGTTATGTCTTCAATAGTAGCCACGCGTGTTCCAGCCAACTGATATTGTTCCAAAAAGTTCAAAAACGAGGAAACGGTTCCAGAAGCCTCAGCAGAAACAAGCACACCATCGGTACTTGTTCCTGAAAAAGGAGAAGAGAACGAAGTAAACGAAACGCCAGTATTAGTACCCATAACCTCCAAGGAATTAAAAATTGAAAAATAGTCTTCGTTACTGGGGAGTAATCGATTAATTGTGCGTACTAATGCATCTAAATCTTCAGGGGAATACCGAACAATCGTATCATTTTGTTTTTGCAAATCACCAATTTCTATTTTGATAGCATCTATTTTTTTATTAGTTTCAACGATTGATTGAATATTTTTTGTTGACAGTACTGCAAGCATGCCGATAAAAAGCACTAGCGCAATTGCATACAAAACATGTTCCTTTAATATTCGAGCAAGCGCAAAATTAATTTTCATATTATTTAAATGTTCCCGATAAATTAACCGATACAACAGGTCCGTTTTCAACGGTTTGGCCAATCGATAATGAATCCACAACAAGTGTCGCAAATACATTCTTAAATGCATTGCTTTCAACGTTATTCATAAATTCATATGCTTCTGATTGACTACCAAAAACCACGGTTGTTTTAAAAAGTTTACTTTTATCTACCGTAAATGAATTTATCGTTGCAGATCCGGTAGACGCAGGAAGAATACTATTTAGGACTGTAAAGTATGATTTAAAATGGGGATCCTTCTCAAGTAATCCCGACAAAGCATTACTTTTGAGTGCAATTAATTGAACTTTTTGCACAGTATCCCTACGCGCTCTAAATTCATTAAGCAACGATTCCTTCTGGGTTAGCAATTGAGCATAATTTGTTTCTGCACGATTTTTTATAAAAAAAAGAGAGGCTAAAACAACAATAGTAACCACCCCAGTAATAACAGTCCCCAGACGTAGAAAAAAAAGTGCCGAATGCACTTTTTGACTAACTATCTGCTGTGATAATAAATTTATTCGCTTGCCCTGCATGATGTTATAAGGGTATTCCAGCGCCAATAGCTGGAATAAACAATCCCAAATCTTTTTTGAAGTATTCAGTTACTTGATTGTTTTGCATATAAGCGGCTGGCGACAAACAGACGACAGGCATGCCAACTGTCGCTGCAAGCCGTGCATCAAGACCTGCAAAATGACACCCTTCTCCTATTATGGAAAGCTTTGTAATTTGGGCTGCATATTTTTGTTTTGAAGAGATGACGAATTTAGAAACAGCACTCGAAAGTTCATTGTATGCAGCCGCTAAGACGTTTTGAATTGGAATAGGTGCACTTTGATTTGTTAGACCAACCTGAGCCAGCATCTTTTCTGCTTGATCATCGTCTATATTGAAATTGCTTTTAATTTCCTTAAGAAAAATTTCCATTCCAACCATAAAGCTATGCGTCTGTAGTGGAATTCCTTGCGCAATATCATACAACGCCAACGATGTCGATGCTGAACCGAGGTTCAAGTATAGCTCCAATTGAGGACTAGCAACAACTGATGCTTTCTGATTTTTAACAACATGGGAAATAAATGTAAACAATGCGCTACTTTCATTTGTAATTGATACAGGCAATAAATCAGCATGCTCAACAATTCCTGTAATCTTCTCGATCATTGTTTTTGCTGCAGCAACAAGCAAAACTGCAGTTTTTTTATTCTTCTTATCTTCGGTTAGCATTTGTAAATCAAGTGCCGCTTTATCAATTGGAATTGGAATATACTGTTCTGCTTGATACCGAATAGCAGAAATAAGTTCCTTTTCAGTCAATGTAGGCATTTCCAAAATTCGGGTATAACTTCGACTATCGGGAATAACTATCGCTGCATCACGAGCAGAAACTTTAGTATCTTTTATCATTTGCTTAATGAGTGCAGCGAGTTTATTTGCAGCATCGTCTGAATCATTTACATATACGTTAAGAGGAACACGTTCGTACGCAAGTGTGTCGGCAACAATATGACCAGAATTAATCGAAATTTTCGCAAGCTTCACATACGTGTCGCCAATATCAAGCACAATTTGATTAGAAGACATACGTTCAGTATGAAAGATTTACCAGACAAAATCAATAAGGAATCAGCTCTTATTGGTAATTTTGTAGCTTTGTTTTTGTTTGGTAATAAAGTGTAGCACGTTCTTCGCGTGTAGCAGGAGTTCCAAGCTGAGAAACCTGAAAGGCAATCGTAACAAGCGGGGGACTAAAAGCCGACGTTCGTTCACATGTTAGAGAAAAATTACTTACGACAACTTTTGTATTCGTTAAAAACAGAGGATTGGGACTTATCACAGCAGATTCAGACGCAATTTGCCCGTTTGATTCATAAAAATAGAAACGATTTCCGCTGGAATCTTTCATATAGACAGTACTTGACGATGTGGGAGTTGAGGTTCCTGAAGTTGTAGAACATACTTCCGTTGTCAATGCAGCGTCGGAATACAGTGCGCCGGCTCGTGTATGCACCAACTGTTCAATAGTTGCCAATGCATCATCGCCATTTCGTTTCACCTGCTGAAGAATAAGGATCTTGGTTCTACTCTGCAAATTAACGAGAAACAAACTAAACACTACTGGTAGTGTAAGGGTAAGAACTCCAAGCGCTACTATGAGCTCAATTAAGGTAAATCCCTGTTTCATTTTTTTATACATATTATTCCCACGATGTAAATCGCGTGTTTAATGGCAGCGTTGTCACGACATTTCCTTCATTCCACTCGACAGTGATATTAACATTTACCTGCGTACTTGTTCCATTGGTAAAAGTAACATACCGCTTAAAGACAATGTCAGATCCTTGCCCAAGAGTAAAAGAACTTCCGCAATTTCCCGTAATGCCCCACGCAGCTATTGGCGATGTATTAAAGCATTGTGTACCCGACTTTGGGAAATTGGAAAAACTCAGTTCTTTTTGACCCTTGAGCCAATCTTTTAATTCACCTGCATAATACGATGCCATAATGCGACGCTGTGACTGTTTTGTATTCCGAAGCGATGATATCATTGCGCTTGTTACTCCCAAAAACACCATCGAAAATAACACGGAAAAAATAAGCACCTCAATCAATGAAAATCCGGCCCGACGCTTTTTCATATTAATTTACTTCTACAACCCCTGCACCATTAATGCTAATTGTTTTAAACTTGTTGCTTTTGGTATTAGTTACCGTAATCGAAGAAATTCCCGAAATCGCAACTCCAGATGACCTAAAATCTACCGACCCAGATGTTGGCGAAAGTGAGATCGATGACGAGGTCGAGTAGGGTGCTATTGCAATATCTGAGCAGCCCGATGAAAGGGGGCATGAAGGAGATGCATTTGCACACATGCTTGCCCGCAATTCATACGAAGTCGCACTCACTATTGATACCTTATACCCGTCCAAATCACATGCAGATTGATCAACACCTGAAAGCACAATACCCGACTTATCACCTGCGCGAGATTTTTTCTTCGCGAGCTCAATGACCGACACGAGCTGGTTTGTGTCTGCATCAATTTTCTTACTTTCATTAAAAGCGGTATATCCACCCACCGAAAGCGTCGAAAAAATAATCATGATCGACATAACAATGAGAAGCTCCAGAAAAGAAAACCCTGTACGCAATTTTTTATTTTTGTCCATACGAACCAAAGCACAAATTACAGATAAAACCCGTACCACAACTATTGGTGCCCGGTGTTGGAGCAACCGTACACGAAGATGTTCCTTCTAGTTTCGTTGCAAGTGTATAGTCAGCGCCATTAAGCGTGTAATAATATTTACGAGCCGAGAGCGGGTCTTGTGGAATTGTTTGCAGATATACATTTCCAGCAGCATCAGACAAAGCACCAGTACCAAACGGTAGACCATTTGAAGCAGCAACAGGAGTTGGATACGCATTATTATTCTCTCGGTAATTTTCCAATGCTCCACGAATCAATTGCATATCTGCCTTTCTGCGTCCATCACGTCCACCTTGTTGAACGTTCGTATACGATGCAATTCCCAACGTTGCCAGAATTGTCATAATACTAATGACGATCAGAAGTTCAACAAACGAAAAGCCACTATTTTTTTGAACCATACATTGATTGTACAGTTCAAGAATAAAAAATCAAGCGTTCGCATTAAATCGATACACCAACAGTAATAGATGATCAATCGCAAGTTGGGGACTGATATTATTCTTCATAATCAATGTTCTCGTAGAAATAATTTCGGAAATGAGGCGCGAAAGGTGTTGTGAGTTTTTGTGTGCATGCGCGTATTCGTGAAGCTTCATACGCATGCAAGCTAACAGCTCATCACAAAAGGCCACAGCTTTTTCAGGTTTTTTTTGCATGCCATCATATGTTGTTAAAAGCACTCCCAAGCCTTCATTTAGTGTCATAGGGGCAACTATCCGCACTTTTTTTTCTAACAGTACGCGTTGTACCCGAGACAGTATCGTCGGCAAAACTGCAGACTCGTCGTTTGTAATTAAAACAAATTGCGTATGTGGTTCACTTTCTTCCAGCGTTTTAAGCAAAGCATTTTGACTTTCAGACTTTGCTGTTTCAAAATCATAAATACATATCAGGAGCGGTGTATTCCCGAGTCGAGCCACCTGCTTACTAATATCTCGAATCAAATCTATCTTTAATTGCGTACCTTCTTTTCGAGCCACCAATACATGAGCATCATGAATAGCTTGTTTTTTTTGTACGTCTGCAACATATTTCTGTGCTTTTTTTCCATCGTTCGTAACCAATAAAATGGGAATCATAGTGATTGCATTTTAGCAGAGAATTCGGGTATAGTGAAAGTATCTATGGTTATTCCAATCAAACAATATCTAGAACTTTTAAAAACTCAAAAACTGGTTTCTGAAGCCGATGCAGCACGCTACGAAGTAGATGCGATTCGTCGCAACATGGAAATCGATACGTATTTGGCAGAGTATACCAGAATTTCAAAAATCGACCTTTTGAAGGCAAAGGCCCAATTACTCAGTATCGCGTGGGTTGATGTCAGCAGTATTCCAATTGTTCCCCAATTATTAACGCTCGTTTCTGAACCAGTCGCTCGAAAATATGTACTCATACCAATATCGTTGGAAGAAAATGGAAGTCGACTTAAAGTAGCAATGGCAAATCCATTTGATTTTCAGGTCATTGAATTCCTGGAAAAAAAGACAGGAAAAAAAATTGTACCAACTCTGGCGCTTGGAGAAGACATCGGAAAAATGATCGATACGTTTTATACCCAAGGTTTGTCCCCCGACGTAGTTGAGGCTGTTAAAGAAGCCCAACCCCAGACAAGAACTATTAAAGCAGAAGACTTGGTAAGCGTACACGACGAAGCTCCTGTGGCTCGTATTGTCAGCACCATACTCGAGTATGCCATGAAAGGCAGAGCATCAGACATTCACATAGAACCTCAAGAAACTAGAACACGCATTCGCTACCGAATCGACGGTATTTTGCAGGAAAAAATTACGCTTCCAAAAGGAATTCATGACTCATTGGTATCACGAATTAAGATCCTGTCCGATCTTAAAATAGATGAAAAGCGGGTACCTCAAGATGGACGCTTTAATTTTAAACTTGGGGAAAATGAAGTCGATTTGCGTGTTTCAACACTTCCTACAGTATTTGGTGAAAAAATAGTTATGCGGTTACTAAAAAAAACAGGGGGAGTCCCGTCACTTAACGATCTCGGTTTGCGTGGACCACAACTTAAAATACTCGAAGAAGCAATCTTAAAACCGTATGGAATTATTCTCGTAACTGGTCCTACTGGTTCTGGAAAGTCAACTACGCTTTATTCTGTACTTTCACGCTTAAATCAACCTGGCGTCAATATTTCCACACTTGAAGATCCAGTCGAATATCAAATGGCAGGAATAAATCAAGTTCAGGTAAACACATCGGCAGGTCTTACATTTGCGACAGGCTTGCGCGCATTCTTGCGACAAGATCCAAATATAATACTTGTAGGAGAAATACGCGATGCTGAAACAACACAGCTCGCGCTACAAGCCGCGCTTACTGGACACTTGGTATTTTCAACGCTGCATACAAACGATGCTGCGACAGCTATTCCACGATTAATAGATTTGGGTGGAGAACCATTCTTAATAGCATCAGTGCTCAATGGTGTACTCGCTCAGCGAATTGTTCGTAAAGTATGCACGCACTGTGCAACCAAATATATTGCACCTCCAGAAATAGCTCAAGATATACGCAATATTCTTGGGCCTTTACTGCCACAACAGTATCGTGAACCTAATGCTCCAATTACCCTTGTAAAAGGTGCAGGCTGCGGCGAATGCAACAAAAGCGGATATTTGGGAAGAATGGGAATTTATGAAGTCATCAAAGTTACTCCGGCAGTAAATCAAATGATTATTAAACACACCACAGCACGAGAAATTGAAGACCTTGCAAAAAAAGAGGGAATGATAAAGATGAAGGAAGATGGATATTTGAAAGCTCTTGAAGGTACCACTACTATTGAGGAAGTATTGCGAGTAGCAGAAATTTAGAAATTTTGTTAGATTAAATATATGGATCTTGCCCAATTACTTCAGCTAACTATTGAAAAAAACGCTTCGGATTTACATATTGTTCCACATTACTATCCTGCGATTCGTACAAACGGAGATTTAACCCAACTAAAAACACATAACATCATTGAGCCAGCAACCGCAGCAGCAGTATTGACGTCTATTCTCACAGCAGAGCAAAAAGAAAACTTTTCAGTAAATAGAGAGCTCGATTTTGGATTCAACTACAATGGAATGCGCTTCCGTATAAATATGTATTTTACTAAAGGTGGAGTGGGAGCATCGTTTCGACTTATTGCAAATATAATACGTACACCTGAAGAATTGGGTCTTCCCACTATACTTACCTCATTCACAAAATTACGTCAGGGTTTTGTCTTACTCACAGGTCCTACCGGTGAAGGAAAGTCAACAACGCTCGCGTCAATTATTAATCAAATTAACCTTACGTCAGATCGGCACATTCTAACAATAGAAGATCCCATTGAATATGTGTATCCACCTGCAAAAGCTATTGTCTCGCAGCGAGAAATTGGACAAGATACACACAATTGGAACATTGCATTAAAATCAGCACTACGCGAAGATCCTGATGTTGTGCTCATCGGAGAAATGCGGGATTATGAGACTATTCAGGCTGCACTTACAATCGCAGAAACGGGGCATTTAGTATTTTCCACCGTTCACACCAATTCTGCCGCTCAAACAATCGATCGTATTATAGATGTCTTTCCAAACCACCAGCAGGCACAGGTACGAATCCAGCTCGCTTCGGTTTTGGCAGGAGTCGTAACTCAACGACTAGTACCATCAAATACGCAAGGCCGAGTTCCTGCATGTGAAGTACTTTTAAATAATTCAGCAACAGCCGCAACTATCCGTGAAGGCAAAACACATATGATCGACAATATTATTCAAACGTCATCTGCAGAAGGAATGATCTATTTTGAAAACAATTTAGCAAGTCTTTATACCAGTGGGAAAATTAGTAAAGAAACAGCAATGGGGTATGCAATACGAAAAGCAGAAATGCAAAAACTCATTAGCTAATAATATTCATCCATGTTATTTTCATACAAAGGCTTACAAAACGATACACCTGTAAAAGGTACTATTGAAACCGAAAATGAAACAAAAGTCGTTGAATATCTAAGATCTAAAAATATCACCATTCTTTCAATAGAAAGAAAAAGGGCTGGATTATCGCTGAACAATGAGTCTCTTTTTGCCCATGTTTCATTTAACGACGTTGTTAATCTAACACGTCAACTTTCCATTATGCTTTCTGCAGGCCTGACCGTTGTAGAAAGCCTAGACATATTAAAAAAACAAGTGGGGAATCCGGCTGTAGTTAAACTTGTTTCTGAAATTGATGACGACGTACGATCGGGCATGAGTTTTTCAAGCGCACTCAAGCGACATGGTAATACATTTGGAACTTTATATATAGCGCTCGTAAAGGCAGGAGAAGCTTCTGGTAAACTCGATGAAATTTTATTGAAACTTGCAGAAGGCTTGGAGCGTCGTCGTGCGTTTCAAGGAAAAGTAAAAGGCGCATTAATTTACCCAGCCGTTATTGTGGTTGCGATGATTGTTGTTATGTTTATTATGATTACCTTTGTAGTACCCAAACTACTTGAATTGTACAAAAATTTTGATGCAGCTCTTCCACTTTCGACCGTAATTTTGCTTAAAGTCTCAGGATTTTTCCAAGCGTACTGGTGGCTCATGATTGTAATAGCTATGCTTGTACTATTTTTGATACGAGGTTATTTGAAGACTAAAAAGGGACTTGAAACAATGCATGCACTCACTCTGAAAATTCCTATTGTTAATAATGTCATTCGTATTTCCGCTCTGGTCAACAGCACCCAAACACTCGCAATTTTAACCCAATCGGGCGTTTCAATATTGGATTCTCTTGATATTGTTGTTGAATCAACAAATAACGTTGTGTTCCAAGAATCATTCAAACGTATTCGTCAACGTGTAGAAAAAGGAGACACCTTGGGAAAGTCGTTGGAAAGTGAAGGAATTTATCCTCCTATTCTTGTGCAAATGACAACAGTTGGAGAACAAACAGGGCACTTAGATGACACCCTGAAACACCTTGCAAATTATTTTGAAAGTGAATCTGAAGCTGCAATAAAAGCACTGACCACACTTATTGAGCCAGCAATTTTAGCCGTTTTGGGCGTTGCAGTAGGATTTATTGTTATTGCCATAATTACACCAATATTCAGTTTATCAAACGCGGTGTAATAAGCATATTTAGTCCTTGACAACATGTTCGTATTTAATCTAGTATTGAATTAAAGCACATTTACAAATTTTGCTTATATATAGTATGAAATTACTCAAAAAGCGCAGTCAGGGTTTCACACTTATTGAACTCTTGATTGTTGTTTCCATTATGGCAATTTTAGCAGTTGCTGCACTTATCGCCATCAATCCAGGAGAGGCAACCGCCAAAGCTCGCGACGTAGAGCGACTCAAACAGGTAGCTGACTTACAAAAGGTTATGGAACAGTGGATGCAGGAATCAACAGCAACAACTGCATTTACCGCTGTATCTACAGCAAATTCTGGATCACAGCTATGTAATGGTAATGGATGGTTATCTGCAGCAGGATTAAATGTCTGTGCATACACCAACTCATTGGTTGTTGATCCGGTAAATCGCGCTTCACAAACGCATCAAAATTCAACGGCTGCCACGACAGGAACAGTAGCATACGAAGTAACGTATGATGGTGCTCAACACTATCGTATCTGTACCCATCTACAATCACAAGCTAACCGAGCAATGCTTACTTCCGACGGAGGTATTCATTCTGCAGCTTATGAAATCTCAAATGTTACATCGGGAAATGGATGTAGCGTAGTTAACTAAAGTTCGTACGTAAAGCCAAAAAATCCCCCTTTAAACAGGGGGATTTTTTGTGGGCTATGTGATAGACTAATCCAATGAATGTAGCAGTGTTTATTGTATCGTGGATATTTTTTTTACTTTTCCAAACTACTAGTATTTACGGGGGCGATGCTGGCGATTTAGTAACCTCAGCCTATTTACATGGAGTTGCTCATCCTCCAGGTTTTCCGCTGTATACACTGTTAGGATTTGTAGCTAGCAAACTACCCGTGGCTACTGTCGCATTTAGAGTCGGACTACTATCATCACTTGCAGGAGCTTTAACTCTTACGGTTCTATTCATGCTTCTTGAAAGCACAACCAAAAATATAAAAGCCAGCTTACTTGCATCGGCTACGCTGGGGACAACGTACTTATTCTGGCTGTATACAAGTGTACCCGAAGTATTCATGCTCCACAGTTTCTTTGTAGTACTACTTATATACTTACTATACAAATGGAGTGTTAGTAAACGCGATCGATATTTATCGCTTTTTACCATCGCCCTCGGACTCTCACTATCTCACCACTTACTAACAATGTTTTTATTTCCAGGATTTTTATACTTAATTCTTTCCAATAAGAAATTATTCCCAAAAATTACTCTTCGTTATATCGCCAAAAAGATAGGTCTTCTTGCGACTGGACTTTCGCCTTATTTATACATATTTGCTGCAGCTTCAACAACTCCAGCAATCAGTTGGGATAACGCAACAACAATTCCAAATTTTATTAATCTAATTCTTCGTAAAACATACGGAACTTTTCAGTCAGGTCCTTCGTTTGCACAGAGCTTTGTGTCGCGCCTAATTCAATTTCCGTATATGGGAGAGTTTATGCTTACCGATTTTACTGCGGTTGGTGTATTTCTGGCAATCGTAGGATGTATTTCACAATATAAACTTCGTAGAAAATGGTGGAACTTTCTGTTCATCTTGTTCTTTTTCATTGGTCCATTCTACTTCTTTTATGCTTCATATTACATTATCGACCGTTTTTCGCTCGCTACCTTTGAACGCTTTTTACTACCATCATATATGATTGTTACAATTTGGATAGGAGAGGGAATTGTAGCAAGTGTTGCATTCCTGAGTAGATTTTCAAAAAAATCGCTTGCTGTAGTCTTTTACCTACTCTTTTTAATCGTTCCGCTGTCACTGTTTTACATAAATTACCCTAAAATTTCGATTTTGCGCAATGATCGCACTGCAGAAAATCATGCACTCGACATTCTAAACACGATCCCAAAAAATGCTGTGCTTATACTTCAGTACGACACAACACTATTTGACACCCAGTACGTATACTACACCCAAAACAACCGACCCGACGTTAAACTAATTCATTTTTCAAAATTATTTATGGGTCAGTTGACTGACCAAATTACTAAATACTATCCTGAGCTCTACCTTCCAGATAATACGGAAGAAGAATTTATGGATGATTTTGTGCGTGAAAATGCAAAAAAATTTCCTATTTATGTAAATAGCCCGCTTCCTGTTGCCATAAAAAATAGCTATTGGGTACGTGAAGGACTCCTATTTAGGTTTTACACAAAAGAAACACTGCCTGAAACAACAGTTATTTTTACCGAAAATGAACGTCTTTGGAAAGCATATTCAGATCCACTTGCTGGGAGCTTGGGAATATATCGAAATTTAATGCTTTCAAACGTTCTCGATTTTTATAAAGATGCTCGCATGGAACTTGGAAGAATGTACGAAGATGCCCAAATGTATAATAAGGCACTCGTGCATTACAAAGAAGCGGAGCGACTTCTTCCCGAACTTCCCGATGCGCCTTATCGAAAAGGAATCGTATTTGCCAAACAAGGCAACTGCAAAGACAGCGAGAAAGAATTGCAGCAAGCAGTCACAATCAATCCCAAGAACCCAGATTATTATTTTAGCTTAAGTCAGGTATATAAAAACTGCTTTAACGATCTTTCAAAAGCTGCTGCGTACGAAAAAAAGTATCAAGACGCGAGGAACGCTTCGCAAACACCAGTAGAGGAACTATAATCGCATAGCCAATTACTGAAACAGTAGCGGCAAATTTCATTTTGGTAGGTATATATTTAAAATGAACGGTATGCGTTCCTGCTGGTAAAAGAATCGCACGTTGATTCAAATTAGCAGCCAATATCTCTACCTTATTACCATCTATATATGCTTCCCATCCTGGATAATATGAATCAGCCAAAACCAATAGCCCATTTTGCGTGGTTGAAGTAGCAAGGCGAACAGACATATCAGAATCTTCTGCAATTTCAACTTTTCCCGTACAAAGAGTACGATTATTTGAACATGCTTTATTAAAATCAACCGCTATTTCTTTTTCTAGCACAGCACTATTTCTCATATCAAACGACTCCGACACGAGCGTTTGCTGAATTGATTCAACTGTTTTTGCAACTGTATAGTTATACACAACATGTGCACGAGGAGTGAAATATTCATTCTCATACACGTTATAGGGAGCAAGGTTACGAGGATTATTCGTTGTTGTAAACTTTTTGTGAATGTTGTCATTTCGAATTTCTTCAGGAGCCACAATATGTTGAACTGCCGCCAGTCCCATTAAACGTGCCGATGCTGTAGCAACATGCAATATATTTGCACTCGGTTCAGTAATACCAGCAGAAATAAGTGTATTGTAAGCCTGTTGACGATTGGTGAGTACTTTTCCAACATACGCATCATATTGATCAATTCCTGCAAGAATATTGTAATTAGGCGAAAGCCAGTTTCTAAAATAGACATAATTATTTTGCTCACCCCAGCCATTTTTCAAGAAATAATCAGTCCAAGAATATGAGCCTAAAACAGAGTAAATTCTACCTTGCGTATTCGTTTTTTTGATATATTGGGCGGTTTGGGGATCCGAAAACCATTCTGAAGCTTTTCCAACTAAGTGATATCCGTGCCATACCATAAATACGTTTGCAATTGAGAGTGTGACGAGTGCGATTCCGATTAATGCTCCTGCGGTTTGATTTTCGCCTCGTTTGTAGTTCTTGATTCGATCTAGTAACACATCGAGTCCAATTGCTGCAAGGGTGCAAAGCGAGAATATAAACATAATAATGTATCTGGAAGGAACGCGGAATTTATTAAACGGTGGCAGTGTATGAATAAAGTAAAAAGGGGAATATTTTCCCGTCATAAGCAACGCTGCAGAGATCAGCAAGAGACTAATGACGACGGTTTTTCTGTTTTTTCGAATCGTAAGAAGCGCAATACCTGCAAGAAGTAAGGGAATCAATCCAATATATCCGGTGTTTTCCCAGAAAATACTTCCATTTACTTTATTGTAATGCGGGTAGGTACCATCTTTAGGAGACCCGAGGGCGAAAGGATCAAGCATTGTCTTAAAATGTTTAATCGGATATGAGTATTGAATATTTTCTACTGGCGAAAGACCACTTTTTCTCGCTGTACGATTAATAAGTTCTGATGTAGGAATTACCTGGATCGCGCTAAGCGCAAGTGCGCCTCCAACGAGAACACCCATTGCAATGATTCGAAGTAAGGCACTTTTTACTTTGTCAGTTCTCTCAAACCACGCATCATATACAACATAAAGTGTTACGAATATCCATGTTATAAATGCAATTTGCGCGTAACCCGCAAATATCTGTTGCGACATAAAAAGAATACCTATAAGAGCGTAAAACATCCTCTTTGTTGAGAAAAACTTATCAACCAGTAAGAAAATCCACGGAATGTAGCTCGCGGTTAAAATCATGTTCTGATGTGAAATGTGCGTTATATAAAATCCTGAAAAAGTAAAGATAATCGCTCCCAAAAACGCTGCGCCGTACGACACTCTTATATGACGCAAAAAGAAGTACATTCCAACAAACGAGAAGAAGTAAATCATGACAAACTGCAAGTTAAATGCAACTAAGTGAGGAAAGAGGGAATAGAGTACCAACGAGAATCCGTTAAAAAATCCCATTTGGCTTTCCGCTAAAATTGGGAATCCTGTTCCAATAGCGCTTGTCCACCACGGGATAAATCCTCCGTCAATAGCTTGCGACATAAGCAACTTAACAGGCACATTAAACTGCCATAAATCAGACACTCCGACTTCTGGAGTTACGAACAGGGATAGATGTGGGTAAAAGAGGGGAAGAAAGAAAATGCAGATAATTGCAAGACCTATTAAATTCAGAATTATATCAATAGAATATTTTTTCATTTATGTTAAACTCTCCTCTATGAGAACCCATTTTATCAAAGAAATCAAACAAATGGAGGACACTCACTGGTGGCACCGAGCCAAAAGAGAGATAATTGCTTCAGTGATTCAAAAAGAAATCGACAAAAGTAAAAAAAAATTACGTATTCTTGAGATTGGCGCAGGTACCAGCTTGCTCATTAAGGAATTTATTCACTCCGCCGATACGTTTGCACTTGACCGCAGTAAAACTGCACTTGCACTCAGCAAGAAAAATGGCATTGGTAATACAATACATGCTGATTTGGGCACGTATACGGGGTATAAAAAAAACTTTTATGATATCGTTGTAGCAGCCGACGTTCTAGAACATTTAGCAGATGATTTTGGCGCCGTAAAAAAAATTCATGACATGTTAAAAAAAGGTGGAATTTTCATTATCCACGTTCCTGCCCACCAATCGCTTTTTTCATATTGGGATAAATCACTTGGACACTATCGTCGATATGAAAAAGCAGATCTAAAAAAATTAATAAAACATTCTCCATTTACCATTTCATTTCTTTCCTTTCGCCTACCTTCTGTGTACCCGTTTGTGCGTATATTTCGTATGCTATCTAGTAACACTAACAAAAAGAGAAAATCTGATTTTGAACAATTCTCACTACTCAACCTTCCGTTGTACTTATATACCAGAACAGAAGATGCACTCATTCGCAGAAAATTAATTCATCCGCCATTTGGACTTTCGTTATTTGCTATTGCAAAAAAGAAATGACCCTGTCAGTGATTATTCCTGTTTATAACGAGCAAAAGCGTTTTAATAAACCCGCAACGGCACTTTACTCATATTTAATCAAAACGTTTCCAAAGACTAGTTGGGAACTTATTTTCGTGAATGATGGATCAACCGATAGAACATTACAGAGTCTCAAAGAGTTTACTAAGTCAAACAGAAAATCTCTCTACGTTACATACAAAACGAATAGGGGAAAGGGATATGCAATTTCTCGGGGAGTAAAGAAAGCAAAAGGAACATATATATTTTTTATGGATATCGATTTATCGGTCAAACCAAAGGAATTGGCAAGAACATTAGCTGTATTCAAAAAAGACAAGTTTGATGTCGTAATTGGCTCACGTAGAGTTGAAGGCAGCGCTATAAAAGTTCATCAACCAAAACTTCGAGAAACAATGGGACACTGTTACACTCTCATAACCACAACCCTCCTAGGCCTTCCACTCTCCGACCTTACCTGTGGATTTAAAGGCTTCAAGAAAAAAGTCGCAAAAGATGTTTTTAAAAAACTCATTGCAACTCGCTGGTCATTTGACGCAGAAGTTCTTTACAAGGCACATAAAAAGAATTACTCTATATACGAACTTCCCATAACCTGGGAGCACGTAGGAAATTCAAAAGTCATTGTTGGTTTTGACGCAATTCGATCGTTTATAGAAGTTGTAAAAATAAAATTACATAAATGAATTTTTCAAAACTCCACCACATCGCAATTATTTGTTCCGATTATGAAAGTTCAAAAAAGTTTTATACAGAAATTTTGGGGTTTAGAATTATTAATGAAACGTATCGTAAAGAGCGCGAATCGTATAAGCTCGACCTGGCTGTAAATGAAAGCGTCCGTATCGAACTCTTTTCATTTCCTAATTCACCAACACGCTTAACCCATCCAGAAGCTCAAGGATTACGCCATATTGCATTCTCAGTTGATAATATCGATTTAGTCGTCAAGGAGTTGAGTGAGACAGGTGTAGTCACTGAGAGCATCCGTATCGACATTGTAACAGGAAAACGCTTTACATTCTTTGCCGATCCCGATGGTTTGCCAATTGAATTATATGAAGCTTAAATAAAGGCTACTACACGCGGCTCAAATATTTTTCTACCTCGGGTTGTCAATCTTAAACCGGTAGTTCGTCTTTTCATACTATGTGCAACATAACGCACATCAGCAATAGGAGTATGAACACGTGGTAATGAAGCATGTATTTGTGTCACAACTTCAGACAATAACCATTCAGACAAATAGTTAAAGTAATCTTTAGGCGCAAATAATTCATTTCCTAAAAAATGATATGATCGACCCGTTTGCAATAAGATCCCCCCTCCAAATTTGGGTATGACTCTCTCCTGTAGTTGTTGTCCAATTAATTCTGGGGCTAAATCATGTACGGGCACCTGCAAATCCATCATTGCAAAATTTGCTGTCTCAGATCCCAAACGCTGCGCCTCTTGCGAGTTCGGATCAAGATGTACAACCGAATCTAACGCAATATTTTCGGTCGGAGACATAGTATAAAAATGCCGCCCGACCGGGTCACCGATCATAAAAGTTGCTCTATCAACAGGGATAACTTCTTCGGGGTTATCAGTAACATTGGGTGTATAGTCGAATATCCTCAAATAAACTGCATCAATTCCCTTATTTCGTTTCATTACATAACGAGCGGCTGCTAAAGTCGACTGCCCCATTAAGCCTTCCCGTTCTCTTCGTAAATATGATGCTTCACGTTCTGCAAATCCTGTCATAGCAGGCTATTATAGCATACTAGAAACTCTTCAGTTCTCGCTGTACCTCTTCATCGTTTTTATCAAACGTATTAAGCATATACTGAAACACTGCAATAGCTTCATCTTTACGACCAAGTTTTTTAAGAATCAAGCCACGTACATAATAAGCATCGCGATAATCCGTTTTCATTTCAATCGCACGATTTACTGAAGTCAATCCTCGGTCGGCAAGCGACTGTCTTGCGCGTGCTTTATCTTTTAATTCCTCATTGTCGAATTTTGCTAAGTAATACACTGCACGAGAATATAAAATTTTAGGATCAGTAGGAGCAAGTACCTGAGCTGCATCTACCGCTTTGTCACTTAAAGCAAAATATGCTGGATCAAGAGTAATTTGATAAAACAAATACAGGTTTTTAGCACGTGTTTTCCAAAAAACAGGATTGTAGGCACTTGCCGCAAGCGCTTTATCACTCATAGCTTCCGATTGAGCAATAAGTTTCTTTATCTGGTCATTTTTAGTTTTTTGAGATCCTTGATCAAACGATGCTAAAAATGCCAAGTTTGCATAGACGCCAGAAAGCTTGTCTTGATAAACTGGTTCCGCTCGTAACATTAGTGCTCGCTCCAAATACATGCGCGACTTTTCATATTCCTGAATTTTCAAATAGTTATCACCTAGCGCATAATGAATATCGGCTAATAAATAGCTGAATACAAATATTGCTCCAAATATACATGTCAGCACACCAACATACTGGGCTTTTTTCTTATTGTGCGCAACATACGCTGGAAGCACGCGCTCTTGCTTTAACCAGGTAAACGCAAAAAGCAGTGCAGGGATTAAATAAAAGTAAATACTAATGGTAGTCGTAGCAAATCCAAAGAAATTCGTTACGTGAATTGTTGAATAGGCTATGAGCATGGTGCTCACAAAATAGAAATGATCATCGTGCTTTCGTCGACGAATAAGATATACCAAAAAGTATCCATACACCACACCTACATATAATAAATATGATCCAAGCCCAATAAATCCACTCGTTGCAAGAATATTCAAAAATTCGTTATGTGCCCGGTTATAAATAAAATCCCACTCAGAAGTATTATTATGAGCAGCTGGTCGAGTAAAATAGTATGCGTAAGCAAACGTTTCTGGACCGGTTCCTAAAGCAGGATGTCGTAAGCCCAAAGCGACAGCTCCTTCCCATACAATTTTGCGAATTTCAAACGACTCAGTACCGCCGGTCTTTCCTTCACGCGGGGCAACATTCTGTGTTTTTTCAAGTGACGGAAGGTATCGATCAATGGAAGCAATACCTGTTTTAAATACTACACATCCAACCAAAAGCGTCGCAATAAATAACACCGCAATTTGGCGATCTTTTTTATCTTTCTTAGCCCAGAAATAGAGCGTTGCGTACCCCGCAAGCCCTAGCAAAACTGCAAGTAAAGCAGATCGGCTTCGAGTAAAAAGTATCGCGATAAAACTCAAGACGCTCAAAGCACCATACACCATTCTCCTACGTGCTACCGCATAATACAAACTCATAAAAAATGTGACGCTTAAATACGCACCGAGCCAATTCGGCTGTCCGAGTGTTGAAAACATGCGAACTGAAGGATTAAACTGCTCGGTCCAACATGCATTATTCAATTGTCCTGTAAACAGTAAGCACGTTAAATCGTAACCCAACTTTCCAGTAAGTCCCCAAATGATAACTAAAAATGATGATGCGAGTGAATAATGCAATAATGTATGCACGGCATCATCGACATATTCTTGAAATTGATCAATGTGCGAAACTAAACCATAGTAAAGAACGACGAATGCGAAAATCGACAATAACCCGCCGTCGAATCGACCATAATAGCCAAAAAACGATGTATGTCTGTCGATTGAAAATACGGTTGCCAGCGTTTGAGCACCTACAAAAAGCAACAAAAATTTATCAAACACTGTGCGCTTAAATACAAATTTACCCGTTCCAATCCACTCGTAAAGCCATAACGATAACACACTCCCTGTAATCGCATAAATAAAAAGCATCTTATTAAACTCAAAAAGTTCAGAGGTTTTGTGGTACATTAATAGGGGAGTAATCAGAAAAAGAAGCTTGTAGCAAAGAAAGAAAAGTCGATTGATACGCGTTTTCATACTCAATTATGTACATTATATACTACCTATGAAATCAATACTAACTCAATTACGTAAAAATGCGAACTCAATTTTGAATGCAAATAGCATAGCGGTAGATTTTGGCACCACAACAACACGCATAGCAATTTTTGGGAAAGGAGTTGTATTACGTGAACCTACTTTTATTGGCTTAAACAATCGTACCAATGAGTATATTTTCTTTGGAAATGAAGCATATGAGATATTTGGGAAAGCGCCTTCGTTTATTTCAATAATACATCCTGTTGACTACGCTATTATTTCTGATTTTGATTCATCGGTTCAACTCTTAGAGAGATTCTTTGAAAAAGCTGTTCATCCTTTCTTCTTTAAGAATCGTTTATTTAAATCAAAATATACTGCCTACACCACCGTTCCAGCTTCAGCAACAGAAGTTGAACAACGAGCAATTGAAGAAGCACTTATAAAGGCAGGTGCTGGGAGCGTACGAATTCTTGAAAAATCAATAGCCACCGGCTACGGGGCAGACCTACCCGTTTTTTCAAACGATCCAGCTTTTATTATTGATATGGGCGCTGGTCTAATAGAAATGGCGATAGTTACCACCGGAGGTATCGTTGCTTCTAAAACAATGCGTGCCGGAGGCCTTGCCATGGACACCATTATCAAGAACTACATTCACTTGAAATATGGAATGGTTATCGGAGAATCGACAGCTCAAAAACTGAAAAATGGACTCATGAGTTTTAATGATGAAAAAAAAGTGCTTACTGTGCGGGGAAAATCGCTTGAAAATGGCCTACCACGATCGATACGAGTTACATCTGCAGATGTTCGAGAGGCTCTTATCGCGAGTTTTAATAGCATAGTTGACGGAATTAAAGATATGCTTGAAACAGTTGCGCCAGAAGTGGTCGACGGTATCGTAAAAAACGGAATTACACTTGCCGGAGGTCTGGCAAATGTTCCCGATATTGATAAATACATCATGCAAGATATTAAAATTCCGGTAAATGTTCCCGAAAACCCACAAGATGCAACGATTCACGGTATTTTAAAATTACTCGGAAACAAGGAACGTTTGGAACGAGTTGTAATAAGATAGAATCCACTACTTATTCAGTAACATGCAGTTTTACTTCAAACGGAGCACCATTAAAATTATCCTTCACATCGGCAACTAATCGGTCTCGAATCCAAAATGGGTATAGAGTCAATGATTGTATGCGGTTTAATGGAACCCACTGGGGAATATACACACCATTACCGGCGTTCATATATGCAAGCTCTTCTGAAGCTTCATGCAGGCTCGGTTCACCTGAAATATATTTACACAAATAAAACAATTGCGTATTACGCTCGGGTCGTTTTTCGAAGTAAGTTACTTTATAAATAAGTCTATCTAAGACAACTTCAATCGATGTTTCTTCTGCAAGTTCTCTAACAGCCGTATCCTGCGGATCTTCTCCTTCTTCTACACCACCACCTGGAAATACAAAATAATGATCAGTATCAGTTTTTCGTTCCATTAACAGAACCGAAGAGTCTTTGATTACAATTCCAGCAGCTCGTGTATCGGTACGCATGAATTGATTATATCATGCTTAACTAGCATGCCGGATTGCATTATTCTGAACATGGCATTCCCCCTTGCAATTCCAGCCTGCGCCGTATATAATTTACCTACTTCGAAACATTCGAGAGTTTTTGTTCTGTTTCGCGCACGTTAACAATATGGATGTGGTGGAAAAACTAGTTTAGTTTTCTACAAAATATTAAGCCAAGTAGGGCAGACACTGTAACAGGTGACGCTTGAACGGCGAGGTATTATTTTTTCTAAAATTTTTTATTAAAAATTTTATTTAAGAGTTTGATCCTAGCTCAGGATGAACGCTAGCGGTGTGCCTAAGATATGCAAGTCGAACGGTTCTGGAGCAATCCAGAATAGTGGCGGACGGCTGAGTAACACGTACAAACGTACCCTCTACTTGAGAATACCCACGCGAAAGCGTGGCTAATACTCGATAGTCTCGTATCGCAAGATACGAGTAAAGGATGTAACTATCCGGCGGAGGAGCGGTGTGCGGACTATCAGATAGTTGGTGGGGTAACGGCCTACCAAGTCTATGACGGTTATCCGGTTCGTGAGAATGGCCGGACAGAGGAGCACTGAGACACGGGCTCCACACCTACGGGTGGCAGCAATTAGGAATAGTTGGCAATGGGGGAAACCCTGACCACGCGACACCGCGTGTAGGACGACGCTCTAATCGAGTGTAAACTACTGTGGTAGGGGAAGAAGATCGCCCTATGGGCGATTTGACGGTACCTTACTAGAAAGTGTCCGCTAACTGCGTGCCAGCAGCGGCGGTAATACGTGGGACACAAGCGTTATCCGGTGTGATTGGGCGTAAAGAGTGTGTAGGCGGTTTAATAAGTCTTGTTTCAAATAATATGGCTCAACCATATTCCGGGACGAGATACTGTTAGACTAGAGTTTTCTTTAGGGAAATCGGAATTC
Source organism: Candidatus Roizmanbacteria bacterium (assembly GCA_038127095.1). Lineage (GTDB taxonomy): Bacteria > Patescibacteriota > Microgenomatia > UBA1406 > HO2-37-13b > 2-01-FULL-39-24. The sequence continues at coordinate 13,568 of JAYPGZ010000001.1, read as the reverse complement.
ACCGAGGAGTAGTGAAATGCGTTGATACGGTGAAGAACACCAGTGGCGAAGGCGGATTTCTGGAAGATAACTGACGCTGAGACACGAAAGCTGGGGGAGCGAACCGGATTAGAGACCCGGGTAGTCCCAGCCGTAAACGATGCTCGCTGGCTGCATCTGTCTGTATTTATATGGATAGGTGTGGCGAAGCTAACGCGTTAAGCGAGCCGCCTGGGGAGTACGGTCGCAAGGCTGAAACTAAAAGGAATTGGCGGGGAGACACACAACTAGTGGAGCATGTGGTTTAATTCGATACAAACCGAAGCACCTCACCAGGGTTCGACATGTAAGATGTAATCCCGATGAAAGTCGGGACCTGCGCAAGCACGCTTACAAAGCTGTTGCATGGCTGTCGTCAGTTCGTTCCGTGAGGAGTGCCCTTAAGTGGGACAACGAACGCAACCTTTGTCCTGAGTTACAAGTGTCTCAGGAGACTGCCCTTGCTAACCGCAGGGGAGGAAGGAGAAGCAGACGTCAAGTCAGCATGATGCTTATGCCCTGGGCTACACACATGCTACAATGGGCCATAATAAAGAGTTGCGACGCCGTAAGGTGTAGCTAATCTCCATTAAACTGGCCCTCAGTTGGGATTGAGGTCTGAAATTCGACCTCATGAACCTGGAATTAGTAGTAATCGCGGGTCAGCTATACCGCGGTGAATACGTTCTTGTCTCTTGCACACACTGCCCGTCAAGCCAACAAAGTCGGGAGTACCCGAATCCTGCGTAGCGGGAGAGGGTAAATTCGGCGATGGGGGCTAAGTCGTAACAAGGTACTCGTTCTGGAAGGAGCGGGTGAATCACCTCCTTTCTAATTTTTTTGAACTGTTAGTTCGAAAAAGTTAATAAAACCCGGAAAGTAAAACAATGGGTATTACTTTCCACCACATCTATATTGTTAACAGATCGTCATTCTGAGAGAGCGAAGCGACCGAAGAATCTCCGTATATCTTCCATTTGTTTATCATTCTGAGCGCAGCGCCATGCCTGCCGGCAGGTAGGAAGAATCTCCATATTTCCTTTATTTTCTGTCATTCTGAGCGCAGCGAAGAATCTCCTTGTATAATATATGCACCGGGCCTGTAGTTAAGTGGTAAAACACCGCATTCGCATTGCGGGGGCGGGGGTTCGATTCCCCCCAGGTCCACAGGTATAAAGCAAAAAATATATTTTCCTAATAATCCAAACGACTATTTTTGTGACTTCTAGTCCGTAGACAAACCCAGACGTATTTGTTAAATTCCTGTAATGTATTACGCGTATATCTTACAGCTTTCAAACGGTACATATTATCACGGATATTCATCTAATCTCAAAATGCGCGTACAAACTCATCGCTATGGAAAAGTTTTCTCAACTAAGAACTATAGACCCTTAGAATTAGTTTTTTATGCAGCATTTACCAATAAGCAAAAGGCATTAGACTTTGAAGCTTATCTTAAAACACACTCAGGATTCGCATTTAGAAATAAAAGACTAGTTTGATGCCCCACTTCTCTTCTCGCTAGCACTCAAGTTACGCTGGGGCACCCCTTCTATACTAATATGAAGACTTTCTATTCTTGGACGCTGTGCACCTACCGTAGCCCCATTTTTTTTGGGGCGAAGGGGTGTGGGTGTGCCAAGGATCGAACTTGGGACCTCGTTCTTATCAGGAACGCGCTCTACCACTGAGCCACACACCCTATTTACACCCCTAATTATACTTTACTCTTGCCTTTTTTCAAACAACTATATATACTGCCTCTTGATCATGATACTTTCAGATGTTGATATTAAAAAATCCCTCGCTTCAAAATACATCCGTATTACTCCAAAACCTAATCTTGAAACCCAACTTTCTTCATGTTCCATAGACTTTCGACTTGGCGACACATTCTCAATTTTTGAAAATTCAAAATTTGCACTCCTTGACCCACACGACAAAAACCTTCAAATCCCTTCCCGAACAATCCGAGTAAAAAAAGGTGACAAATTCATTATGCATCCAAATTCATTTGTCATTGGAACTACCATTGAACGAGTAGAACTCCCCGATGATTTAGTCGGTAGGGTAGAAGGACGCTCTTCTCTGGGGCGACTTGGAATCGTGATTCACTCCACCGCACCTATGTTCGACCCAGGCTGGAGAGGACAACTAACCCTTGAACTTGGTAATATTGGAATAATGCCAGTGGCCCTTTACCCAGGAATGCGTATTTGTGCCATGACATTCGAAAAACTTTCTACACCCAGCAGCATGCCGTATTACAAGAAAAAAGGTGCAAAATACTTAAATCAAAAAGGCCCAACAGTTAGTAAAATTGTAAAAGATGTACTATGAAAATTAAAATCAAACGAATCGACACATCGCTCCCGTTGCCCGAATATCACACCAGTGGAGCCGTAGCATTCGATTTATATGCTCGTGAAAAAACAGTAATTCCACCGTTTACCCCCACACTTATTCCAGCCAATTTTGTTGTAAAAACACCAAAGGGACATTTTCTTATGCTCACCACTCGAAGCTCAACCGCACGAAAAAAGGGGTTACTGGTATTTACCGGTGTAGTCGATCAAGATTACTGCGGTGATGATGATGAGTTGAAAATGAGCGTTTTAAACTTTACTAAAAAAGATGTAATTGTTGAAAAAGAAGAACGCATTGCCCAGGCAGTATTGGTAAAAATTACAAAAGCAGACTCATTTAAAGAAGTTACCAATATGAGCGCGAAATCGCGCGGAGGCTTTGGAACAACCGGGTAATATGAAAAACGTGCTTGAACAACCGTATTTAGATCTTCTCAAAGACCTTCTTAAGAATGGCGAATATAAAGATGATCGAACAAACACAGGAACCAAAAGCGTATTCGGGCGACAAATGCGATTTGATCTTTCAAAAGGATTTCCACTCCTAACAACAAAAAAAATGTTCTTACGAGGAATTATTGTAGAACTTCTTTGGTTCCTAAAGGGAGATTCTAACTTACAATATCTTGCACAAAACAATGTGCATATTTGGGACGATTGGCCATATCGTTATTATGTATCAAAAAACAAAAAACCGCTTTCAAAGGAAGAATTTATAGAGAAAATTAAAATTGACGATAAGTTTGCAAAAAAATGGGGAGAACTCGGACCAGTATACGGAGTTCAATGGCGTAGGTGGAAAACTCCTAACGGAAAATCTATTGATCAAATTTCACAAGTTATTGAGAAGATTAAGAAAAATCCACACGATCGCAGACTAATTGTTTCTGCATGGAATGTAGCCGACATTGAAGAAATGGCAATTGCAGGCCTTCCACCGTGTCACTCGCTTTTCCAATTTTATGTATTAAATGGAAAACTGTCGTGCCAACTGTATCAAAGAAGCGCCGATCTGTTTTTAGGAGTTCCATTTAACATCGCATCATATGCACTCCTCACACTAATGGTCGCCCAAGTTTGTGGCTTGCAACCCGGAGAATTCATACATACATTTGGTGACGTACATATTTATTCAAATCACATAACACAGGTAAAAGAACAGCTTAAACGAAAACCATTTAAAGCTCCAAAAATGGTTATTAACCCTAAGGTAACCAATATATTTAAATTTAAGCTTGAAGATTTTACGCTTGAAGGATATGAATCGCATCCAAGCATAAAAGCACCAATCGCAATATAATGATCACCATAATCGCTGCAGTCGCAAAAAATAATGTAATAGGTTCCAAAAACAATCTTCCATGGTACCTTCCAGAAGATTTAAAGCACTTTAAGGAAATTACAACTGGCCATACAGTAATTATGGGTCGAAAGACGTATGAATCAATTGTTAATCGTCTTGGAAAACCGCTTCCCAATAGAAAATCAGTAGTTATAACAAGAAACACTTCCTACCAAATACCAATTGACGTTGAAAAGTACACTTCGCTTGATGAAGCATTACAAAAACATTCTGAAGATGTATATATAATTGGGGGAGCTTCACTGTATGAACAGGCACTTTCCTATGCAGATCGTTTGATTATTACCCATATTCATCAAGAATATCCGGGCGATTCATATTTTCCAACGATTGATTCGTCAAAATGGAACGAACAAAGTAGGGAAGATCATGACGGATATTCTTTTGTCATATACACAAAGGCATAAGATTCTCCAGTCAACAAAACATCACGATTCTGCATTCGCTTGAAATCCTTTTTCATATTCAGTTAGAATGAAACTACATGAACCCAAGTTTTGGGCAGTTTGCCCGTGAAAAAAACAGCCACTTTTACACTGCGGTTGCGAATTTATTCATATTCCTCCCTCATTTCTTTTCAGTTAGCACACTCCTACGCACGCTTTTTGCACCCTGGAAAAATATAAGTCAAAAAAAAGAATCGCTGGGATTTTCACTAAACGAATGGGCAAATCGGTTAAGTTTTAATGTAATTTCACGACTCATTGGCGCCGGAGCACGAGCAACACTGATCGGTGGTTATTTAACACTGCAAGTTATGTTCGTTTTGCTGCTACCGGCACTATATATTGGGTTTAACATGCTGCTTCCAATTATGTACATGCTCCAAAGCTCTCAGGAATCCGAGCAGCAACGATTGCAAAACAAAAGAAGTGCGTTTATTGAAGCGCACAGCTTGACCGAACAAACAAAAGAAGCGGTGGGAGCGTGGTTTGATCAACTACAACAAACAAGTCTATATAACCGCCCGTGGTATGACCTTAAGCGCTTAATGAATAGCCCTCCGCTTGGCCGTAACTTTAGCGCAGGCTATACTCCCACATTAGACAAGTACGTTACCGAACTTACCTTGGCATTTGATCACTCCAAAAACCTTATTGCGCGCGAGAAGGAAATTATGCAAATAGAACAAATTCTGGCAAAATCGAATGAAGCAAACGTGGTTCTAGTAGGACCTGAAGGAGTAGGGAAACACACAGTGGTTGAAGCACTAGCAAAAAGAATTTTTGAAGGGTCTTCAAATCCAATTCTTGCATATAAAAGAATACTAAAAGTTGATATGGAAAAAGTCTTAGCCCAATCAACCGATCAACAAACTCGTGAAAAAATCATGAAAGACTTATTTACCGAAGCAGCTCAAGCAAAAAATATTATTATCTTAATAGACGAAATTGATAAGTATGTGTCCAGCGAAGAAGGACGCATTGATCTTTCATCTGCAATTAATGAATTTGCACTCCACGATAAAATTCAATTCATTGGCATAACAAACCCCTTTAACTACGAAAAATATCTTTTCAAAAACGATAAAATGAATGAAACATTTGAAAAGATCGACATCGGAGAAGTTTCCAAAGATCAAGCACAGGCGATATTATTGGGAGAAATACGACAATTCGAACGTCGCAATAACGTAACAATTCCGTATGAAACCGTTGTTGAGTGTATTTCAAAAAGCGATTACTATATTACAAATATTCCATTTCCAGAAAAAGCAATTGACCTACTGGACACCGCGTGTTCTACCGTGCGAAGTCAAAACAAAAGCATTGTAACTCCTCAAGTAATTACCGATTTATTGGAACAAAAAACACATGTTCCTATGGAGATAAATGACAAATTGAAAACAAAATTACTCGATCTGGAAAAATCATTAGCCTCACGTGTTATTGCCCAAACAGAAGCCACAAACAAACTTGCAGGAGCACTTCGCAAATCCTTTGTTATTGGCAAAACACGAAAAAAACCGTTAGCAAGCTTTTTATTTTTAGGCCCAACGGGTGTGGGAAAAACAGAAACGGCAAAAGCACTCGCTTCAGTATTTTTTGATGGTCCCGATAAAATGATACGGTTTGATATGTCTATGTACCAGTCAAACAACAACATACCACAGCTTATTGGATCAAGTACAACTAATGAGCCAGGACTCTTAACACAGGCAATTCGCCAGCAACCGTATGGTGTATTACTTCTCGATGAAATAGAAAAGGCTGATAAAAATTTGCTTAATATTTTTCTTTCTCTTCTTGACGAAGGATATTTTACCGACGGCTTTGGAAAACGAGTAGATTGCAGAAATTTAATGGTGATTGCAACGTCAAACGCTGGAGCTGATTTTGTATATAGCGGCGCCACAACATCACTTATTGATCATTTAGTAGAGAAAAAGCTATTCAATCCAGAATTTTTGAACCGTTTCGATGACGTAATCATTTACAAATCGCTCGATGGTGAAAACATTCGTATTTTGGCAAAACGCATGCTCGATTCAATTTCAAAAGAAGTTCTAGAAAAACAAGGCGTAACAATCACCGTAACTGATGCATTTGTTGAGCAGCTTGTTACCAAAGGCTATAATCCAAAATTTGGCGCTCGAAACATGGCCCGCATTATCCGCGACGAAGTCGAAAACAAAATTGCACAATCTATACTTGCGGGTACCGTAAAAAAAGGTGGTACAATTGCTTTTTGACATGGGCTATATAATAACTATTGAAGGTGGAGAATTCGTAGGTAAAACATCGGTTGCAATACCTTCAATCACAGCTTTTTTTAAAGAAAGAGGCTTTGACACACTGGTCTGCCGCGAACCTGGCGGCACTCCCAAAGGCGAACAACTACGCAAGGAAATATTCTCGAAACTAGAACAAGGAGCAAGTCCACTTCAGTTAGCTCGACTTTTTAATAAAGGACGAAAAATAAATATTGATGAAGTAATCAAGCCACATATCGGACAACATAAAGAAAAAAATGCAGTTGTTATTCTTGATCGCTATCTTGATTCAACACGAGTATATCAGGGACTAGAAGCAGGGGTACCTATGGAGACAATTCACAAACTCGAACAATCATTTGTCGGAACATTTTTTCCAGATTTGACTCTATTATTGTATATTCCGGAAACAATTTTCGAAGAAACACTCAAAAAACGCATGGCAAATGATCAAGGTTCCAGAGATAATACAAAGTGGGACAACGGAAGTATTAAACATCATCTCGATAGACAACGACTCTATTTATCGCTTCCAGCACTTTCGCAAAAAAGGGGAGAAAAGCGTTCTTTTGCACTGATTGATGCGTCTGGTACTCAAAAACAAGTTGAACAAAACTGTGTAAAAGCTGCCAGTCAGTTCTTGAATACTCGATTTGACAATTAATTAACCTGGTGTTATAAACAAAACATGGATAAAATAGACAATAAATTTATGGGTCTGGTAGGCATATTTTCCTTAGTTTTTGGACTTTTTGCAGTAAATGTATTTTTTGGCCGCGATATTAAACAAATTCGGGCCCGAACAGCAGTTGCTTCAGCCACTAAATCAACATTATTTTCAAGCGCACGTGATATTAACGCAAATGGGACCGACAAAGCAACTATTTCAGTGTTCGTCCGTGCAGAAGACGGAAGCGGTATTACAAATACTCCAGTTTCTGTCACCACTACCGTTGGAACAATTACCCCTACTGAAGTTTCAACCGACACGAGCGGAATTGCAAACTTCTTTCTTACATGTACAAGCGCAGGTGTTGCGCAGATTTCTGCAGTTTCAAAAGGCGTTACCATTGGCAACCCCGTTTCGGTTGCCTGTAATTAATAATTAATACACATATGAAAATACGAAAAGTGGTTATCCCGGCAGCTGGTTTTGGCACACGTTTTTTACCTCAAACAAAAGCAATTCCAAAAGAAATGCTTCCTATTGTTGATAAACCAGTTATTCAATATGTTGTAGAAGAAGCAGTTGAATCGGGAATTGAAGATGTGATTATTGTTACTGGATACAGTAAACGCACAATAGAAGATCATTTCGACACTCCAAACGCTGATCTGATCAACAACCTTAAGCTCGGACATAAAGAGCACATGATTGACGACTTACAAAAAATTGCCGATATGGCAAATTTTATTTACATTCGCCAAAAGGGAATGTATGGAAATGGAACACCGGTCCTTACCGCAGCCCCTATTATTGGAAATGAAACGTTTGCTGTTATGTGGGGCGATGAATTTATCCGAAGTACACCTCCACGACTTTCGCAAATGATGAAAGTGTATGAAAAATATGGCGGAGCAGTTATTTCCGCTGTACGTATTCCTAATAAAGACGATTTAAAACGCTACGGTATTGCTCAGGTCGATCCGGTTGAAGGTAATATTTACAAGATTAATAAAATTGTAGAAAAACCAGATCCAGATAAAGCACCATCTAATTTAGCTACTCATGGTGCATATATTCTCCCTCCACAAATATTTGACATTTTGCGCCAACAAAAACCAGGTCATGGTGGAGAAATATACTTACCAGAAGCAATTGATGTATTGATTCAATCAGGATACCCAGTTTACGCATGCGAAATTGAGAACGGTAAATATTACGATACAGGAAATAAAGTTGAATACATGAAGACTGTTATCGATCTTGCATTGCAGCACCCCGATGTCAACGGTGCTCTGCGTGAATACATAAAATCTTTGAAACTCGATTGATTATGGCACTCATTGCAATTGTCGATACCGATAATAAGGTTATTGGTCGAAAAGCACGAACAGATCTGCATCCAGACGATATATATAGTGCGGCTACCTTGTGGATCAGTGATGGGAAAGATCGGGTACTCCTTTCTCAACGATCATTTAAAAAGAAAAACTCTCCGGGTAAATGGGGTCCAAGCGCAGCGGGAACTATCGAGTATGACGAGTCGTACGTGAGTAATGTTATAAAAGAAGCAAAACAGGAACTCGGACTTACCATTATGCCTGAACGGCTCCAAAAAGGCCCACTTAAATTTAACCAAGGTACTCGAAGGTACTTTGCACAATCATTTATCTATACTTACGAGGCAAAAGAGGATGACTTTCTCCTGCAAAACGACGAGGTTGTAGATGTAAAATGGTTTACGCTTTCGCATATTGATGATTTACTGATTAAATACCCTGAAATGTTCACATCAAGCTTTGCCGACACCTGGAAATTAATAAAACCCTATCTTTCTAGCACCCCAGTTCAGCAGTAACGTTTTCCCTTGTACTTCTTTCGTACACATGGTACAATACTCTCAGTTATTTAATTACTCACGCATTCAAAATTCTCTTCCGATTATAGTCGGCACGAATGCGGCGGATTGCCCACAAGGCAATATTAAAGAGAATGAAAATATGAAAAACACAACCCCAGAAGACTTAATAGCGCATGGTGTACATTTGGGTCACAAAGCCTTTAAAGTACATCCTCGTTCTAAACAATACATATACCAGATTGAAAGTGGTACTTCTATTATCGACTTATTCCAGACCGCCCAACTTTTGGAAGAAGCAAAGCAATATGCTTTTGAACTTGGAAAAAATGGCAAAGTCCTTTTGGTAGTAGCTACAAAAAAACAAACCAAGGAAATTGTTGCTCAATTATGTGAGCAAAACAATATTCCTTACTTAGCAAACAAATGGGTTGGAGGTTTCTTAACTAACTTTGGAGCGATTTCACAGAATATAAAAAAAATGAATACGCTTTCGGTAGAAAAAGAAAATGGCGATTGGAATCAATATGTGAAACATGAAAGAACAGCACTTGAAAAGAAATTAAATCGAATCTCCGAAATTTACCGAGGAGTAGCTAATTTAACCAAAACTCCTGATGCACTATTCTTAATTGATATTAAAAAGGAAAATAATGCTGTATTGGAATCACGTATGGAACACATTCCAACCATAGCAATGGTTGATACAAATACAAATCCAGATTTGGTCGACTATCCAATCCCGGCAAACGACGATGCCATTTCAAGTGTAACCTTTATAGTTAATGAAATTATTGGTGCGTACCTTGAAGGTCAAGGTAAAAAAAGCACTACACCAAAAACAGCATAATATGGACACTCAAAAACTCAAACAACTACGAGAAGAAACCGGCGTTTCATTTAGTCTTTGCAAAAAAGCGCTTGATGAAGCTGGTAATGATTTAGATAAAGCAAAAAAACTATTACAAGAATGGGGCGTCGAAAAAGCTGCATCAAAAGGAGACCGCGCAACTAAAGAAGGTGCTATTTTTTCCTACATTCATCATAATAAGAAAATCGGGGTATTAGTATCGTTGAATTGCGAAACCGATTTTGTAGCGAAGAATTCTGATTTTGAAGATTTAGGCAAACATATTGCTAGTCACATTGCATTCCTCAATCCCAAAGATGCAAAAGCACTGTTAGAATCAGAATCAATCCGTGAGCCAGGAAAAACAATTGACGCGCTTATAAAGGAAAACATTCTCAAGATCGGCGAAAACATTACCTTAGGAGAGTTTACGCGATTTGAGATCTAATTCCCGACTACACTTGACTCGTATTTGTTAACTCGGGTAATGAGCGGCTTCACGCTTATACTCGTCTTCACATAGATATCTTCAGCTTGTTTGTGCTCATTGCATTTCAGAACGTTTTGCATTTATTCTGCAAATATGCTATAAATACTCCTAATCATGGACACTATTTATAAATCACTTAAGGAAAAATTTGAAAAATCAATAGAGTATTGCAGGGAAGAACTTTTGAGTATTCGTACCGGCAAGGCATCGCCAGCAATCCTTGAAAGCATAACTATTTTGGCATATGGTGGAACTAGTAAATTAAAAATGCAGGAACTGGCAACTGTTTCTATTACTGGTCCTGGCTCACTCCTTATTAATCCATTTGATCCTGCAACCGTACAAGACATTGAAAAAGCTATCTTAGCTTCACCCTTAGGACTTACCCCTCGGGTAGATGGAAAGACGATTCATATTACTATTCCCGCACTTTCTCAAGACCAACGTTTGAAATATCAAAAAATGGTCAGTGTCAAAATTGAAGAATCAAAAAATGCACTTCGAGGCGCTCGCGATGATGCTCGAAAACAAGTAAAACAATTATTTGAAGACAAAGCAATTACAGAAGACGAAAAATTCGCTGGTGAAAAAGAAATCGATAAAATTACTCAAGAACATTCCGCTCGATTGGACGAGATGAAAGAGAAGAAAGACCGAGAATTGATGGAAGTATAACCTTAAAACACATGCTATCTTTTTTTGTATTTTTACTAATCCTCAGCATATTGGTGGTTATTCACGAATTTGGTCATTTTATTGCCGCAAAAAAGAATGGTGTAAAGGTTGAAGAATTCGGATTTGGAATTCCTCCTCGAATGTGGGGCAAACGATTCGGAGAAACAATATACAGTATCAACTGGCTTCCAATAGGTGGTTTTGTTAAAGTACTAGGAGAAGAAGAATCACAACTAAAAGGAGTCCATTTAACGGAAAAAGACAAAGATCGTACGTTTTCCCGAAAACCAGCGCATGTTAAACTACTCATTCTAACGGCAGGCGTTATTATGAACGTCCTTTTGGCAATTACAATTTTTTATGGCCTATTAAGCTCGACAAACTTTGTTTCTGATCCTATTTTGCTTCTTGACGATTACACATTCCGTTTCGGACAATCACAACCAGTCACCGTTATTGCAGGCATACTCGAAAAAACTCCAGCGTCTAAAACCTCACTTAAAGCGGGCGACATTGTAACTCGTGTACAAATTAAAGGCTCAGACAATTGGTTCTATATTAGTGACGCAAAAAGTTTAACCACTGTTATTAATACGGCCAAAAATTCACAAGTTTTAGTCGAAACAGAAGATTTTTATAGCCGTCAAACCAAAACGGTTACCGTTACACCATATTACGACAAAGAAGAAAAAAGAAACATTATTGGCGTATCATTAGTACCAGCCACATCACTCGATTATTCCGCAACAAAATTAACAGCCGGACTACAACACTCATACAATTTAACGGCATATAATGCTCATGTTATCGGTTCGCTTATTGCAAGCTCCTTTGAAAAGAAATCTGTTGGACCTGTTTCTCAGGTTGTATCTGGCCCAGTAGGAATATTCGGGTATGTAGATCAGATTCTGAAAAACTCAGGAAAACAGCTCGTTGTGAATGTGCTTAATTTATTAGGTGTTTTAAGCCTATCGCTGGCGCTTATAAACATCTTGCCATTTCCAGCTCTCGACGGTGGCCGTGCGGCGGTTGTTTTATATGAAAGTATTACACGAAAATCTATCAATCCGGAATTTGAAAGAAAAATGAACATGATTGGTTTTGGTGCGCTTCTTTCTCTCATTATCCTCATTACTATCAACGATATTATTAAATTACTCTAATTACGGTGAAATACGACAAAATAACTGTTTCTGGAAAAGCAGGAGTAGGTACATCAACACTTTCAAAACATTTAAGCCACACACTGAATTGGAAGTACATTAACGTTGGTACTATTCAACGGGAATACGACGTCTCGCTCGGCCTACTAGAATACGACCACGGTACAACCGCCCACACCGATGAACATGAACGCTCTATTGAGAAAATGACACAAGATGTTTTATCTAAAGAGAAACACTTAGTGTATGAAGCGTGGCTTGCAGGATTTATTGCGCGAAGCATACCCAACACACTACGCGTGTTACTTGTTTGTTCAAATTTCGGCATTCGTATAGATCGAGTTTCAAATAGAGACTTGCTTTCCATGAAAGAAGCAAAACATTTTATTCAAATTCGTGAACGTCAAAATATTATGAAATGGAAAAAAATATATGGAGATTATGATTTTTGGGATCCGAACTATTTTGATGTGGTTATCGATACTGCAAAATGTGGTCCAATGGAAACTGTAGGTATCGTTTTAGATAAACTAGGGTATAATATGAAGCATGAAGTACGCACACCTCTTTCCGAAAACAATTAAAGAAACACCCGCCTCGGCTACACTTATTTCTCATCAATTACTCTATCGTGCGGGCTTTATTCGTGAAAGCAGCGCGGGACGTTATTATTTACTTCCTTTAGGCTTGAAAGTGCATCAAAAAATTCAGGCTATTATTAAGGAAGAAATGGATAAAACAGGTGCGCAGGAATTAGTTTCTCCGGTTTTACACCCACTAGAACTATGGCAAGAAACGAACCGTTCATCTTCGGTTGGTTTTGAACTTATGAAGATTAAAGATCGCGGTGGATCTGAATTTGTTCTAGGCGGTACAGCAGAAGAAATGATTATAGATTTAGTACGTAAATTCAAATTAAGCTATAGAGATTTACCGTTAAATTTATATCAATTTTCAACTAAATTTCGAGATGAAATGCGTGCTCGAGGAGGACTCTTGCGTGTTCGGGAATTTATGATGAAAGATGCTTACTCGTTCGACGTTTCAGAAGAAGCATTTAAAAAAGAGTATCAAAAAATGTGGGACACATACACAACCATTTTTAATCGTCTTGGACTTGCAACAACTGTTGTTGAATCGGATAACGGCTATATTGGCGGAGATTACTGTCATGAATTTGTTGTTGAATCTGAAGCTGGAGAAAGTAAATTCCTAACTACAGACGACTGTACCTATGCAGCTCATGAAGACATTGCAACATTCAATAAGCAAAATAAAAACCTTTCAGAAGAACTGTTACCTATGGAAGTTGTTGACGCTGCACGTGGCACTACGATGCAAGATGGGGTGGCCTTTCATAAGCTACCATTATGGCGTCAGGTTAAAGACGTAGTGTTTGTAGATG